>CAYGKE010000136.1:0-6690 GCA_964350465.1 uncultured Hyphomonas sp.
AGATCATGGGGTCCAGACAGGCTCAATCAGGGGTCAATCGAGGCTCAGTATAGGGTCAGCGACCACCCGGTCGGATGGCTGAGGCCACAATGCCCGCAATAGCTGGGGCAATGGCGGGGATAGACGTCTGGATTTACGACGCTAGCTCACACCAAAGCAGGCCTTGGCATCTGTTCGACGCCAAAGCCCGCTCATGGGTTTCGTCTTACTCTTTCGTATAATCTTTGACGCGCACGGTGATGCGCGAATTGTGCATCTTGCGGATATCCGCCACTGCATCGTTAAATGCCGCGCGGGCCGCATTCTGGTCCGCACCCAGCGCCTTGTTCGCGGCCAGAAGAGTGGCCACGTCTGGCGCGCCAATATAGGCAAAATGGGTCAGCCCGTCGGCAACATTGATCAAACGCGCCACCCCATACGATCCAGGTAAATCGCCGGAAGCAGCATTGGCTTCCATCATCTCTGCGAACGCAGCCGCATACACTGCTTCATCAGAGATGCTCATCTGGAAGACCATGAAAGCTTGATCTGCAGAAGGATCCCCGCCGCCATAGACGCCCTCTGACAACACATTTGAACCGGGCTTGATCGAAGCGTAGATCGTCTCATAGAAGGCGGCCGACCCCGGACAGGTCCGGAAGGCTTCGCCAGTTTTCTCCAACGCTGCAGCATCAGGATAAGTGAAACTAACCGTATGCGTGGTCCGGTCCGGCCCATTGAAGAGTTCCGAATAGATGCTGATCTCAGCTGGAATATCATCACCGCATTCGGCCACCAGGGCGTCAAAGGCACCAACCACTGCGGAGGCTTTTGTTGTCGAGAAGGAATAATAGGCTTGCAGGGGTGCAGCACCTGACTCAGGCGCCGCCGCCTCAGTCGTTTCTTGCGCTGTCGCGCAGGACGCCAGGGCCGTTGCCGCGCAGGCAATGGTCAAAAATCGTTTTGGGTTAAAAGTCATAAGTCTCTCCCTAAGATGACCACCCATTGACGGGTGGCATTGGTGGCGAAAACATCAGCGTGGGTCGAGCAGGTCAGGGTCGGCCATTAGGCATTACCCCGCGCTCATGCTGATGCGCAGGCTCCGGGAGGAGAAACTGTACAGGTTAAGTATGGTTAATGTTCCATCAATGCCGAACGCCGTCAAGAAACAAGAGCAGGATCAATATCTTAGCGTTGCCGTGTTGTGGATCATAAAACGGTGCTTACTGCAGCGCGCTTAACACAGTCAGACCGTCGCTCAGCGATCCCAGGTCTCGTATCGGGCGCGCATATCCTCGACCCCGGCAGTGATGATCTCGGCAAGGACATCCTGATCCACGTCGTCCAGCTTGTTGATATAGAGGCAGGATTTGCCGAGCTTATGTTTGCCGAGACGTTTCAGCTTGTCCGGCATATTGCCGAATTCGTAGCCCGGCATGATGTAGAGCGTCAGGCTTGTCTTGCGCGGACTAAACCCTGTCATCAGGAACTCGCCCTCGCGGCCACTTTCATACTTGTAGTGATAGCGGCCATAACCAATGATCGATGGCCCCCACATAACTGGCTCAAGACCAGTGACCTTGTTGAACAGGCTAAGCAGTGCCTTGGCATCGGCACGTTTCTTTTCTGGCTCGATCGTTGCGATGAAATCGGCTGGATCGGTCTTTGTTGCCTGGGTCTTGTTCTTTGCCTTGGCCATGTCTGTATCTCCCTTGGTGGCAGCCTAGCCGATTGAAACGGTTGACCCAAGATCGAGGACAACGATCAGGACAATCGCGGCGACAAGCAGAGCAGCCGAGAGGCCGATATTGACGGTGACGGCGCGCGCAGCATCTTTGCGCGCCAGCCATTTGCGCGGCTGGATACCGCGCACCCGGAAGACCACGAGGGCCGACAGGACGAGGCTGGCAACATTCAGCGAAAGCAGCAGACCAGCCCGAGAGGCGAGCGCCCATTCGCCATGACCGGCGAACAGACCAACTGCGGCCCCCGGTGGTAGAAGCGCGGCGGCGACCATGACACCGACCAGGGTCGAGCCTTCGCCGCGGGCCATGGACAGCGCAGCGGCGCTGCCAGCAGCAATCGCGAGCGCCATGCCGTCCAGCCGCACCTCAGCGCGTGACATCAGCTCACGGCTTTCGAAGTCGAGCGGCAGGACCAGCGAAATCAGGACGGCGCAGACCAGCGCCAGCGCGATGCCAACAAGTAGAGTCTTGCCCGACCCGAAAAGGAGTTTCTGGTCGCCTAGTGCCGCGCCAAGCGAGAAGCCAAGGATCGGCCCAAGCAGGGGAGCAATCACCATTGCACCGATCACGCCTGCGACGCTGTTGGAGTGAAGACCAATCGCAGCAACGATGGTCGAGAGTATGACGAGGATGAGAAAATCGCGGTCGAGCTTCGCGCCCTTGATGACGTCGGTATAAATTTCCTCACGCATCGCCTGTTTGCGCTCTTGCGTGCGATCCTTTGTTGGATCCGGATCTTCAAGTTGCGGAACTGTGGCTTCAATGGCCGATAGCGTTATTCGCCAATCGCGCTCATCCTCAAGTACGGTCTGTAGATTGTCCATCAGCATTTGGCCGGAGCCATCGCGAAGAAAGACAGAAACGCAGCGGCGATCCTGCTGCTCGACCGGGATGACCATATAGTCAATCGGGTCTGCCGCCTGGATAGCGCGCAGCACAGTATCCATGCTGTCGCCATGGCGCATATGGATATCGAGACGGCGCACGGCTTAGCTTCCCTCGTCTTTCTTGCGAAACGGCAGCAGCCGTTTCGGCTTGATCGTCTTGAGCGTAATCACAGCCGCGCGAATGGCAAAGGCGGTCACGCCGCCAAGCACCATGGCAAGTGTGATCGAGAGGCCGAAATATGTCCCGGTCCAGAACGTGGCGGCGCCGATCAGGGCGGCCGTCGCGTAAATGTCCTCGCGCAGGATCAGCGGGACTTCATTGCACACCACATCCCGCAACAACCCGCCAAAACTCGCGGTGATTGTGCCCATCATGATGACGACAATCGGACCATATCCCAAGGCGTGGGCAGCTTGCGCACCGATCACGCAAAACAGGGCAAGCCCCATGGCATCAAACCAGACAAGCGTTTTGAAGCGGGCAATGCGCTCGCCCAGCAGGAAAGAGGCGATACCGCCCGCCAGACCGATCAGGATGGTGCTGGTCTCGGCCAACCAGAAGACCGGACGATCAAGCAGGAGGTCACGCAGGGTGCCACCGCCTATTGCCGGCAGGAGCGAGACAACCAGAATGCCGAAAAAGTCCATGCCACGCCGAGAGGCCGCCAGTCCGCCGCTCAAGGCAAAGACAAAAACGCCGACGGCATCAGCAATCTGTAGCGGGGTCACTTGCGATCCTTCTTGCGCCCCATGCGCGCGAGCAGGCTGGACGTATCCCAGCGCGCGCCGCCCATGGCTTGCACGTCGGCATAGTATTGATCGACCATGGCTGTGAGCGGCAGGCTGGCACCGGTCTGCCGCGCTGTATCGAGGGCGATGCGCAGGTCCTTGCGCATCCAGTCGACGGCAAAGCCATGCTCATACTGGCCATCGCGCATGGTCTGCCAGCGATTATCCATCTGCCAGCTTTGCGCTGCGCCGCCGCCAATCGCGGCGATGACCTGATCAATATCGAGACCTGCCGCGTCGGCAAAATGCAACCCCTCCGCAAGTCCCTGCACGATCCCGGCAATGCAAATCTGGTTGACGGACTTGGCCAGCTGGCCAGCGCCGCTATCGCCGATCAGGGTCATGGATTTGGAATAGGCTGACATTACCGGCCTGGCCTTGTCGAAGGCAGCACGGTCACCGCCGCACATGACGGTCAACTGACCGCGCTCGGCGCCAGACTGCCCGCCAGAGATCGGCGCATCTAGGAAAGCTGTGCCCTTGACAGCAGAGCGCTTGGACAGCAGCCGCGCAATCCCGGCGCTGGCCGTGGTATGATCGACAATCACCATGCCACCGCCAATGCTTGGCTCCAGGTCGTTATAAACAGACTCGACATCAGGGTCATCGCCGAGACAGAGGAAAACGAACTCGGCCCCGAAAACCGCATCTGCGGGCGTGGCGGCGCTTTGCCCGCGATGCTGCTTGGCCCAGGCCGCGGCCTTTTTCGCGGTGCGATTCCACACCGTGACTGTGTGCCCAGCCTTGTCGAGATGCCCGGCCATCGGCCCACCCATTACGCCGAGACCAAGAAACGCCGCTCTTGCCATGCCTTACCCCTCAGGATTGCGATTTGAACCAGATTGATCAAATTTCATGGAAAACCAAGCCCATAATCTCAACCGATATTCACCCTGTTGCCGTAATGACGGTAGCACGGCCAGAACGGCCGGACGGGAAAGATATGGCTTATGCTAACTCATTCCGGCGCATTGCGGGCAGAAGGCCCGCCGCGCCAGCCCGCAAGCTGGGCAATTGGAAGCTGGCCTATGCCGACTTCCTGACTGCCTTGTGCGCTTTTTTCCTCGTCATGTGGATCGTGCACGGCGTCTCCAGTGAAGACAAAGCAGAACTTGCCCGGCAATTTGGCGGCGAAGCTGAATTCACCGCCGCCGAAACCCCTGCCCCTGACCTGCGCGCAGAAACATTGGCAGAGACCATCCGCAGTGACGCAGGTCTGGCTGGTTTTGGTGCTAGCGTGGTCGTGACCGCTGAACCAAACCTGGTGCGTATTGACCTTACCGATATGGCAATCAGGCCCCTGTTCGAGACCGGAGACGGCCGGCTGAACGCATCCGGGCGGCGCCTTGTCGAAGTCACAGGAAGCGCCGTCGCGCCTTTGGGCTTGCCAATTACAATTGAGGGGCACACGGACAGTTTTCCAAGCGAGACACCGGGTTATTCCAATTGGGAACTTTCTGCTGACCGCGCCAACTCGGCCCGGCGCATTCTCGAGGCCGCCGGCGTAAATTCGCAGAGAATTCAGGGTGTTTCGGGACTTTCCGACACCCGACCCCTATTGCAAGATGCTCCGCACTTGCCAGCGAACCGCCGTATCTCCATAGTCTTGTGGCTGGGGCCTAAATCGCCGACAGCATAGACTTATTTCAGGAGCCGTGACGGACCCCATGACGACGCTTGAAATACTTGCCCATTGGCCGATGTGGGCAAGTCTGTTGGCGGTGATCGCCGCAATTGTCTTCTACATGATGGACCGCTGGTCGATGGAGATTGTCTCTGTCGGTATCATTGCCGGCCTGCTGCTGCTGTTTTCGATTCCCGGTGCGACATCGACGAGCGGCGCACCTATTACCAGCGGCGATCTGCTGTCAGGCTTTGCCAATCCGGCCCTGATCACGATCATGGCGCTTCTGGTTGTTGGTCAGGGCCTGTTCCAGACCGGCGCGCTGGAAGGCCCGACCAAGGCGCTTGTCCGCAATTATGATCGCCACCCCCGATTGACCCTGCTGGCCGCCTTCGGCGCTGTATTTGTCACCAGCGCTTTCACCAATAACACACCCATCGTCATCATGTTCCTGCCGATCATGTCCGCAATCGCAGCGCGCATGGGGGCGTCGACGTCAAAACTGATGATGCCGCTGAGTTTTGTCTCGATTTTTGCTGGCATGACGACCTTGATCGGGACATCGACCAACCTGCTCGCGGCGGATGCCTATGCCCGGCTGACCGGCACGGAGCTTGGCTTTTTTGAACAGTCAAGCATGGGCCTGATGCTGGCCGGTGTCGGCATGGTCTATTTGCTGCTTTTCTCGTCATGGTTCCTGCCATCGCGCGCCGGGGCCGCTGAGACTATTGCGACATCCGGCAAACAGTTCGTCGCGCAATTCGAAGTGACCCCAGGACATTTTCTGGATGGTGCACATGCAATTGCAGGCATGTTCCCGAAACTGACCAATATGACCGTGCGGATGATCCAGCGCGGCGAGCACGCCATCCTGCCACCCTACGATGAACTGACCCTGCAGCCCGGGGATCTGGTGATTGTTGCCGCGACCCGTCAGGCCCTGACCGACTTGCTGGCTGCCAAACCGAGCCTGTTGCAGGACATCTGGAGCAGCAATGTCACTGACGAAGACGAAGAAGCCGGCGAATCGCAGCTCGGCCTGGTCGAGGCGGTGATCGCGCCCGGCTCACGCATGGCGGGCCGCACGGTCGAGATGCTGGGCTTCCGCCGCCTGACCAATGCGGTGACACTGGGTATCCAGCGCCGCTCGAGGATGATCCGCTCCAAACTTGGCGAAATCCGCCTCGAGGCCGGCGATACACTGCTCCTCTATGGCCCGGTCGGGGCGTTCCGCAATTTACGCACGAGCCGGGATATCATCCTGCTGGAATGGTCGCAGACGGAATTTCCAACCACCGCTAAAGCGCAAATGGCGCGGGCGATTACTGCTGGCATGGTGGTCAGTGCCGCGATCGGCTTTATCAGCATTACGCTGGCATCGGTGCTGGCAGCGACTGGCATGATCCTGCTGCAATGCCTGAACACAAGACAGGCCAGTCGTTCGCTCGACTTGCGGATCTATCTGATCATTGCCGCCGCGCTCGCCATGGGCACAGCGCTGGAAATGACCGGCGCGGCGCAGATGATTGCCGAAGTGGTGGTCGGCGCTGCCTCGCCGTTTGGCCCGTTGGCGGTGCTGTCGGCAATCTTCCTGGCGGTGGCGATCCTGACCAATGTGCTGAGCAATGCAGCGACCGCCGTCCTGTTCACACCGATTGCCCTCAAC
>CAYGKE010000137.1:0-6466 GCA_964350465.1 uncultured Hyphomonas sp.
CTCCGACCCGCCTCAGTCTCTCCAAAGCACAATTTGATCAAACCACCGACCAGTCATCGCGCTGGGCGGTCGCAAGTGCTGGGAGAACTAACCCAACTTCTCAGCTGCGCGTTCGGCAAAATAGGTAACGACACCACTGGCACCGGCGCGCTTGAACGCGATCAGACTTTCGAGCATGACGCGCTCGCCGTCGATCCAGCCATTCTGTGCGGCGGCCTGGATCATCGCATATTCGCCAGAGACCTGAAACGCGAAGGTCGGCACGGCAAATGTCTCGGACACGCGGCGCACGATGTCGAGATAGGGCATGCCGGGCTTGACCATGACCATGTCGGCGCCTTCGGAGATGTCCATGGCAACTTCGCGCAGCGCTTCGTCACTATTGGCGGGATCTTGTTGATAGGTCTTTTTGTCGCCGATCAGCGCGGCCGCCGATCCGATGGCTTCACGATATGGCCCGTAAAAGCCGCTGGCATATTTTGCGGCATAGGACAGGATCATCGTGTTGCTGAAGCCTTCGGCTTCAAGCGCTGCACGAACTGCGCCGATCCGCCCATCCATCATGTCCGACGGAGCGACGACATCTGCGCCGGCTTCTGCCTGCACGAGCGCTTGCTCGACCAAGACTGCTGTCGTTTCGTCATTGAGGACATAGCCAGCCTCGTCGATCAAACCGTCATGACCGTGACTGGTGAAGGGGTCGAGCGCGACATCGCAGATCACGCCGACTTCTGGCGCGGCATCTTTCATGGCTTTGATTACGCTCGGCACAAGCCCATCGGGGTTGAGGCTCTCGCGGCCATCCTTATCCTTCAGCGCCGGGTCGATATGCGGGAAGATCGCAATTGCCGGTATGCCAAGCGCCTTCGCGCGCTTTGCAGCGAGCGCGGCTTCAGTGACGTTTAGCCGATCGACGCCCGGCATCGCGCTAACCGGGATACGCGCCTCATTTCCATCATGTACAATAACCGACCAGATCAAGTCGGACGGTGTCAGCGCCGTCTCTCTTGTCAGGTTGCGGATCCATCCGGCCTGGCGCACTCGGCGCAGGCGCGTCGCAGGGAAAGAACGGGCGGGCATATCAGTCATGGTCGAACCTGTAGCAGTCACAGGCTGGCTTTACGCTGTGCGGCGGAACCTGAACAGGGGGCGGCGCACTTTTCGGCGCATGAAGCAGCGATGGCTGACATCCATAAAGTCACGTTGCGCTTGCTCGATCTCCAGCATGAATGGCTCGAGCTTCGGACGTGCAATCTCTTTGAACCCCATAGAGGCATAGAAGGGGCCGTTCCATGGCAGGTCGCGGAAGGTCGAGAGAGTCACATTGGGAAGAGATCGATCCTCGGCATCCTGAATGACCCTGATCAATAGCGCGCGGCCAATTCCTTGCTTTCCATACGTAGGATCCACGCTGATCTGGTCAAGGTAAAGCGTGCCGCTTCGCTCACTGGTCAGGGTAAACCCAATCGGCGTTTTAGACTCATTGCGCGCGACATGGACATGACCCAGCGGTAAGGCGTGCTTGAATACATCTGCTGGCACCGTGTCATGCAGGGCGCTCGGCTCGAGCAAGCCGGTTGGCTCGAACAGGACAGACGCCGCCCGGTCGGCAGCGATCATCGCTGGCACGTCGGCAGCGACAGCCTTGTTGATCACATATCCGGGGGGGAGGTCTGACATAATAACGGGAGCTTTCCGACGCCTTTTCGCGATATGTACGTAACAATTTACTCCAGAATGGCTTGAGAGCAAGCACTGAGGCTAATTCGCCTGTCTCTGTCATCGCAGCCATGCTGCCGCTTGGGGTGGCCTGTTTAGGCGAAACCCGATACCGACCGCGCCTAGATAACATGATCGACAAAGAGATAGACAAAACATGGCCCAGACTCCTCTCGCAGAATTTGCTGGTCGCCTGAACCTGTCCAGTTGGGCAAGCACACAACGTGATACGTTCACACCCAACCGGATCAAGATTGAACTATTGGCCGGACTAACAGTCTCGCTAGCGCTGGTGCCCGAGGCGGTTGCTTTTGCTTTTGTTGCCGGGGTCGAGCCGCTTGTCGGTCTCTATGCTGCATTTCTGGTTGGACTGATTACAGCCATATTCGGCGGGCGTCCGGGAATGATCTCGGGTGCCACCGGCGCGCTTGCTGTCGTTATGGTGGCGCTGGTTGCCCAGCATGGTGTTGAGTACCTTTTCGCCACTGTTGTCCTGATGGGCTTGCTGCAGGTGAGCGCAGGTATCTTCAAACTGGGGAAGTTTATCCGGCTGGTGCCGCATCCGGTTATGCTTGGTTTTGTGAATGGGCTGGCGATCGTGATTTTTCTCGCGCAGCTAACGCAGTTTCAACCGGCGGGCGGCGACCATAGCGGGCATGGCTTCAACTGGGCCGGGCCATGGTTACCGGCAGGGGAGCTGGTGATCATGCTGGCTCTGGTAGGGCTGACCATGCTGATTATCTGGGGCATGCCGAAAGTCACCAAGATTATACCAGCCCCGCTGGCTGGCCTTCTGGTCGTCGCCGGACTTGTCATCGGGTTCGGGCTGAACACGCCGGTGGTTGGCGATCTCGCCTCAATCAAGGGCGGGCTGCCCGATTTTCATGTTCCGATGGTGCCGGCAAATCTGGAAACCCTGCAGATCATATTGCCATATGCGATCATCCTCGCCGCGATTGGCCTGATTGAAAGCCTGCTGACGCTCAATCTTGTTGGGGAGATGACTGGCAAGCGCGGCGGTGCTTCGCAGGAATGCGTCGCGCAGGGGGCCTCTAATATTGTCACTGGCTTCTTTGGCGGCATGGGCGGTTGTGCGATGATTGGCCAATCGATGATCAATGTGAAGTCGGGCGGGCGCACGCGTCTATCGGGGATTTCAGCAGCACTATTCTTGCTCGCCTTTATCCTCGTCGGGTCAGGCTTGATCGAGCAGATCCCGCTCGCGGCCCTGATCGGTGTGATGTTCATGGTCGTGATCGGGACCTTCGCCTGGCAGAGCCTTCGCATCATGTCGAAGATCCCGCGCATGGATGCGTTCGTGATCATACTCGTCACTGCGGTCACAGTCTGGCAGGATCTTGCAGTCGCCGTTGTCGTCGGCGTCATTGTCTCGGCGCTCGCGTACGCCTGGAACAATGCCAAACGTATTCATATCATCAAGCGCGACAGTATCCGTGAGCCTGGGGCGATTGTTTACGAGATTGAAGGTCCGCTCTTCTTCGGCTCAACGGATGGATTTGCCGAACTGTTTACACCGCAAGATGACCCGGAGGTCGTGATCGTCGACTTCATGCGTTCGCGCGTGGTCGACCAGTCTGCGCTTCAGGCCATTGAGGATCTCGCTGGCAAGTACCAGGCGCTTGGTAAAACGCTGCGGCTGCGCCATCTGTCACGTGACTGCCATCGTCTTCTTAATAAGGCGGGCCAGCTGATGGTCGATTCTGACGATGATCCAAATTACGAGATTGCCGCCGACTATGATGTTCGCACTGGCATATTCGCTTCTGGTCATTGATCGATGACAGTCACGAGGCTATCGCAACTGACATGACAGATCCCGTACTTGTTCACCAAAATGGCGGCGTCGGATATATTACACTCAACCGTCCTGACGCCCTGCATGCGCTCAACTTCGAGATGTGCACGATCATTCTCCACGCCTTGATGGTGTGGAAGGAGGATCCGGGCGTGCATATTGTGCTTGTCCAGCATGCCGAGGGCACGCGTGGCTTCTGCGCTGGCGGTGACATCGCCATGTTATCGCGGAGCGGGCAGGGTGACGCCAAAGAGGCGCGCAACTTCTTTGCAGAAGAATACCGTATGAATGCGATGATTGAGAGCTTTCCGAAGCCCTACCTTGCTGTGATTGACGGCGTCACAATGGGCGGCGGTGTCGGTCTGTCGGTACATGGCTCATATCGGGTTGCGACCGAACGGACTTTGTTTGCCATGCCTGAGACCGGGATAGGCCTGTTTCCGGATGTCGGCGGGGGATGGTTCCTGCCGCGCCTTGAAGGGGAACTCGGAACCTGGTTGGCGCTTACTGGCGCGCGCCTGAAGGGCGGCGACACTGTCGCGGCCGGTGTTGCGACACATTACGTGCCGTCTGACAGCCTTGCGGCCCTGAAGGCGAAGGTCGCTATGACAGATTTCAAGGAGGCGCCCGGCGACACACTGGATGGTATCCTTGCCGAATTTACGCAGCCCGTAGCTGAAGCGAGCTTTGCGCCCCATATGGCAGTCATCAATCGGTGCTTTAGAGGTGACCGCGCTGAGGACATCGTCGAAGCCTTGCGCGCCGATGGCAGCGAGTGGGCGACCAAGCAGGCAGATATTTTGCTCAGCAAGTCACCTGAAACGGTGAAAGTTGCACTTCGTCAGCTTCGCGAGGGCCGGGTTTGTGAGACGTTTCGTGACAATATGCGGATGGAATACCGGATTGGCTGGCGAAAAGTTCAATCGCACGATTTCATTGAGGGCGTCCGCGCCGTGATTTTCGACAAGGATAACAATCCGGTCTGGTCACCAGCGTGCCTGGAAGAGGTTAGCGACGCGGATGTGGATTTATACTTTCAACCGCTTGGTGAGGACGAATTGGCCTTTGAATAGTCGTTCCGGCCAAGAAACATAACACTTTTACCTTATTCGTTAACGATCTGTACTTGGGCAAGGACCATGCTTAACGGAATATAAGGAAGATTGCTGTAACTCTGCTCAAACTACAACAAAAGTTGAGTGGTGATGGCAATGACAATGACTTATGGCGCAGCGACAGCTGCGAACGAACCTGTGACTGTTGCGGAATCTTTCGTGAAGTCGCTTTCCCTTCTGGAGCAGGCGCATCGCCGTCTGCATGATGTCGTCAAGGATGACCTCGAGCGTGGCGGTGAGCGCCATTTGACGGGTGTTCAGGCGCTTCTCCTATATGAGATTGGTGTCGACGAAACACCGGCCTCCACACTGCGTTCACGCGGTGCATTTGCGGGCACAAGCCTGTCTTACAACGTCAAGAAGCTGCAAGAGGGTGGTTATCTGACCCAGGCCCGCTCCAAGGCAGACAAACGGACGGTGCGTCTGCGGCTGACTGAGCGTGGTCTTAAAGTTCGCGAGCGTGTGGTTAATCTGTTTGATCGCCAGGCAACGGCGCTTGAGCCAACCGCCAGTGTGCGGCCTGATGATCTCAGCCAACTGAACAAGACGGTGTCTCGTCTTGAGCGCTTCTGGTCAGATCAAATTCGCTTCCAGCTCTAGTCTTAGTTTAGACTAGTCACTACGTGCCGTGGCCTGTAAAGGTTTCGGCATGTGGGGGCGTATATTCACAAGTTTACTGGTGATGCCGGGGCCTTTGGCCTCGGCTTCGCCATGGGCGCAGGAGGATGGCGCCCTTTACACACGGCTGGCCGTCTCGTCCGAAACGGTTGATGGCGCCGATGCCTGGCGGTTCGATGGCTATGGCGAATATGGCCTGTCTGATGTCTGGACGCTGACAGCCAAAGTCGAGACGATCAGATTTGAGGGCGCTTCGGATTTCAACAATGATAGTGCCCGGCTGACTGTTCGGCGGCAGATGTTCAGGTCTGGCGGCTGGGTTGGTGCGCTGGAGGGCGGGCTGATCCAGGGCGGTGCGATCGGCAATCAAAACACTTGCGAAACAATCGGGCTTGAGGCCCGTGGGGGCGTTGGCTGGTCAGGGAAATGGCGCAAGACGCAAACATTTACGTTTGCGGAGCTGGCGGGGCGTTTCCATGATGGGTGCGAGCGTCAACGCGTCGAGTTCGGCCTCGGACAGCAGGCGACCGAAAACATATGGTCTATCACACAGTTCTGGTCGGAGCGCGGATCTGAGAAAGCCTCATCAGACAAAGTGCGGAGCGAGTTGCTCTGGCGATCTGGTGCGATGGATTATTCAATTGGCTATCGTCAGGAAGTCGGCGGACGATTTGAGGAAGAGGCTGTCTTTCTCGCGGCAGTCCGCCGTTTCTGAGGTTTCCCCTATTCTGAGGCGTAGCCTGTTTCAGCCATGATATAGGCGATGACACCGAGGCGATCTTCCTCGCGGCGCACGCCAGCAAAGCTCATCTTGTTACCCGGAAGAAAGTCGCGCGGGCTGGTGAGCCAGGAGTCCAGCTGTTCGGGAGTCCAGACAAAATCGGCGTCCTGAACCGCTGACGAATAATTGAAGCCCTCCACTGAACCGATTTGTCGTCCGAAGACGCCATAAAGGTTCGGCCCGACGAGATTCTGGCCACCTTCGGCGAGCGTGTGGCAAGATTGGCAGAGTTTATAGGTTCGTTTGCCGCGGGCATAATCGGCTGACTGGTAAGGTTCGGGGAGTGCAGCAAAGGCGTCAGCTGCGGCATCTACGACCGGGGCGGAGGTGCCGGGTGAGCTTTCGGCTGCAGCCAGTGGATTTTGAACGATATTTTCTGATTGTGGTGAGGGCGGATCTGAGGGCGGGTGGGAGCGA
>CAYGKE010000138.1:0-6347 GCA_964350465.1 uncultured Hyphomonas sp.
GCACTATAGCCGCGTCCGCCGCCAACCTGCCGCAACTTGAAACCGCTGCGCGCGAGCCAGGCCTCAGCATTCTCTTTCAGCCGCCCCTTGGACGGAATCGCAATACTGAGCCGGGTCATGACGCGCTCCCTTTTGTGCCATCCATTCTGTGCAGCATGATAATTCCGCCCAGCGCAGTGGCGTCTATTTCTCCGCCAGACAAGTCTGACAGAAGCGCATCATAGCGCCCGCCGGCCGCAAAGGGACGCCCGGCCTCGGCCAGGGCTTCGCTCGCCGCAATCTCGAAGACGAAGCCATCATAATAGGTAAAGCGCCGCCCGAACCGGGTCGAAAATCTCGCACTCTCCATCAGCTTACCAGCGACCTCTGCAATACCGTCAAGGCGCACCTGAAGCGCATCAAGCACGGGCGAGAGGCGCGCCAGTCCCGCTTCAAGCACAATTGCGCGATACTGTTCCAGCGCTTCTTCCGGTGTCGCATCAATCTGCAACACAGCCTCGATCAGGGCCTGCACATCGGCTGGCACCCGCGCCTGTTCAGCCTGCTTTGCGCGTTCATGCAGACGAGCAACAATGTCATCTTCGCCGCGAACGCCGACAGGCCGGATACCGGTCAGCGCAAAAATGTCATCGACAAAGGCCCGCACATCGCTGCGGTCCATATTCGCCATTCGCTGGGCAAGACCGCTCGCCGCGCCGCTTTCGGCTTGCAGGTACGCGCGCACCCCGCCTTCCTGACGAAAGGCGCGCTTCAGACCGGCACTGGTTTCCCCCGGCAGGCCGAGCGCATCGACAAAGGCGGGAAACAAGGAGAGGTCACCGAACCGCAGATACCCGCCCGTTACCCCAAGCTTCTGACACCCGTTCAGAATAGACGCGAAAACGCCTGCATCGATTGCCGGGCTTGCCTCTAGACCATAATGCTCAAAGCCGATCTGATTGAACTCAATCGGCTCGTCTGGAACACTCGGCAGGCGAAACACAGGCGCGTCATAGCGTACCGTTCGCGCACCTTTGCCGCCGCCGCGTCGCCGTTCGATCTCGTCCAGCGCCGCTGGCAGTGTCACATCCGGGCGCATCGCCCATTCCTTGCCATTGCCATCACTGAACAGACAGATCCGCCCGCGCACCGCCTCACCCGACAGTTCTAGCGGCAGGCTGGCATCGATCACGATCGCCGGATCGATCAGGTCAGCGGTCAGATCAGAAAAGATGGTCGAGCCGCTCATTGATCCGCCTCCACGATCGCTTGAACCTTGGCGACAAGGTCTCCGCGCGGGGCCTCAAATTGTCCTGGCCTCGCTTCACGATATTCCTGGTTGGAGGCTATCGCCGCGGCCTTGCGTGCGCCTTCTTTCATGTCCTTGATCGTGACGACGCCCTTGGCGATCTCATCCTCGCCAACAATGACCACAGCTGGCGAACCGCGGCGGTCGGCATACTTCATCTGCTTGCCCATATTGGAGCTGCCCATATAGGCCTCGGCGCGAACGCCGGCGCGGCGCAATTCAGCGGCGAGCTTGAGCGCTTCACTCGGGTCTTCACGGTCAAGGTTCAGCACGACGACCGGGCCATTCAGCGCCGCGATCTCGCCTGAAATGGCAAAGGCTGCCGCCAACCGGCTGACTCCAACCGAAAACCCGGTGGCTGGCACGCTCTGGCCGGTAAAACGTGCGACCAGATCGTCGTATCGTCCGCCGCCGCCAACCGAGCCAATCTGCACCGTGTTGCCGTCTTCATCTACCGTGTCCCTGAGCAGTTCGGCCTCGAACACCGGCCCGGTATAATATTCCAGTCCGCGAACGACCGAGGGATCAAACACGACGTCGCCCTCTGGCGCGCCCAATGCGTCCAGCGCCCTCGTGATCGCCGCAAGCTCGGTCAGCCCTTGCTTGGCCTCTTCGCTTACACCGACCGCGCTACCTAGGACCTCAAGTGTTGCCCCGCGTGTTTCACGCCGCGCCTCGGCAAAAGCCAACACCTTTTTGACCGCATCTGCATCCAGCCCCGCGCCCTTGGTGAAATCGCCGCTCTCATCCATCCGGCCAGCACCCAACAAATCGGCGACGCCGGCGCTGCCAAACTTGTCCAGTTTGTCGAGTGCGCGCAATACCGTCAGCCGCACGCTGGCATCCCGCGCGCCGACGCCATCGAGTACAGCGTTCAACAAACGCCTCGTATTCACCCGTACCGTAAACTCACCGTCTTTGGCGCCCGCGGCGCGCATCGCTTCGGCCGCCATGGCGATCATCTCGGCATCTGCATGCGGCCCGCTGGCACCGACTGTATCAGCGTCGCATTGCAGAAACTCGCGGAACCGTCCTGGCCCCGGTTTCTCATTGCGCCAGACCGGCCCTGCGGCATAGCGCCGGAACGGCTTGGCCAGCGTCTGCCAGTTCTCGGCGGCAAACCGGGCAAGCGGCGCGGTCAGATCATAGCGCAGGCTCAGCCATTGCTCATCGTCATCCTGCAGCGCGAAGACACCGGCATTCGGACGGTCATCATCGGGCAGGAATTTGCCGAGCGCGTCGGCATACTCGAACGTCCCGGTTTCGAGCGACTCAAACCCCCAGCGGCGATACACACTGGTAATCTTGTCGAGCATCTCTGCTTCCGCATGGATAAGGGCCTCGCGCTTGTCCGGAAAGCCGCGCGGCTTGCGCGCGAGATCAATTGGTTTTGGAGCCTTCTTGCCCATGCGATCAGCCTCTTGAAATAGTCTTTTGATTCTGGCGCTCCGCTTAAACGAAGCCCCGCGACGTGTGAAGGAAGCGGCGGGCTTTAGGCTCTCGAAATTCTCGGATTTGTTGAGAGAGACTGAGGCACACCGATCCGGTTTTCGCCCCAACAGGGCGCATCAGCTATGGTGGTGATGGTGATGCAAATGTCTCATGCGCCTGCCCATATGCGGCCCTTGGCAGCCTGTCAATGAACTCGGTCGGCACATCTCTTGCGGGATCAGGCGCAAGAAGAAAGGTCTGTGCCATGTTGAAACGCCTGATCGCCATTATCGCGATTGCGACGCTGCCTGCCAGCGCCAGCGCATCGAACAACCTCGCTGAGGAATGGGGTACGCGCGCCTCCATGCTGTACGACCAGACCACGACCATGCTGTTCCAGCTGGATCATGGCGTGCAGCCGCAGCTCACCGACGCCTACCTGATCGAGCTTGAGCGCTTCTCTCTGACAGCCGGGCGTCTTGGGGCATGGATGCAGACCACCGATGGCGCGGACCGCTTCTCGTGCGTCTACACACAGCTTGCCAATGACAGTATCTCACACCTCAACGTGCTGGATACAGAAGCCGACGCTGCTGACCTGCGCAACGCGTTGAGCCAACTGGCCTTTGTCTTCGTCGATGCCGAAATGTTGGCTGCCGCATCAGCCCAGCGGACATCGCTGCCAGCTGTTGACCTGCTCCACCGTTCAGCTGATTGCAGCCGCATGCCGGTTAGCGCCCTGCACTAAGCCCTACCAGACCAGCGCGTCTTTTAACTGCGATCTCAACGCGACCGGGACATCCACCTGGCTTGCCTTGAGGTCAATCGGCGCATCCCCCGGCTTTAGATAACGCCAGCCCTGAAACGCCCGTTTCGGTGTCGGATCGACCAGTACAATCTCGGGATCGAAAACCAGCTCACAGGCTCGGCGTCCGCCGCGATCCTCGATCTCGCGTACCTCTGTGATCCTCTGGCGCGCCTGGATGACGCCGCGAATGACCCAATAGATCGAGCCGCCATCGCTTAGCTCATCGGCGCGCTTGGGCACCATCCGTGTCTGATGGAATGGCGCAGGCGAGGTTTTCAGCAGGCGTTTCTGCCAGCTGCGAAGGTCAGCAACATCATCCGCGCCGACGCAAAGCTTGACCATGTGAATCGTCATGACCACGAAGCTAGGGCGTTTGGCGAGCCGGGAAAACCCTGATTCATGACCCTTGCGTCTCACAATGCCCGCTATAGGGTCTATGGCGAAAATAAATTCCAAGGAAGGGCAGTATCTATGAAACGTTTTTTGATGGGCGGCGCCGCGCTGGCAATTCTGGCCGCTTGCACACCTGAGGCGACAACGCCTGAGACGGACACAATCGAGACTGTCGCGCCGGAAGCGGTAACCACACCGGTCATTGGCACATGGGGCTTTGACGTCGCTTCAATGAAAGACAGCGTCAATCCCGGCGACGATTTCTATCAGTATGCTGGCGGCCTGTGGCTCGATACATTCGAGATTCCGGCTGACCTGACCGGTTATGGCGGGTTCACCCTGCTCGCGCTGGAAGCCGAAGAAGACATCCGCGCCATTGTTGAGGAACTCGCGGCCACTGACGGTATCGAAGCCGGCTCACTGGAGCAGAAAGTCGGCGACTTCTACGCCGCCTGGATGGACACCGAAGCGCTGGATCAGCGCGGCGCTGCGCCGCTTGAGCCGCATCTTGCCGCGATTGACGCCATCGAGACCACCGAAGACCTTATGACGGCGTTTGCCAGCCTTGAAAATACCGCACCATTTGGCGTCGGCATCATCCCGAGCCCGATGGACCCAACGCAATATGTTGCCTTCGTCGCCCAGGGCGGCCTCGGCCTGCCCGACCGCGACTATTACCTGAAAGAAGACGAGACCTTTGTCGGCTACCGCGACGGCTACAAGGCCTATATGGCCGAGGTCATGACCCTGGCCGGGATCGAGGAAGCCGAGGCCAGGGCTGAAGCTGTTCTGGCGCTCGAAACCCGCATTGCCGAAGCCCACTGGACGTCGGCCGAGAGCCGCGATCTGACCAAGCTGATCAATCCGATGACACTGGAGCAGATGTCCGAGCTTGCCCCGGAAATCAACTGGGCCACCATCATGTCAGAAATCGGCCTTGGCGAAATGCCGATGTTTATTGTCGGCCAGACGACCGCGCTCGATACGGCAGGCGAGATCATCGCCGATACACCCATTGACGTCTGGAAGGACTATCTCAGCGTCCATTTCATCCGCACGCACGCGCAATACCTGTCGGAGGACTTTGACAATGCGAATTTCGAATTCTTCCGCAAAACGCTAAGCGGCGCCGAAGAACAGCGCGAACGCTGGAAGCGCGGTGTTGGCCTGATCAATGGCTCGCTCGGCGAAGCGGTTGGACAGATCTATGTTGAGCGCCATTTCCCCGAAAGCTCCAAGACGCAAATGGAAGCGCTGGTGGCAAACCTGACCGCTGCCTTTGGTGAACGTCTCGACGCCAATGCGTGGATGGATGAGGAAACCCGCGAAAAGGCCAAGCTCAAGCTCTCCACATTCGAAGCCAAGATTGGCTATACCGAAGAATGGACCGACTATTCCAGCCTGACGATCAAGCCGGGCGCCCTGCTCGACAATGCCATCGCGGTCAACACGTTCCAGTGGAACGATCAGATCTCGAAACTCGGCAAGCCGGTCGACCGTGTCGCCTGGCCTTATCCGCCGCAGACGATCAATGCCTCCTACAATCCGCTGCTCAACCAGATCACCTTCCCGGCGGGTATCCTGCAGGCGCCGTTCTTTGACCCGAATGCCGATGCTGCCGTAAACTATGGCGCCATCGGCGCCGTCATTGGCCACGAAATCGGCCACGGCTTTGATGATCAGGGCCGACTGTTTGATGAGGCCGGCAAGTTCCAGAGCTGGTGGTCAGAGGGTTCCAATGACGCCTTCAAGGCCAAGGCGGCTGTGCTTGGCGCGCAATATGACCAATACTCTCCGGTTGAGGGTCTCAACGTCAATGGCGAGCTGACCATGGGCGAGAATATTGGCGACCTTGGCGGCCTGCAAATGGCTTATGCCGCCTATCATCGCCACCTTGATCAAACCAGCGACGGCGAAGCACCGGTGATTGACGGCCTGACCGGCGACCAGCGTTTCTTCCTGTCCTGGGCACAGGTCTGGCGCTCGAAAACCCGCGACGACGCGATGCGCCAGCGCATCCTGTCTGATCCGCACTCGCCGCCGCAATACCGCGTCAATGGCGTCGTGCGCAATCTCGATGCCTGGTATGAGGCGTTCGATATCGGCCCGGAAGATGCGCTCTATCTGGCGCCAGAGGACCGTGTCCGCATCTGGTAGCTTCCTGCCAGACCAAAGACGTCAAGCGACCCCGGCAAGTACCCGGGGTCGTTATTGCGCATCTGACTTCTGACACTCTATTGGATCGCAGTCAGATCCCCAAAAGCAGATCCTCCATATCATCGCGATACCCTCGCTCAGCATGCGGCATTCGCAATTTATCCCGCCCGCGCGCCTTAAAACATCGGCAAATCACCAAATCTATCCTCCCCCTGCCGGACTGGCCCTATACTGAGCCTCGATTGACCCCTGATTGAGCCTGTCTGGACC
>CAYGKE010000139.1:0-6291 GCA_964350465.1 uncultured Hyphomonas sp.
GGGTAGTCCTATGCGTTTTAGTAGCGCAATAAACCTCGGATCAGAATGTTGGTCCCTAAACGCATTGCTCACATTTAGAAAAACGACACTGCGCTCCCTAGCCTCAACCGCCAAATTCAATAGCTCGTATGCAAGCTCATCTTCACCTGCCGCTAAGTATATGGCTGCTCGCGACACATATGACACAAATCCGCTCTCAGCTTGGCTTTCAAGTTCAGCCAATAGCGATTGACCTTTTGATCTCTGCTCAGCTTTAAAGTAAGCGTAGGCTAGATTTGCCAGTTGCCTCTGACCACGACCCTGTCTTTTAATGCTGTCCTCAAAAGTAGCCACGGCAGCAGCGGTATCTCCCTTCGCTAAATAGATATAGCCAAGCAAGTTTGCGGAGTCTTGATGATCTTGCGCTCGAACAGCTGCTTCCATGGCTTCTGCGTACTTGCCGGCAGCATAGTATCGCCAACCAGCGTTGATGCGTACATATATGTCATCCGGTTCGGCCTCAAGACGTCTTTCGACCATCTCGATTGCTTCATCGTGACGTAGTTGCGTTGTCAAAAATAATGCGTAACCTAATACATTCAAAGGGTCTAGGGTCATTGCACGACGATACTCACTCTCAGCAAGTTCAAAATCCCAGTCATACCAAGCAAGAATATCAGCGTAAATAGAATGTGCTTCTGCCAAGTTATTATCAAGTTCGAGCGCAGTTAATGCTGCTTCACGTGCCAGGGGAAAAACGGCACTCGGTTTCGCTCGTCCGTATTCTGATCCTTGAAACGCATAAGCCCATCCAAGCACGGCATACGCTTGTGCAAACTGATTGTCTCGTTGAATCGCTTGTTTCAGGTACCAAACGGCACGGTCAAGATCTGTTGATTGTTGCGTAAACGTGAGATGTCGACCCAGTAGATAGAAGTTATACGCCTCCAGATTGGCCGTGGGTAAACCAAGCACTTGTGCGCTCTGGCGCAAGTACTCAGCATTTAGAGCCTCCGCTATGTTGCTAGCGACTCTTTCCTGAATGATAAATACATTCTCCGCTGTCAGTTCCTCTTCGTAGGTCTCCGCCCACACATTTCGATCGGACTTACCATCTATAAGCTGAACCGTGATGCGCAGCTGATTATTACTGACTCTAACGCTGCCTTCTACTATGCCGTCAGCATCGAGCGATTCTGATATCTCTTTGATTGAATCATGAGTGCCTCGATATCGTTCAACTGATGTGCGTGATAGCACCGAGATATCTTTAAGTCCAGCAAGACGAGCAAGAAGCTCTTCATGCATACCATCGGCAAAAAAACCAACAGACTTGTCTTCGCTCAAGTTATCAAATGGCAATACAGCTATTGAGCGAATAACCAACGCCTGTGGATTTTTATACTCAGCTAGAAAAAAGCCAAGCGCGACAAGCATGGCTAGAACAAAAGCACCGATCAGAAAATAGTACGACGTGCGATGTCTTGCGTAAAGATTGGGGATACTAGCGACTTCAACTGCTGCGGCTAAGCGATAACCACGACCTCGAACCGAAGCAATGTAACGAGGATTCTGACTATCGTCGTCGAGTGCCTGGCGCAATAAACTCACTCGTTGCATCAGTGTCTCGTCACCAACAACTACGTCGCCCCAAACAGCGGCGATAAGTTCATCTTTGCCGACCATTGCTGGCGCATGTTGCGCGAGAGTCACAAGTAAGCGAAACGATAACTCTGGCAAATCAATTATCTTTTTATCACGCCATACAGTACCCGACTCGATATCAATGTAGATATCGAGGATTCGTAAGCATTTCCCAGGGCTGGTAGTAGCAGAATTCAGCAATTCTTCAGTCTTCTTTTGCAAAGCTTCAGTGAGTTTAGCGGCGTATCCACTAGATTGTAGTCCAATCGATTAACCAATTAACAGAGGATTACTTATGAACACTAAATCGATACTTATCGCGGCCACCATTACCGCACTTACACCTGCACTTGCCACAGCTGAGGATAATTTTGTTCTGGCATTGAGCGTAGGAAAAGCTGAACTCAGTGAAACTTTCGACGGTTTTAACATTGATACAACTTCAACCGCTTACCGATTTAGTTTTGGTTGGAAGTTCAACGATCACTTTACGCTTGAAGGCGGATATCAAAATTTCGGCCGCTTTGCGCAAACTGTTAACTTTAATGGAACGCCAACCAACGTTGCCCTGAAGGCTGACGGCGTTACACTGGGTGGTAGTGGAAGTTTACCGCTCAGTGAACGAGTATCGTTATTTGCTCGCGCGGGAGCCTTCTTCTGGGACGGAGATGGCGAAATTAATAATTTCACAACAGCCGTAGCCGAGGACGCTAATCTATACATTGGTCTTGGCGGGCGACTCGCAGTAAATAAAAAGTTATCAGCCACACTAGACGGATCTCGCTACGATTTAAGTGGTACTGATACCACGATGATTTCAATCGGTTTCGAATACAAGTTATAGCGCTTCTTTGCTGGGGCCGCAGCAAGAGTACGAAACCTCCTGTAAGGGTCGCGCTCTTTGCCGCAGTCCGACCGTTTAAGAGGGTATTAATAATGTAATGCCCTCCTCATTTATTTTGATACTAAACAATAATACTCAAATGAAAAGATACCTAATACTCAGCATCTATCTGTTGGTTTTAAATGTAACAACGAGCTACGCAAGCTCTCTGCACAATAGCGATGCTGCTGAACTAACTCACGATAAGGTCGGCCTTATCCTTAATGAATTGTCTTCGCTGTTGAGTCAGCACTACGTACATCAGACAAAAGGCAAAGAATACGCCGACTCTTTGAACGCACTAGCTAGTAGTCATGAGCTATTTTCAATAACGGACCCCGACCAATTTAAAGTAGCAGTATCCGATTACCTTAAAGCTATTCACCCAGACGGTCATCTTAGGGTTTATGATCCCGCCACTACCAAGCGCTTACTTGAAGATAGTAATTTTTATGACGAGCACGACCCGCAAAGTCAAGAGCATGAGCAGTTTCTCGAAATTGAACATCAAAGCAAGAGGTTCGTTCACCTTTCAATTTCGAGCTTGCCCTATGGGGAAACATACGAGCGCGAAGCAGTAAATCTTCTAGCCTCATTGCCAAAAACCGATCAATTGGTTCTAGACCTACGATTTAATTCAGGTGGCAGTGCACGTACAGTTAGAGAGATGCTCAACTGTCTTTTGCCGAAAGCAACACCTTTGTACTCACTGGTCGTCAGTTCAGGAAAAGAAAAAGGTGAGTATTCCCACACATCACAGCCAATCGCTAGCTGTAGCGATATAGCGAATACTCCAATCACAGTGTTAGTTAGCGAACAAACAGCATCAGCCGCAGAGTTGCTGACATTGATACTTAAAAATCGTAAACGCGCACTTGTGGTAGGTAAAAAGACATACGGCGCTGGCAACCCCGTCGAGCTGTTTATGCTCCCCTATGACTACTCCGTGTATATTCCCATATCAACAATTGTTGATTCGCTTACAGGGAAGGGCTTTGAGATGACAGGAGTAGAGCCCGAAATTGCTATTGAGTAACGGCGACGAGAGTCATGCAATAGCTTGCGGCAATGCCTATTAAAAGCACTTTGAATCACACTGGGCTTATCGATGACTAAATTACTTGAGAGAGTTAGTCTATGAAAACAGTATTTGGATCTGCACCCGAAGTGAAAGCGCGAGTACTTTATATTGTTTTAATCGCGTGTGTCCCCACTACAATTTTTCCCCACTACAATTTTTTTAGCTCAAACTGTCAGCTGATGATTGGTGGGATTACACACTCAATGAAGATCTCTCAGAGAAACAAATAAGCATGAAGATCACAACACATCAATTTAGTACTTTACTTGCCATATTGCCATTCATTCTATTTTCGAAGAGCGCTTTTTCTCTTGGCATTCAAACAACAATTGAGAAGATTGATCCCACCAAATGGACTGTCGAATATAGCGCGAGCAAACCAATAGAAAGAGTCGCTTTTAAGCGTAATCCTGATGATTCTAGAACAACTCGTTGGCGACCATTAGATGAAGACTTTCGGGTTTTCTTTATAGAAGGCGAGGAGTTTATTGCCCGCAAAGACGGCTTACCTTTTACCGAAGTGAAGCTCTACTTAACCCCAAATTACAAACACCTTGCAAAAGACTATGCACCATTTTCTCCTTTTTCAGATGGAGGAACGCTTTTTCACACTGGACGATTTTTTGCCTGTGAAAATCAGTGCGATGACGAGTTTAATCAATGGAACTTCAAGTTAGCTATACCAAGCAACGAGCACATAATTATTAAAGGACAAAAGGTCGGCGCTGAAACTACTTGGATCGATTCAGATAGTGGTATGAACATATACGTTGGCAAACAATCACCCTTAGAAGCTAACGGGTTTGTTGCGGTAATTGATAAGGGTCTACCCAACAGCATCAAATTTGCTTTAGAGACAGATATCCCAAGAATCACAGCCTATTTTAGTTCCAAAATGGGCGAACTACCCAATGGTCCTAAACCGATGCTTTTTGCTTCGTACTCAAAGACCAAAGGCACATCCGTGCAGGGAGGAGTACTCCCGAATCAAATCTTTATCCACTGGGACAAAGATGATTTAGATATCTTTGCCGAGGATGAAGTATTTATCAACGACCTACTATGGACGTTCGCGCACGAAGTCGGACACTATTACCAACGATTCAATAGCACAAATATTTCTTCTAGTGAGTCTTGGGTTCACGAAGGTCACGCTGAACTACTTGCTTATGACGCACTGACTAGTTTGTACCCTGCCGCTGAAGAATACCTGAAAACTAAAGTAACTAACTTCGAGCATAGCTGTAGTAAGGACTTAGAAAGCACTTCTCTGAAAAATGCCGCGGTAAATGGTAAGTTTCAAGCGTACTACACTTGCGGCTTTTTGATTCATCACAGAGTTGCTGGTGACAATCAAAATAACTCAGGCATAAGTGCTAATCCTTATGTGACGTGGAAGTTGTTTAGCTCTAAAAATGAAGCCGGTTCGAGGTCCGCACAAGAGGCTTTCCTAGATTCAATTGCAGAACTAACTAGTGAGGAATTAGCTACTGCAATCAGACGGTTTATTATTTCAGAACATCTTGATGCAAATGAAAGTGTTGATACGCTTATTCGTTCCCAGTGATTTCGATTGTTATCCCCCAAGCAACTGCACCAACTCATGCACGCGCATTGAATCAAAATAATGCCTACCACGATTCGCTACAGAGCCATTGTTAAGGTGCGTTGCCATTGATGCTTAATGCAGAGATAGTTAGACTCAAACCTAAATTAGCCAGACCGAGTTTCTGCGCATGCGCGATGAATCAAAATTTTGGACCCGCTTGTCAAAGCGCTACGCCAAATCCAAAATATCCAACCCCGAGTTGTATGAGAAGAAGATTCAAAAAACGATTGATGTACTCCCCGATGATGCAACTATTTTTGAGGTGGGGTGTGGTACAGGTACTACCGCGCTAAAGCTCGCGCCCCATGTAAGGCAGGTATTTGCTTCGGACTTTTCATCGGGAATGATCGAGATTGCCAAGCAAAAAGCGCACGACGCTGGCATTACTAATGTTGAATTTACGCAGCGCAGCATTAGTGACTATAACAAGATTAATGCTCGTTACGACGCCGTATTGGCGCACAATGTTTTACACCTTTTACGCGATTACGATCAGGCCATCGGCATCGCCTTTAATGCGCTTAAACCCAATGGCGTATTTATCTCCTCCACCGCCTGCTTAGGCGATACCGCAACGTGGCTTAAATATCTAGCGCCCGTGGGCCGATGGCTGCGTTTGTTGCCTACTGTGGTGATGATTAAAGAAGACGACTTACTGCGGTGTTTAAAAGCCTGTGGCTTTAGCATAGAACACTCGCACCGCGAGAATAACGCAGACACACTCTTTATAATTGCGCGCAAGCCAATTGCCTAGCACCTTCACCTCGCCCCGCAAAGTAATGCGATAAGTGGGGCTGACGCCGGGGATGACGTTTCCGATCTGCGCGGGGATGACGGTATCGTGCTAGGTATCTGCATGTTGTGCGCTGAGCACTCGTTGACTTAAGGAGCATTTGCCCGAGTAGTGTTCCAATGATTAAGTGTTAAGAGAAACTCAGGTAATATGCTCCTGTTATTTAGCATCAGCACGACTGGGGTCTAGAGGCAGACTACCGCTACTGTGCCGACTTGCGTTTTGATTGGCACGCAAAGCTCTTCGGTCTCGGGAAGTAAACTGATCATCACAAGACCATCGCCTAGCCTGGCTCCTGCAAT
>CAYGKE010000140.1:0-6105 GCA_964350465.1 uncultured Hyphomonas sp.
GCGTGAAGCCGGGCGGCACAGGCAGGCCGAGGCTGGCCATTTCGGCGAGGTTTGCGCCCTTGCCGCCGAGCAGGTTCTTGAGTGAAGCATCGCCATCAGAGTCACCGCCCCCGAATGAATAGACCCATTTCGTCTTCGCATCCGCAGCCACAGTCATGATCGCACTCCCTTTCCCCCGCGCGGTGCATGCCTCATGCCAGCCGCAGCGACTCTTCGAAGGCCCAAGCGCCACGGATAGCGCTCGGAATCAAGACCGCAATCATGATGACAGCGCAGTCATCGCGCCATCGCTTAGGCTTTGGTTCAATTTGCCGCAATTTCCCCTGAGGCGTGTTTCCGCAATGCAACATTTTGGGGCAGGTCTAGCCCTCAATCTTGGAGAAATCCGCGACGGTTCCAATCGCTTCGCGCATGAGGTTCAGCAGGTTGAGGCGGTTTTCGCGGATCTTGGCGTCTTCGTCATTGACCATGACACTGTCCGGTCCCTCAAAGAATGCATCCACCGGGCCGCGAAGCGATGCCAGCGCCGACATGGCGGCGGCGAAGTCTTCTTTCTCAAGCGCAGCTTTGGCTGTCGTGGTGCTGGCCGTGATCGCCTTGAACAGCGCCTTTTCGGCCTTGGCCTTGAGCAGGCCCTCATTCACCGCGCCGTCAAAGCTCGCTTTGTCTTTCTTCTCTTCGGCCTTCAGGATGTTGGCGGCGCGCTTATAGCCCGCCATCAGGCTCACCCCGTCCTCGGTATCAAGGAACGCGCCGAGCGCCTCGACGCCCTTCACGATCAGGACAAGATCATCTTCGCCGAGGGCAAACACCGCATCGATCAGATCATGGCGCTGGCCCTGATCGCGGAGATATTGTTTGAGGCGGTCTGCGAAGAAGGAGAGGAGGTCAACCATTCTAGGTAGAACCACATCAAATGTAGCATTCAACTCCGCATCCGAGAGTCCAAGTCTTTGAGCCTGAGCTTTATAATTATCTGCCAAGACCTCAGGTAGATGCCCATAGTGTTGTTCTAGATCACCCTGAAGGCTCAATATTTCTCTGGCTACTAAGTTGCCGACCAGCACCGACACATGCTGCCCCATTACGGCATGCAAGCCCAACCGAACCTCATTCTCCAACACGATCCGCACAATACCCAGCGCCGCGCGCCGCAGCGCAAACGGGTCTTTGGAGCCGGTCGGCTTTTCATCAATCGCCCAGAAGCCGACCAGCGTATCGAGCTTGTCCGCAAGCGCGACGGCAATCGCAACCGGCTCAGTTGGCACCGCATCTGACGGGCCTTGCGGCTTGTAATGATCGCGTATCGCATCGGCGACTTCTGGCGTTTCACCGTCCAGCGCATAATAGCGCCCCATCACGCCCTGCAGCTCCGGGAATTCATAGACCATTTCTGAGGTCAGATCGGCCTTGCAGAGCCGCGCAGCGCGCATCGCCGCTTTCTGGTGTGCCCCGACTTTCGGCGCGAGTTCACCGGCAAGCATCGCCACCCGCTCGACCTTGTCGGCAACGGTGCCAAGCTCTTTCTTGAAGTCGATTTTTGCGAGCTTGCCCGCCATCGCGTCGAGGCCGGTCTTCTTGTCATTTTCCCAGAAGAAGCGGCCATCCTCGAGCCGGGCTGAAAGAACTTTGGAGTTGCCAGCCGCGATCTGTTTGCCGCCATCCTGCGGGTCAATATTGGCAACCACAACAAAGTTCGGGGCGAGCTTTTTGCTCTTCGGATCGCGCACCGCAAAATATTTCTGGTGCGTGCGCATGGAGAGCTGAATGACCTCTGGCGGCAGTTCCAGAAAGGCCGGGTCCATATCGCCCAGAATGACGTGCGGCCACTCGGCAAGCCCGACCACCTCTTCCAGAAGCCCTTTGTCTTCAACCAGTTCCAGACCGGCTTTCTTGCAAACTGCCTTGGCATCTGTCTCGATCTTTTCACGCCGGTCGCCCCGCGTCAGCAGGACATGGCCGTCGCCGCCCAGCGCCGACACATAGCTGTCCAGATCGCTCACCTTGAACGGCCCGCGGCCCATGACGCGGTGGCCTTCGGTCAGGTCGCCGGACTGGATACCATCGACATCAAACGGCACAACGCGGCCATCGAAAAGGCATAGAATGCGCTGCAACGGGCGGACCCAGCGCAGCTCGCCGCGCCCCGTCCGCATTGACTTTGGCCAATGGAACTTGGTGATGATTTCAGGCACCAGTTCAGCAATGATGTCGGCCGTATCTCGGCCATGGATCTTGCGCACCGCGACGTAGAAATCACCCTTTTTCGGGTCACTGCGAATTTCGGCCTCGGAAATATCCGGCAAGCCCGCCCCGCGCAGAAAGCCGGCAACCGCCTGTTCCGGCGCGCCGACCTTAGGGCCTTTTCGTTCCTCCTCGACATCGGCAGAGCGCTCAGGCAGGCCCTCATAGCACACTGTCAGACGCCTTGGACCAGACATGGCCGCGATCTTGTCGCCAGCAATCCCACTGGCCTTTAAACCATCCATAATGGCTGTCTTCAGGTCGGCTTCGGCCTTGGCCTGCATGCGGGCCGGGATTTCCTCGGAGAACAGTTCGAGCAGAAGGTCAGGCATTGCAGAGGTCTATCTATCCTGAGGATAAGAGGGTCAATAATGGGTCAGTAGAGGGTCAGTCCGGTTCAATCAGTGCTGCGGCATAGCGCGATGCCCTGAAATTGCAAATGCCAGGCGTCAGCTAGCCAGCGACCCGAACCGGAACTTCAATCGCGCAGGCATCTTCATCGCTCGCCAGTTGGAGCGCATCCTGAAAGCGCGGCCCATCCGTGCGCAAGACGGCAACAAGCGGGCGCTCGGCTTCAGGCATGTCGGCGGCAAGCTGCGCCCTGACAATCATATCCGGCTGGCTTGGCGGTTCCCCCACCGCAAAACTGCTGGCGGTATCCATGCCGCTGATCACGCGGCCCCAGACGGAGTATTGCTGCTCGAGAAACTGTCCATACTTGTACATAATGTAGAATTGCGTTGTCGCCGAGTTTGGGTCCTGGGACCGCCCGGCCGCGACCGCACCGCGGCAGTGCATCGGCCACAGAGTGCGGGCCTTGCTCAAGTGATCGCCTGACGGCGTAAGTTTCCACGTATCTGCAGCCACCGGTAGGCCCTTATAGAAGCCTTGCGCCGCACGCTGGAACGCGGCCTTGAACGGATCGCTATCGACCACAGACGGTACAATATCCAAGTCGAAATCTGCCTGTGTGGTCTGCAGTGTAAACTCCGCCGGAATACCGGGATAGCTGTTGCTTGGGCCGAGGTCCCCCGCTTGGGCCATGAAGTCCTGCACCACCCGGTGAAAGGCGTTGCCATCCAGATCACCGGCGCGGACAATCTGCTGCATCTGGGCGACATGCTCGGGCGCAAATTCCGG
This sequence comes from uncultured Hyphomonas sp., assembly GCA_964350465.1. Lineage (GTDB taxonomy): Bacteria > Pseudomonadota > Alphaproteobacteria > Caulobacterales > Hyphomonadaceae > Henriciella. Next base: position 3,385 of record CAYGKE010000140.1, read on the forward strand.
AAACATTTCGATCAGGACCCGGCCCTTGCTGGTGTCGAGCACGAGCAGATTCTCTAACTCGACCGCGCGCCAGTTCACCTGATCTCGCAGGGCGCGCATGACGTCGGCCCGCGCCTCGGTTGTTTCCGGCGTCGGCACGGGCGCAGGCTCGCTCGGAGCCGCGTCCGTACAGGGTGGATTATCCAGCGCCGATTGCGCCACAGCGCTGAACTTTCCGCCCGGATATTGTGCGAGGTGACGGGCATATTTGGTACATGGGTCGAGCGCCGAATAACCGATACTGGAAAGCTCGATCCAGTCGAGCGTCTCCTGATCAAGCTGCGGCGCAGCGGTCGCGCAAGCACCAGCAAAACAGAAATCCAGCGAGATATCGGAATAGATCGCTGGGCGCTGTTTATGGTCAATCTGGCTGGCCAGCACCGCCACCTCATTGCGCGCTTCATCGACGCTGCGCATCAGCGGCCGGGCCGGGTCTTTCAGCTTGGGCAGCAGGCTGCGCGTGAACACCGAGTATGGCGACGGATCATCGGGGCCGAGCCGGTCCAGCGCTTGCTCGCGCGCGCCCGCCGCATAGACAACCAGCGTCCCCTGCACCATTTCCTGGCGCACCAGACCGCGTGTCACAGAGCGGGTACCAAGATCGAACGGATTGTCCCGGCAGGCATCAATAATGGTGAATAACAAACCCGGCTTGCGGGCTTTCAGCTCGCCGAGAATATCATTGCTGAGCGAGAGGGTCTGGCGCTTGAGAACGAATTCAGAGCTTTCGCGCGGCGCATCGCTGAGGGCGAGAAAATTATCGCCGCCATCCGACCAGCCATGCCCGGAGAAGATGAAGGTGACCTCGTCACCCGGCGCAATCGAACGGGTGAAGGCGTCAAATGCGATCAGGAAGGTTTCCATGCTCGGATCGATCAGGCGAGTGACCTGAAACCCGAGATCCTGTTCGAAAACAGACGCATAGCCGTTCGCATCGCCGGTTGTCTTCTGCAGGTCGGTCAGCTCGGCATAGTCGCCAACGCCGACAATGAAGGCACGTTTCTCAGCCTGCGCAGAGAGCACAAGCAAAGCAAATATCGCAATCAGGCTAAGCCAGCGAAACATGGCGTCCCTTACATCATTTCCCCTCATTCATCCTGCGGCGCGATCAGGAAAATAACAAGATGCCGGGCTCACAGCCCGTTATGCGATCCATCGCAGAGCGGTGACTTATCGGTACGTTTGCAGGTGCAGAAGAAGACTTTGCCGGTCTTGGGTGCTTCCCAGCCCTGCGGGATGAAGTCTGTCGGTTTGTGAGAGCCGTCACAGAAGGGCTGGTTCTTGGAGCGGCCGCAACTGCACCACCAATACATCTTGCCTTCTTCGACCTCGACAGGGATTGGCTCTTTACCACCGATTTCTGGCTCTTTGCTCATCAGATTTCCTCCAGCTCTGTCACCGTCAATTCGCTCACCTCGCCATCTCCGGTATTCACCGTGGTTGCAGGCTCCAGGAGCAAGACATGACATTCGTCTGATTCCGCGCCAGCGCAATGCTCAACCCCGCGCGGCACAATGATGAACTCGCCCTCGCCGACAATCTCGGTCCGGTCGCGGTAGGCCATCCGCATGGTGCCTTTGACGACCAGAAACAGTTCGTCCTCATCTTTGTGGGAATGCCACTGGAAATCACCGCGAAACTTGGCCAGCTTGACGTGGAAGTTATTGACCTTGCCAACAATCTTGGGCGTCCAGGCTGCCTCGAATTGCGAGAACTTGTCAGCGAGATTGACCTTGCTCATGGCACCGGGTTTTCGTGAAACAGGGCGCGGATATTGTCGATATTGGCATTTGGCGCGAGGCCCATCATCGCCCGTGTTGTATAGGCGCCGCGATACTTGCCATTCTCCTTGAACCGCCAGTCGGCAATATCGCTCGCAGCGAAGTCGATCGCGTCGCCGGGCTTGAACCCGTCCTTCATCTCATGCTCTTGCGGAACCAGACCGCGATAGCCGGACTCCAGTTGGGTGATTGCTTCGACCCAGACATATTCTTCTGTCTGACGCTCGGACGGCGTAACCACGAGAAGCGCGAATTCGCTTTGCCCGATATCGCCGCCATTGAAGGCCTGCCAGAATACCGGCAGCGTCCCTTTGCCTTCGGTCACAGCCGTTTTCATGCTGGCATATTTATAGAGCGGCGGCGGGCCGTCCTGCTGAACGATTTCGCCGCTGCAGGCGGCGATAACCACCAATGGCAGCGTTAGAATGGTTCTCAAAGTCGACAGATTAAGCATCGGTATCCTGCGAATAAAATGTTCGACCAGAATGACTCTTGTTCCTGATATAGCTCCACCAAGAACAACGTTTGACACTATCTACTACCAAGCTCTCATTATCGATAAAGCTTAGTGATTTTGCATCGAGCCGCATTTCTGACTTCGCCGTTTCAATCGCCTCTTGCTGAGACGATGCTCTCAACCAGAACGTTTTAAAGTAACCAGCTGGCACGACCGAGCCATAACCTATGTCACTCAAAATCTCGTCATCGATTTCGGTGCCCGGAGGCAGTCCATTTATCAACTCCAACATCACTGAGAAGTATGATTTGTCTCCCATGCCTATGCCCGCGCCTCCTCCTGCTCCGCCCATTGCTCGGCGGCACCGCGAGCCAGATCGCGCACCCGGCCAATAAAGGCTTGCCGCTCTGTCGGTGAAATGGGGCCGCGCGCATCTATGTTGTT
>CAYGKE010000141.1:0-6096 GCA_964350465.1 uncultured Hyphomonas sp.
TCTTCTCCCGCGCGCTGGTGGCAAGGTCCTTCATCTCGGCGGGAATTTCCGCAAGACCCTTGGTCTGGGCATTGCGCACGACCGGCGTAATCAGCCCCCCCTCAATCGCCACAGCAACCGAGATATTGGCCGACTTGTGATAGGCGATGCCCTTGTCAGTATAAGACGCGTTACAGTCCGGCTCGGCCATCAGCGCCATCGCCGAAGCCTTGATCAACATGTCATTGACCGAGATCTTCACGCCCTCTGGCGCTCCGGCGTTGATCGAGGCGCGCGCTGCAAGCAACTTATCCAGAACAAGATCAACCGTCAGCGGGAAGTGCGGGATCTGCATGAAGCTTTCGGTCAGGCGCTTGGCCACGACTTTCTGCATACCGCTCAGTGGCACAAGCTCATAGCCGTCCGGATCATAGACGCGGTCGTCCAGAACCTGCGGCAGGATCAGGCCATCCGGCGATACCGGCACTGCGCCGCCGCTCGGCACCATGTCGCGCCCGGTCGCACCAGGCTGGGCGTTCTCGACATCTTTCTTGACGATGCGTCCGCGCGGGCCCGAGCCCTTGCCGACCAGCGCTTTCAGATCGATGCCTTTCAGTGCCGCAATCCGCCGCGCCAAGGGGCTCGCCTTGATCCGGTCATCACCCTTGCCAGCGGAGGGAATATCAACCGGCGTCGAGGCAAGTTCTGCAGCCATGCCGCTTCCGCCGATGGACCCGCCATCGCCATTTCCAGCCGGCTCGGCGGGCGCTTCTTCTGTCTTCGCGGCCTCCGCGGCCGGCGCCTCGGCCTTGATCGACGAAACATCTTCGCCTTCTTCGGCGAGCACAGCGATCAGCGCATTGACCTTGACGCCCTCGGTCCCGGCCTCGACCAGGATTTGCGCGACCGTGCCCTCATCAACAGCTTCAACTTCCATCGTCGCCTTATCGGTTTCGATCTCGGCGATGATATCGCCCGCCTCGACGGTGTCGCCGGGCTTCACATTCCACTTGGCCAGCGTGCCCTCTTCCATTGTGGGGCTTAGCGCAGGCATGGTGATATTAATTGGCATGACTACATCCCCTCGCAGACGGCTTTACACGCCGCGACAATATCATCGGCATTCGGCAGCGACATGGCTTCAAGATTGCCAGCATAAGGCAGCGGCACATCCTTCTGGTGCACACGGGTCGGCGGTGCATCAAGATAGTCGAACGCGTCCTTGGTGACGGCGGCGCAAAGCTCTGCGCCAACGCCCATTGGACCCCAGCCCTCTTCGGCGGTGACCAGACGGTTGGTCTTCTTCACGCTCTCAATCACAGTCGCAGTATCCATTGGCCGGATCGAGCGCAGGTCGACAACCTCAGCCGATATCCCCTCACCTGCCAGTTTCTCAGCTGCCTGAAGCGCAAAGCCGACGCAGCGCGAATAGGCAACGATGGTGACGTCAGTCCCGGCCCGCTTTACCGCTGCCTTGCCAATCGGCAACGTGTAATCCTCAAGGTCCGGCACCGGGAAACTCTCACCATAGAGCAGCTCATGCTCGAGGAAAACGACCGGGTTCGGATCGCGAATGGCGGACTTCAACAGCCCCTTGGCATCGGCGGCGTCATACGGCGCCACAACTTTCAGGCCCGGCACATTGCCATACCATGCGGCATAGTCCTGGCTGTGCTGCGCGCCGACACGAGACGCCGCACCATTCGGTCCGCGAAACACGATCGGGCAGCCCATCTGGCCACCTGACATGTACAGCGTTTTCGCAGCCGAGTTGATGATATGGTCAATCGCCTGCATGGCAAAGTTCCAGGTCATGAACTCGACCACCGGCTTTAGCCCGCCAAACGCCGCACCGACGCCAAGTCCGGCAAAGCCATGCTCGGTGATCGGTGTATCAACGACCCGGCGCTCACCAAATTCCTGCAGCAATTCGCGCGTCACTTTGTAAGCGCCCTGATACTCGGCGACCTCTTCGCCCATGACGAAGACCGTCTCGTCGCGGCGCATCTCTTCGGCCATCGCGTCGCGCAGTGCATCACGCAGGACAGTATCGGTATAGCTTGTACCTTCCGGCACTTCCGGATTTGCCAAGGCTGCCGCTGCTGGCGCTTCCGCCGCTGCAACCACTTCCGGCTCAGGCACAGGCTTCACTTTTTCCGACGCTTCGGCCAAGGCAACATCGCCGCCGCCAGAGGCGCTGGACACGGTGATCGAGCTTGCATCCTCTCCGTCTTCCGCCAGTACGGCGATGACGGCGTTGACCTTCACGTTCTCGGTGCCTTCATCGATCAGGATTTTGGCGATCGTGCCTTCGTCAACGGCTTCAACCTCCATCGTCGCCTTGTCGGTTTCGATCTCGGCAATGACGTCACCGGCACTAACCGTGTCGCCTTCTTTTTTCAGCCATTTGGACAGTGTGCCCTCTTCCATGGTCGGGCTCAGCGCAGGCATCAGGATATCTACAGCCATGTTTACGCCTCCACCGGCTTGAGGACATCGGTCCAGAGTTCAGACGGGTCAGGTTCCGGGCTCTCCAGCGAGAAGTCCGCGGCTTCTTTCACAATCGCGCGGATGTCCTTGTCGATCTTTTTCAGGTCTTCTTCAGTGGCGATGCCCTGCTCGATAATCTGACCTTTCAGGCCATCAATCGGATCATGGTGAGACTTGATATCATCGACCTCTTCGCGTTTGCGATACTTGGCCGGGTCCGACATTGAGTGACCGCGATAACGGTAGGTCTTCATTTCGAGGATGTAGGGCCCTTTGCCGGAGCGGGCATATTTGACCGCCTTCTCGCCGGCTTTCTTGACCGCATAGACATCCATGCCGTCGACTTCCTCACCCTCGATCTCGAAAGAGATACCGCGCTTGAACAGCTCAGTCTCGGAGGAGTGCCGGGCGACACTTGTGCCCATCGCATACTGGTTGTTCTCGATCACATAGATCACTGGCAGATCCCATAGCGAGGCCATATTGAACGCCTCATAGACCTGGCCCTGATTGGCCGCGCCGTCACCGAAATAGGCGACCGAGACATTGTCCTTGCCGAGATACTTGTTGGAAAAAGCAAGCCCGGTCCCGATCGGCACCTGCGCGCCGACAATACCGTGACCGCCAAAGAAATTCTTTTCGCGGCTGAACATGTGCATGCTGCCGCCCTTGCCGCGTGAATATCCACCCTCACGTCCGGTCAGCTCCGCCATGACACCTTTCGGGTCCATGTCGCAGGCCAGCATATGGCCGTGATCGCGGTAGCCGGTGATCACCTGATCACCGTCTTTAAGGCAGGCTTGCATCCCGGTCACAACCGCTTCCTGTCCGATATAAAGGTGACAGAAGCCAGCGATCTTTCCCATGCCATAAAGCTGGCCAGCGCGTTCTTCGAACCGCCGTATCAACAGCATGTCTTTGTAGAACTTGAGCGCCTCAGCTTTTTTGAGCTTAGGTGTCGTGCGGCTGGACGATGCAGCTTTTGCCATGCGGCCTCCCTGAACAAAATCTTTATGTGTGATTTTGAAACCACATAGCCGCAATTATGACAGTGCGTCCAGAGAGCGTTTTACGCAGCAACCATGCACAAATGCATGGATAGCTTAGCGCTCGACCAGAACCAGCTCATTGGGATAGACAAAACCCAGTTCTGACCGCGCCAGCAATTCCACAAGGTCGGGATCCACCTGCCCCGGCGTCAGCCTGGCTATGTCTTTTTGCAGCGCAGCATTTTCAGCTTCCAGCGCCCGCAAAATCTTCTTTTTCTCGGCCAGTTCGCTTTGCATGTCGCTCCATCTGCCGAGCCCTTGCTCGCCAGCCAGCGCATGAAATGCGAAATATAGTACCGCGAGCGTCATGCAGGCGGCAGCCCATTTCGAGGTCATCTGGAGCGGCTCCTTTGAGGAGCGGAGAATCACCTCAACAGGGTAAAGATCAGCTTAAGCCGCGCCGCCCGCTAACACCGCTTCAATGGCGCTCACCCGCTCGTCCTCCGGCAGCGTCGTCAGGTCAATCCATTGCCGCCCGATCAGGAAATATTCGATATCTTCCGGCATGTCGGCCGCGTCGAGGCGGACCGGCAGCATGTCCTTGCCATACTTGTCAGCAAGATAGACCTCGCGCCGGACATGATCTGATGCAAAAGCCTGCTCCGAACACATCAAACAGAACCGCCCCGACGCCTTGATCGCGCGGACAATCTGCGCTGCCCAATTATCCCCGGCACGCAACTCGTCGCGATCAATCCAGATAGAAACACCGCTGGCCTCAACGCTCGATACAATCGGCAGGACCGTCTCGGCATTCTGGTGCGAGTAGGACACGAAGACATCGTGCGCGTCATCCAGCGGCTCAGGTGCTGGCGCAGCAGCGGCGACTTCCTCTGTTTCCGGCGTTTCGCCCGCCATAGCTTCAATCCGGCTTGCTCTCAAAGGTCCCTTTGACTTTGGTTTCAGCAAGGAACTGATCGCCAGGAAGATCAGACCAATCACAAGGATACCCGCGATGCCACCGCCGCCATAGATCGCTGCCTGCTGCACCGTCAGAAGGCCCTGCCAGATCGCCGCACCGAACCCGCCTGCCACCAATACAATCAGCAAGAAGCCAAGCAGTCCGCCGCCAGCGCTCGATTTGTCAGCCGACAACGTCACACTATCGCGGCTAGCGATACCTGACTTTGCCCGCCGTTTCCGCGCGGGTGCAGGTGAAGCATCGGGGATGGAATTGTCCCCCACCCCCGGTACCGCCGCCTCTTGCGCCTCGCGCATCTTCTTGCCGAGCCCAGACGGACCGCTACCCGTTTCAGGCTCAGGTTCAGCTGGCGGGGCAGCCAGCGCCCGCCGCCGCTCATCTTCCAGGGCCCGTATCGCGTTCAGGACATCGTGATAGCGATGCTCGCGCGCCGCCTCAAAGGTCAGGTCGATCATTTTCAGATCACCAAGTCCGCGCGGATTGAGACCATGTTCAAGCCGCGCCATCACCAGCTGGCCCTCCGACCAGGCATCAATCGCCCGGTTGGTCAGCATCATCTGGCGCGATGACATCATCGCATTGCGCGACCACAGCGCCAGTGTCATCTCGCCATGCTGGGCCGGGGGATAGGCCATGCGGCCATACTCGCTGCGAATGAAGACACCGAAGCGCTTCAGATACGCCGCCAGCTTGTCGGCCTCGGCCTCATCTTCAGGCGCTGCAATCAGGTAAACACGCATTCCTGTCCCCTTTGCTCAAGAAGACAGGATTAGCATGGCAATCCGGATTCGTCGCTAGTGACGAAAAGTTTAGGCGTTGATCAGTGACCCGCCGGCATAAAGCGCCGCCGCGCCCAGCTCTTCCTCGATGCGGATCAGCTGGTTGTACTTGGCCAGCCGGTCAGAGCGCGCCAGCGAGCCGGTCTTGATCTGCCCGCAATTCACCGCCACCGCGAGATCAGCAATCGTCGCATCCTCGGTCTCACCAGAGCGATGCGACATCACAGCGGTATAGGCATGGCGATGTGCCAGCTCGACCGCGTCCAGCGTTTCCGACAGCGTGCCGATCTGGTTGACCTTGACCAGGATCGAGTTCGCTGCGCCGCGCTGCAGGCCCATGGCGAGGCGTTCCGGATTGGTCACGAACAGGTCGTCGCCGACCAGCTGGCAGCGATCACCGACCATCTCGGTCAGAATACCCCAGCCATCCCAGTCATCCTCGGCCATGCCGTCTTCGATGGAGATGATCGGATAGGCATCGACCAGATCGGTCAGGTATTTCGCCATGCCTTCGCCGTCGAGGCTCTTGCCCTCACCGGCCAGCTCATACTTGCCGCCCTTGAAGAACTCGGTCGAAGCCGCATCCAGCGCCAAGGCCACGTCTTCGCCCGGCGCATAGCCAGCCGCTTCTACCGCCTTCATGATGAAGTCCAGGGCATCGCGCGTCGAGGACAGGTTCGGCGCAAAGCCGCCCTCGTCGCCCACACCGGTATTGTGCCCGGCATCGCTCAGCGTCTTTTTCAGCGTGTGGAAAATCTCAGACCCGATCCGCACAGCGTCGGCAATGCTTTCGGCATTGACCGGCATGATCATGAATTCCTGAATGTCGATCGGGTTGTCCGCATGCTCGCCGCCATTGATGATGTTCATCATCGGG
>CAYGKE010000142.1:0-6057 GCA_964350465.1 uncultured Hyphomonas sp.
AAACTCCGGCCATCAATTGACCACCAATCCATGTCGTTCAGGAAGTCGCTGGAAAGAGGTTGATCATCGTTCACTTCGTTTTGGCCCACAAGTGAGAGCGCCTTGCTGTCCTGCAGGCAAATGGCGAGATGCGATGTGCCATGCTCAGCTTCGTCGACCAATGCGACGAGATCCGGTCGCCCATCGCCATCTAGATCAGGCTCGAGCCAGGCACGTTGACGGTAACCTGCACGCGGCATCCGCCCTGATAGAAGATATGTTTCGGGCAGCCCGCAATCTTCAAAGGCAAGGACCACCCAAGTCGGAAAATTGGTAAGCGCCTCTGGCGATGAATAGGCCGAGAGGTCAGGCTCGCGCGGCCCGTTATTCCACTGAACGCAACCCTCAAATTTCATATAGACCCGCCGCTCAGGTGGTTCCGGCGCAAAGCCTTGATCGATAATAGTCAGCTGCCCGCTGCCCTGTTTACCGGAACTTGGCTCAACTGCTGCAATGTTAGGTGGACGTCCCGGTACGACAAACTCAGGATTGAGCGCAGGGTCAAAGATGTCAGGTCCGAACACGAAATTCATAAGCGGATTATTGCGACCCTTGATCGGCGGTATTCCTCTGGCGACGGGACGCGTTGGGATGGATTGTCCGGTGCCGTCAACCAACATCGCCCGCCAGCCAGTTTCATCCGGCACCAGTTTGAACGTCAGGTTGGTGGTCAGCTCTGCTTGAAATGTGTTTGTTCCAAAAACCAGGCCTTCGACCCTTGAGGATTGATTGAGCCAATCATCATGGCAGTCAGGCGAAGCCAATGCTGGCGCGCCGATCGCCATCATCGCACTCGATAGCAGGATTGCCTTAAGGTTCCACATAACCATAGAGCCGTTTCGTTTTGAGGGAGCCGCCGCGCCAATAGAGCAATACCGCCTCTTTTTCGATCCGCTCAAGCACGAGCATGTCGCCGTCGGCTTTCGGTAACTCATAGCCTTCCAAATGACGTGGAAGTCTGGCGCCAGGTGCCAGCCATTGCCAAGCTTCAACCTGACCCACATAGCCTGGCCGCATATCGCCTGACACCTTGCCATCAAGGTCAATCAGATCGAGCCAGGTGCCGGCGCGGCAGAGCGCAAGACCGCGTTGATCATCTGTTGTGCGCCGGATTTGCGCGACCTCATCCAATGCGCCGTCACCGTCCAGGTCGCCGCCTAGAGTGCGCGGCCCATACCGCGCATCGAGCGCATATTCAGCGAGGGACATTCCGCAGCTGCCAAAGGTTTCGGCATCTTCTGGCGTGTAATCCAGGCTGGCCTCATCGAGCAGTTGCGAAGTCTCCTCGTCTGACCGCGGCCACGAAAGACACGCGTCAAACTGGAGATAGTTCATCCGTGCCTTGGTTCCTGGGACTGGATTAGCGAGACCGAAATCCACGACCTTCAACCAACCAAGGCCGGCATCTGGTCCCGGGGTTTGAGTGCCGTCCGATGTTCTCAGCCCGGCCGTCCCCGCTAGGCTTGGAGAAATCACAAAAGCGCGCAAATTTTGCGGCGCGTTGACGTCGCCGAGATTGGGTCCGGTATTGTCCGCATTTCGAAAGTGCCAACCAAGGATATCACGTGGGTTCGGCGCGCCGCGTAAGGGCGGCGTAAGCGATGTGAGGTCGGTCGCATCACTAACCGGTTCGTTGTTATAGAGCCTGACGGCCCAGCCAAGTTCCGTTTTGATCAGCGCAAACACCCAGCCATTTTCAAGCTTGTGATAGAATGCCTGCTCACCTGACACATGTGGAAGCTCCAGCGGTGCTGGCTCGCCATTTGATCCGACAGCCTGGATCCGAACGGCGTGTTTTTCCGGGGTGGGTTCGCAAGTCTGCGCCATTGCGCTCATCACCGCAATCAAACCGCCAAAAAACAGAATAAGAGGTTTCATGTCCCGCCTTCCGTGTACCATTCTTCAATTACAAGCGCCGACTGTGCGATCCAGGCTGCGGCTTGATCACCGCCTTCGGCTTCAAGGCTATCTACGAACTCTAAAACGGCAGCCTCGGTATCAGCGATATAATCAGGCCAGTCCTTGCCACCTTCCGCTTTGCGCCCGCTTTGCGCCAATTCCAGTAGTTTGGCGTCAATGGCAGCAATAACCGGCGCTGGATCGAGGCGCAGTGACGTTGCCAGGAAAACGCGCGGCGGGTCTTCCATAGTGGCGAGTGTTTTATACATCACCAGATAAGGCGGCAGCATTTCGGTATCAAACCCATTGCTTGCACCCTCAATCCAAACGGTGAGTATCTCCGCATCGCAGTCTGTGTCTGCGATGAGTCGCGCGGTTTCTGTCCGCAGCGATGCAACGAGCTCGGCGCTCCAACCCTTTCGGTCTTCGAGCGCCAGCGCGTGAAGAGCATGACCTTGCCACGACTTCAAGAGACCGCACTCGACGCCTCGCGTCGCGATCATCTCAACCAAAGCGCCAGACCGAACTTTTGGTGGCGGCGTCTCAGCCATTACAACTGGACTCGCGAGGCAAAAAGCCAACGCGCACAGGATCGGTTTCATTGTGCGTCCCTTTCCGTTTTTGCCCCCATTGAACTATACACTACCAGGTCGCCCGCAGGAAAGTTCTGAACCATCTATACGAAATGACCCTCTTGGAATAGCATTCGACCCTCTAGTATTTTGTGGGGACAGAATGATGAATAGACTTCTTAGGTTCGCTTTGGGCGCATCCTTGTTGGCGGGTATCGCTGCGCCGGTGCTGGCGCAGGACGCCGCGCCGCCTGAAGATGCAATCCTCATTCTTGACGGATCGGGCTCGATGTGGGGCCAGATCGATGGCGTCAACAAGATCGTAATCGCCAAGGATGTGGTGGAGGGACTTGTCAGAGGATTGCCTGAAAATCAGCGCCTCGGCATGGTCGCATATGGTCACCGCAAAAAAGGCGATTGCACCGATATTCAAACACTCGCAGACGTCGGCGCTGACCGTGAGACAGTGATCAAGCAGATCCGGTCCATCTCGCCTGCCGGCATGACACCTCTCACAAAATCGGTAGAACATGCTGCGACTGCGCTAGATTATACCAAGAATGCTGCAACGGTCATCTTGGTCTCTGATGGTTTGGAAACCTGCGACGCTGATCCCTGCGCGCTCGCTAGAACGCTCGAAGAGAATGGGCTCGATTTCACGGTTCATGTCGTCGGTTTTGACGTCACGGAGGAAGAGCGTCGAGGCTTACAGTGTATTGCATCTGAGACGGGAGGCGAGTTTTTGGCCGCCGATAGCGCCGCGGAGTTAAATGATGCACTGACCCAGGTCGCGATGACGCAGGGACCTGTTGATCCCAGTGCAGGTCAAGGCGTAGCGGTACCCCAGACCGTTGCTCTCAAAGCCACCATTCTAAAGAACGGCCCGGATATTCAATCCAAACTGAATTGGGTCGTGACCGATGTCTCAACTGGGGATGTGGTCTTTGAAGACGATGATGCTGGCTATGTCGATTTCGACGTCACTCCGGGGGATTATCTCGCGACGGCGACCTGGACCGGATGGCCCCATCAAAGCGATCGGTACGCAGGGGATAAGACCGGGACGGCCACCTTTACGATAGACGCCGCTCCAACTGTCGTCACCGTTCCAATTGATATCGATATCCCGGTCACTTTGGAAGCTGACGGAGAAATAGTTGAAGGAGCGCCAGTAAATATTAGCTGGTCAGGACCCGATGATCTCGGTGTTGAGATCTCTACCAATGCTCTGGATGATGGGCCACGCGAGCACATCTATTTTACGCCCGGGCAAAAAGCTCGAGATGCTTTTGAGAATGCATCGATCAATTCTGGGGATCCAATCGACAGCAATGGCGACGGCACGTTTGATCAGGACGATATTGCCCGATCTCAAATTGGCGGCCCATCTGTCGAAGGCGAGTATGAGGTTCGCTATACGCTAAACTCACCGCGTGTGATCCTGGCCCGTGTCCCGCTTACCGTCTCCGATGGCGACTATTCGTTGGATGCCCCGGATGAGGCTGAGGCTTCGTCAACGATCACGGTCGAATGGGATGGCCCTACGGATATTGGCGGAGCTCTGTTTATCGAAAAGCCTGATCTCAGCTCAGCCTATGCACGAGGTCCCAGCGTACAGCTAAGACAATCAGGTTCGGTGGAGATTTCGGCCCCCGCAGAACCCGGCGAATACGAGCTGCGATACGTCATGTTTAATGGATACACGACCTATCCTGGCATGCAGCACGCTGTTCAACTGCGCAGACCGCTGAAAGTCACGGATGTGGAGACCACGATCACGGCTCCGGATATCGTCACCGGTGGCTCAGTAATCGCGATGCAAATCGAAACGCCCGGTGAATGGGAAGATGATGTCATTTCTGTCATTGAGACAGGCGCGCTCAAGACCAATGCAAAATCACGAAACAGCCTCGCTCGCATGAAACAAGACGACGGAAGTTTTGAAATCCGCGTGCCTGATGTCGCGGGCGAATACGAGATCGCGTATTTTCTAAATCCATTCTCCCGCGTTATCGCCCGCAAGGCCCTTACCATAGAACAAGCGGATGCGAGTATAGATGTTCCACCCAGCGTTAAAGTTGGTGAGGCGTTCGACGTCAGGTATTCTGGAGAAGCGTTTTCGGGAGACCGCGTGATTATCGCGCCTGCAGATACGCCAGACAACAAAATGTGGGGTTGGAGCGCTAATTATGGCTTCTTCGTCGAACCTGGTGAAACGGTTGGCACATATCGCGCCGTCCAGTCGGCGAAAAATCTTGAGCCCGGCGAATACGAAGCCCGCTATGTCACCGGCCTTGAGCATATCGTGCTGGCACGTGACGCGTTCACTGTAACTGAATAGATAAGGAATTCAGAAATGACGAAACTCAGACATGTTGCGAGCATTTCGATCGCTGCATTATTGCTGGCGGCCTGCGGTGGTAGCGACACCAATGAAGCGCGTGAAAAGCAAATGGAAGACACCGCCGCAAAATATGGCGTGGATGTCGACGTCACGTTGGACGAGGATGGCGAGACAGAACAAATTGTCATCAACCAGGGCGGCGCTCAGGTTGGGCAAGGTCTTGATCTACCGTCCGGATTTCCCGGCGATATTGACCTGCCGGGAAGCTGGAATGTCATGGCGGCAAGCTCACCAATGCCAAATGGATATTCCATACAAGCGTTGTCTGACAGTTCCGCCGTCGAAATCATGGACGAGTTGCGTTCTCGCCTGACAGCGCAAGGTTGGATTGAAACGGCCGCTGACTCGCCCACTCCGCAGATGTCTCGGATCAATTTCGAGAAAGATGACCGTATGGCGAACTTTAACATTCTCGAAAACGGAGAAACCCGCGCTGTCCAGCTGCTCACAATGCCGACGCCTTAGGTTTGTGGAGTAGAATTTGAGGTTGTCGACGCGATGACCGCGTTTGACCCAAAGCAAACATCCTGAGCGTCCTATTTGGGGTGTGCGTTGTAAGCTTGCGGTCGCACCGACCGTTCTGAGGCGACTTAAGCCTCTGAGCTTACGTCTCCTGTTGCGCGCGTTTCAGACTTCTTGAATCAATTCCGCGCCTTGATTGCGAACATTCCCAACCGTCGGTGCCACTGGCCAGGCATGCATGGCACCCGCCGGGAAAGGGTCAAACAGGTCGTCAACGTCACGCTGTGATGTATCGAGCCAACGCTCGCAGTCAGACGGATCGAGTATAACAGGCATACGCGTATGGAGCCCGGCCATCAGGTCATTAGGCTCGGTTGTTAGTATCGTGAATGTGTCGATTTCTGATCCGTCACTCGTGGCCCGATCCCACAGACCCGCAAAGTAAAACCAGCGCCGATTGCGCAGACCAATCGCAAACGGCGTTTTGCTGCCCTTGGAGCCTGTCCACTCGTAGAATCCACTCGCGGGGATGAGGCACCTTTTGTGACGGAAGGCCCCGCGAAAGGTGTTCGATGTGGCAACGGTTTCGCTGCGAGCATTGAAGGTCGAGAATTTCTTCTCAGAAAGTGGCTTCCGCCACCAACTGGGCACCAGTCCCCAACGCGCCGGGGCCAACCATCG
>CAYGKE010000143.1:0-5840 GCA_964350465.1 uncultured Hyphomonas sp.
CGCAAATGCGCCGCGGGCGATGGTTGTGTGGGGTAGCTCGGTGCCGGCGCCATCGTTGATGGCAACCGTATTTGAGCCAAAATGTTTTCCGGCCCTAAGTATTGCGGTCAACACATCCGTCCGCGTCTTGGACGACCGGTACGTTAGAGGAGCGGGCGGCGAGAACTCTGTCATCCAGGTAATATGTGACGAGTTCTGTTTTATTTGCAATATTTTGTCACATCTGGTGAAGCTGAGGCCAGGACAAAGATCGAGCCGTGCTCAATTGGGACGCAGCTATGATGCAGGTTGCTTGAAGTGTCTGGAATTACAGTCCATTTAGTCTGAATGGTTACGATCATTGACTCAAAAGCGAAGCATCGCCACCCGGAAAAGCGCAACCGGCCTGATACGCCGGTCTTACGCAAGCCTGACTGGATCCGCGTTAAGGCGCCGGTCGGGCGCGGTTATGCCGAGACGAGACAGATCGTAAAGGACAAACAGCTTGTGACTGTTTGTGAGGAGGCGGGCTGCCCAAATATCGGTGAATGCTGGGAAAAAAAGCACGCCACCATGATGATCATGGGCGATACCTGCACCCGTGCCTGCTCGTTCTGCAACGTTATCACTGGCAAACCTCAGCCGCTCGATTTGGATGAACCTCGGCGGGTTGGTTTGGCTGTGGCAGAGATGGGCCTTGAGCATGTCGTAATTACTTCCGTTGACCGCGATGATCTCGAAGATGGCGGGGCGATGCATTTCGTGCATACGATCAAGGCCATCCGCGAAGCTTCACCCGGCACCACGATTGAGATTCTGACACCAGACTTCCTGCGCAAGGATGGCTGGGAAGCCAAAGTCATCGACGCGAAACCAGACGTCTTCAACCACAATCTTGAAACGGTGCCGCGGCTTTATCTTTCGATCCGTCCAGGCGCGCGATACTTTCACTCGCTTCGTTTGCTTGAGAAGGTAAAAGACCGCGATCCCAGCCAATTCACCAAATCAGGCCTGATGGTTGGATTAGGCGAGTCCAAAGATGAAGTCATGCAGGTGATGGATGACATGCGCTCGGCGGGCATAGATTTTCTCACCATCGGCCAGTATCTGCAGCCGACCCGCAAGCACGCGGCGATTGATCGATATGTCTCTCCGGAAGAGTTTGCGGCCTATGAGGAAATCGCGCGGTCAAAGGGCTTCCTTATGGTATCGGCGTCGCCGCTAACTCGCTCCAGCTATCATGCCGGCGAAGACTTTGCCCAGCTGCGCGCCGCCAGAGAAGCAAAGTCGGTCTAGTTTGCCACGTGTAAGCGAACAGGTTCTGGTGCCCTTCAAACCGGGCGAGATGTTTGAACTCGTCCGAGATATTGAGAGCTATCCGAATTTCATTAAGTGGATTGAGACGCTGACTGTGTCCAACAAACAATCTGAAGATGCGCGTCTGTTCTGCGTGGCCGATGTGAAGGTTCAGTTCAAGGGATTCTCTGAGTCCTTCTCGACCATTGTTCAGTCAGATGAAGCAACCAGACGGATCGTTGTTGACCTCAAGCGCGGGCCGTTTCGTCATCTGAAAAACAGGTGGCAATTTGATGCACGCGAAGACACGCACACGCGGGTGCATTTTTTTATGGACTATGAGTTTTCCAATCCGGTTCTCGGCCTGCTTGCCCGGACGAATGACCGTTTGGCCGTGTCAAAGATCATGAGTGCGTTCAAGCGTGAGGCCGCAAGACGGTATGGAGCAGATCGAGTTCAGGAAATCTGAGTTCGGATCATATTCAGAGCTGCTTCAAGCGTTGCCATACGCACCTCATGGCGCCCGATATCACCGAGCAAGAGCATTTCATGCGTCATGGCTTTATTCTCACGAGCGCAAGCGATATGGACCGTGCCAACCGGCTTCATTGGCGTTCCACCCCCCGGACCTGCAATACCTGTGATAGAAAGGCTGAGATTGGCGCGGCTGGCTTCAAGTGCGCCCTCTGCCATCAGGCGCGCAACCGGCTCTGACACCGCACCATAGTCAGCCAGGACATCACCGGCGACCCCAAGCATCTCCATCTTCGAGCGGTTTGAGTATGTCACGAAACCACGCTCAAAGAAGGCGGATGACCCGGCAAATTCAGTGAACAAGGCAGCCAGGAGTCCGCCTGTGCAACTCTCTGCGGTGGCGATTTTCACGCGCCTTTGTGTAGCCTCATCTGAGACCAGAAGGGCAAGGTTTCGAATACGGTCGGGGAACATGGGGATCGCCTGCTTTGACTATGAAGCGGGTGACAAGACAGCGACTGCCTGGGCCGCGATGCCTTCGCCGCGCCCGGTGAAGCCAAGCTGTTCAGTGGTCGTCGCTTTGATGCTGATACAGTCCAATGGCAAGTTGAGAACAGCTGCGGTCGCCTCACGCATCGCCTCGCGGTGGGGTTTGACCTTTGGCGCTTCGCATATGAGCGTGATGTCACAGCTGGCAATTTTGAACCCGGACTGTCTGGCCAGCTCAACAGCGTGACTTAGAAACAGTTCGGAAGCTGCGCCCTTCCACTTTGGATTGGATGGCGGGAAATGATCTCCTATGTCACCGAGTGCCGCGGCGCCCAGGATGGCATCGGTCAGGGCGTGCCAGGCAACATCGGCGTCGGAATGTCCCTCCAGACCTTTTGAGTGTGCGATCTTGACCCCGCACAGTGTCACATAATCGCCCGCCCCGAAGGCATGAACATCAAAGCCTGAGCCGACCCGCGGTGTTTTCATACCCAGAGACAATAGTAACTCCATACGTTCTAGATCGCCGGGATACGTGATCTTGCTTAACCGCTCAGAGCCAGGAATGAGCTCAACCTTACCATACCTCGCCTCAATCGCACTAAGATCATCGACAAGGGCTGTTCCAGCTTCTGAAAGCGCTTTTGAAATTGTCCCATAGCGAAAAGCCTGCGGTGTTTGCACGCGAAACAGGTCGTCGCGGCGCACAGTGTTTAGCCGTCCCCCGTCCTGGCGTTTGAGGGCGTCTGTCACGGGAAGGGCAGGGGCTGCGGCGTCGGCCCGATCCAATGCCTCTATGAGGGCCGAAATGATTTCGTCTGATATGCCGGGACGCGCAGCGTCGTGGATCAATACGATGTCATCTGGCGCGAGAGACAAAGCCTCCAGGCCATTGAGGACGGACTGTGCGCGCGTATCGCCGCCCTGAATGAGTTGGACCGCATCAGGAAGCAGGCCGGGATACTCATCGATGAAGTCCGCAGGCAGCACGAGAACTGTCTCGTCGACCAGAGTGTGTTGTGAGAAACGATCCACCGACCAGGAAAGCACGGGCTTTTCACCCAAATTCTGGAACTGTTTGGGCAATTCGCCGCCGGCCCGCTGCCCGGAGCCTCCAGCAACGATGACAACACCAGTTTTCATGTCGTTGTCCAATCGATCATGATGCAAAAAGGCCACAGCCTTGCACATCCGCATGGACGCAATGATGTGCCTGCCTTTTGTGCACTGCAAAAATGTGTTTCATGAAACAAATGAAACGATTGACCGAATTTGAGGCAGAGCGCGTATGGCTCGCGCCCCTGTCAGGCGCGACTGATGCCGCCTTCCGGCGAGAAGTCGGCAAGGTTGGCTGCAAAGGTGTCGTCTCAGAAATGGTGGCTGGTGAAGCCCTGACGATGAACCGCCCCGACGTCGTGCGCCGCACATGCCGGCATGACGGGGAAGGGCTCTGGGTCGTGCAGCTTGCGGCGCGAAATCCAGAACACATGAAAACAGCCTCCGCCCTTCTCGTTGAGCTTGGTGTTGACGTTATTGACATCAATATGGGTTGTCCGTCCAGACAAGTTACCGGCGGACGGTCAGGATCAGCGCTTATGCGTGAGCCTGAACTTGCCATGCGGATTGTTGATGCCGCGATTGAAGGCGCAGACGGGAAACCAGTGACGCTGAAGATGCGCCTCGGCTGGGATGACAGTCTATTGAATGCCCCAGAACTTGCTCAGCAAGCCGCCGGGCGAGGCGTTGTCATGATTACGGTGCATGGGCGCACCAGGTGCCAATTCTACAAAGGCGAAGCCAATTGGCGCGCCATTGCAGACACAGTTGGCGCTATAGACGTGCCGGTAATCGCTAATGGCGATATCTCCGGTATGGAGACGGCCAGGGCAGCGCTACAGCAATCGGGCGCATATGGCGTCATGATCGGCCGCGCAGCGATGGGCGCGCCATGGCTTCCGGCACAAATCGCGGCCAACCTCGAGGGGGCGGAATACCAGATCCCGAATCTGCACGAGCAGGCCAGCAGCCTTTGCGAGCAAGTTGAAGATAGCGTTTCGCTATATGGGCACGAGTTAGGCCTGAAGATGGTCCGCAAACACGTCGCTGCGGCCATCGATGCTGTCGATCTTTCGCTTCCAGCGGACGTGCGCCGTGAACTCAGATCGCAGTTTTGCCAGATAATTGAAGCTGGATCATTGCAGCGCGCGATCGAGAGCCTTTATCACGAAAATGATTTTGAGGCGGCGGCATGAATGACTTGATCCAACTTGCCGATCTTGCGCCATTTGGCTTGATGCAGCTTGACCATCGCCGCCGCATTGTTGCTGTGAACCCCGCTGCGCAGAGCATTTTCAGGCACTCTGAACGCTCAATGCAGCGCCGACCACTGAGCGAAGTGGTTTTCCATGACTCGCCAATCTTCGACTTGATTGATCGATCAATGAGCCTTGAGGGCGATCTCACGGCCCACGGCGTATCACTCTCTGGTCCTCGATTCTCAAGCCAGAAAATTGTCGATATTCGGGTCCGGCCGCTCGAGGATGGCGGCGCGGTCATCTCATTCATCGAATCCAACGACCCAAATGTCATCGATGCGCAAGGCAGTGTCTCGGCTTTTGGGCGTATTCTTGGCCATGAAGTGAAAAATCCATTGGCCGGCATATCGGGTGCTGCGCAGCTGTTGAGGCGAGAGGCGCGCGACGACCAGAAAGGCATGCTGGACATCATTCTGAGCGAAACCGGGCGGATCGAACGCTTGGTGTCTCGATTATCTGCCTTTGAGCTCTTCTCTTCGCCCCGTATGAGCGACATGAACATTCATGCACTTCTGGACAAAGTCGTCGTCGCTGAGCAGGCCGCGCACGGCGGCCGCATCTCATTTCAGCGCAAGTATGATCCATCTCTGCCCGAATTGATTGGTGACGAGGATCATCTGCACGAGGCCTTCTTAAACATTGCACGCAATGCTGCGGAGGCCAGTTTAAGCGGCTCAGAGGCGCCAACCGTATCGATCCAAACAGCATTCGAAACCGGCTTTGCGATCGCCGGGCTCGGCAATGAAAATCGCCTTGGCCGCGCCATCCGTATAACAATCGAAGACAATGGTCCCGGCATTCCCCCCGAGCATCGAGATAAACTGTTTGAATTGTTCACCTCGTCCAAATCAGGCGGACGTGGTCTTGGGCTGAATGTCGTCAGCGAGATTGTGAACGCACATAGCGGTCGCATAAAAATAGACAGCAAACCCGGACAAACACGCTTTTCCGTTTACCTCCCAATTCAAAGAAAGAAGAAGTCATGAGCCAGAAAACGGTTCTCCTTGCAGAAGACGATGCCAGCATCCGCCTGATCGTCAACCAAACACTTGTAAGCGCTGGGTATGCGGTTCGGGCCACAAGCTCACCTGAGGCGCTGGAGCGCTGGATCCGTAATGGTGAGGGCGATCTGGTGGTCACAGATGTCTATCTGACAGACACGGCTATATTTGAGCTGATACCCTCGTTTCGTCTAGCCAGACCCGAGCTACCTATCAAACTGATGAGCGGCCAGAATACGATTTTGACGGCGGCCTCCTCACAGCACAACGTCCTCTATGACTATCT
>CAYGKE010000144.1:0-5783 GCA_964350465.1 uncultured Hyphomonas sp.
GCCTATTATCAGCTCGGCGAAAAATACCCGGACGCGTTGAAGGCGCAGGTGGATGAAGCGCTCAGCGCGCTGGAAGCCAAGACAGGCAAGGTCTTTGGTGATGCGAGCAATCCTCTGCTGGTTTCGGTACGCTCCGGCGCCCGTGCCTCAATGCCCGGTATGATGGATACGGTGCTCAATCTTGGCCTGTCGGAGCAAACCATTCAGGGGCTTGCTGCCAAAGCGGGCGAGCGGTTCGCGCTCGATAGCTATCGCCGCTTCATCCAGATGTACTCGAATGTCGTGATGGGTCTCGGCCATGACACGTTCGAGCATATCCTCGACGATTATAAGGAACGCCAGGACTATCACCTTGATACCGAAGTGACGGCTGAGGACTGGAAAGAGATCATCGCGCAGTACAAGGCGGCTTATGAGAGCAAGCTTGGCAAGCCGTTCCCGGATGACCCGCGCGAGCAGCTCTGGGGCGCTATCGGCGCGGTCTTTGGCAGCTGGATGAATGATCGCGCCAAACTGTATCGCAAGCTCAATGACATCCCGCAGGAATGGGGTACAGCGGTCAATGTCCAGTCGATGGTGTTTGGCAATATGGGCGATACGTCCGCGACCGGCGTTGCCTTTACGCGCAATCCCTCGACCGGCGAGAAACTGTTCTATGGCGAATATCTGATCAATGCGCAGGGCGAGGATGTGGTTGCCGGAATCCGCACACCGGCGCCGATCAGCCATGCTGGCGCTGCCGATGTTGGTTCTGACGATATGCCGCTCGAGCAGGCCATGCCTGACGTCTATGCCGAACTTGCGGGTGTCGCGGAGACGCTGGAGCGTCACTATAGCGATATGCAGGATATTGAATTCACGGTCGAGGATGGCCGCCTCTATATGCTGCAGACCCGGACCGGGAAGCGCACGGCGGCAGCGTCGCTGAAGATTGCCGTCGATATGGCGCAGGAAGGTCTGATCAGCGAGAACGAAGCGGTGTTGCGGCTTGAGCCAGCCCAGCTCGACCAGCTGCTGCATCCGACGATCGCTGAGGATGCGAAACGCGACGTGATTATTGTCGGTCTTCCGGCCAGCCCCGGCGCGGCGGTCGGTGAGGTCGTGTTCGATAGCGACGAGGCCGCGCATCTTGCGGAAGCTGGCCGTGCGGTGATCCTTGTGCGGGTCGAAACCAGCCCGGAAGATATTCACGGCATGCATGCGGCGCGGGCAATTGTCACGGCGCGCGGAGGGATGACGTCTCACGCCGCAGTTGTCGCCCGCGGCATGGGTCGGCCCTGTGTCTGCGGCGCTGGCAACTTGCAAATCGATCAGGAGGCGGGCGTCTTCCGGATTGGCGGGCGCGAGGTCAAGAAGGGCGAGATTATTACGGTCGATGGTGCCGGGGGACAGGTGCTTTACGGCGAGGTCGAGATGCAACAGCCGGACCTGTCCGGTGACTTTGGCTTGTTGATGGAATGGGCCGACAAGGTGCGCCGCCTCAAGGTTCGCACCAATGCCGAGACGCCAGCAGATGTCACGGTCGCAAAGGAGTTTGGCGCAGAAGGCATCGGCCTGTGCCGGACCGAGCATATGTTCTTTGATGCCGACCGGATTCCGGTCGTGCGGTCGATGATCCTGGCCGGCGACAGGGCGGGCCGGGTCGCCGCGCTGGCCAAATTGCTGCCGATGCAGCGTTCCGACTTTGTCGAGATATTCCGGCTGATGGGCGACCTGCCTTGTACGATCCGCCTGCTCGACCCGCCATTGCACGAGTTCATGCCGCATTCGGAAGCCGAGATGGCGGAAACAGCTGAGGCGGCTGGTGTCGATATCAAGGCGCTCAAGGCGCAAGCGAATACGCTTCATGAGAGTAACCCGATGCTTGGCCATCGCGGCTGTCGGCTCGGCATTACCTATCCGGAAATCTATGAGATGCAGGCCCGGGCCATTTTTGAGGCGGCAGTGGCCGTAGCTGGCGAGACCGGATCAAAGCCAGTGCCGGAAGTTATGATCCCGCTGGTCGCGACACGCAAGGAGCTTGATATCCTCAAAGCGGTTGTCGACGGCGCTGCCAAGGCGGTGTTTGCTGAAACCGGCATGGAGCTGGACTATCTTGTCGGCACGATGATTGAGCTGCCGCGCGCCGCCCTGCGGGCTGGCGAAATTGCCGAAACGGCCGAGTTCTTCTCATTCGGCACCAATGACCTGACCCAGACAACGCTTGGCATCTCTCGCGATGATGCTGGCCGCTTCCTTGGTGCCTATGAGGCACAGGGCATTTACGAAAAAGACCCGTTCGTGACCATCGATCAGGACGGCGTTGGCGAGCTGGTCAAACTGGCGGCGACACGTGGCCGGGCCGCACGATCCGATATCAAGCTCGGCATTTGCGGTGAGCATGGCGGCGACCCTGCCTCGGTGATTTTTTGCCATGGGATTGGCCTCGATTACGTGTCCTGCTCGCCTTATCGCGTGCCGATCGCGCGTCTCGCAGCTGCACACGCTGCTTTGAAAGAATCAGCCGCTTAGTGGCTCAATTCCGGTCAATTCGCGCCTCCGGGGAGCGAATGGCGGATTATTAATGTTGCGCAAGTGCAACATTTTTGCGCGTGTCCGCTTTGCAACAGGCGTTTTTGTACGCAAAAAACATCATTCTATTCAATGCTATACTGAGCAGATATGGCCCGATTTCGGATTAGGTGTCCGGCTCTAAACCCCTATGGTATGGGTTAATGAGAGATTAAATAGCACTTTTTGAGTTGATATTAGGGTGTAGACGCAAATATCTCGCCGTCCGAGCAATGTTTCGGGCCCGTTGAAAGAGATCAAATGCGTGTTGGATTGAAACTTGCAGAGCGTGTGAAAGCACAATGCAAGTTGGTGGGACAGACTTTTATGAAGAAGTCAGCGAACACAGTTCTGGTGGGGTCATCCCTACGCACGCGCCTGTCGCGTTGGTGGTCGACACATTCTGTCGCCGCGCCTGGTCCTATGTTGGCCCAAGGGTCGCTGGCGGCTATCTGTTTTGTTGCCCTCGTGCTCGGAATGCCGATCCTGTTCAGCGCCAGCATGGAGCGGCAAGACGATTTGCGGTTCCGTGAGCGCAATGCGCAATTGGCGAAAAGCCAGGATGCGGGCGAGGTTCTGCGCGCCGATGCTGAGGCATCCGCCTTGTTGCAACATGATTGGCTCCGCAGTGTTGAATATTCACTTGAGCGCGATCCCTCCTCGGCGCTGAGCCAGCATGCCGCCTATGAGCGTGACCAAGCCGCCTTGTCAGGTCTGGAAAGCTTCAAGGCTATACACATGGCGCGCGCCGAAGACATGGCAGCCCAGACACAATGCCTCGCACAGGCCGTTTACTATGAGGCACGCAGCGAATCGACATCCGGTCAGCTAGCTGTTGCTGAAGTGATCATGAACCGTGTGCTGGACCACCGTTATCCAAACTCCGTTTGCGATGTCGTGTTCCAGGGGGCAACGCGTACAACCGGTTGTCAGTTCACCTTCACTTGTGACGGCGCCATGCGCAAACAGCCGCGCGGCAAGCGTTGGGACAAGGCGTCGCTGATCGCGTCTCACGTGATGATGGGGCTGAACGAGACCAAAACGTCTGGTGCCACGCACTATCACGCGACCTATGTGAACCCGGTCTGGAATTCCGGCCTGGTCAAGACGCGCCAAATCGATACGCACATCTTCTACCGTTTCCCGCGTGGCAGCGAGTGGGCGAGTGTGCGAGCACGCTTGGATCGCCGTATGGCGCAGCGCGCGTCTGGTCTCTCGACCCTGACGCCTGCGAGCGCCCCATCAACGGCAAAGGCAAGCGTCATCAAGTCTGCGCCGCCCGCAGCTGTGGGCCCAACGATTGCTTCTGACGTACCGGTTGAGACCAAGCCTGAAACGCCAGCAACGACTGCAGAAATCGACGCGCCCAAGGAAATTTCGGTCGCCGATACCAGCCTTGATGCAGCGCCAGTTATCGAGCCAGCGATTGATCTACCGGCCTCGGGCGGTTGAGCCTCAGGGTTTTCGCTTCGGCATCATGTCTTTCATATTCTTGCGAACCCTGCCGGGCATGAACCGCGCGGCAAAGCGCACTCGTTTGGCCTTCTTGCCGGCGGGATAGAATATGTCCTTGCCATGGGCGGCGTCCCAAGCCCGCTCGGCTGCCAGTGATACCGGGTAAACCTCTACGCCATTGTCGGTTAGCCGTTGTTTGCCCGGGCGGTTATCGCCGTCCGGTTTCAGCGTGTTGAGGATATCTGTATCCATGAACCACGGCATCAGGCAGGTCGCCCTGACATCATGCGCGCCAAGTTCGATATCGAGCGCTTCGGTCAGGCCGCGCACAGCAAACTTTGAAGCGCAATAGGGCGCGAGTTGCGGGACGCCAGCAAGGCCAGCAACAGAAGCGACATTTACGATCCGGGCGCCGGGCGTCTGCTTCAAGATAGGCAAGCTTGCACGCACGCCATTGATCACGCCTTTGACATTGATATCTATCATGCGGTCGACAGCATCAGGGTCAATCTCTTCAAGCCAGCCATGATTGGCGATCCCGGCATTGTTGAAAAGGACATGCATGCGTTCTTCGGTGGCCTCGGAGAAGCCGTCTATCGCGCTCGCCCAATCCTGACGGTTCGTGACATCGAGTTTGGCGATATAGCAATTTTCTGCGCCAAGTTCGGCCTGCATGTCGGCAAGGCCCGGTTCATTGATGTCTGTCAGGCCGCAGAACCAGCCCCTACTGGCAAACAAGCGCGCTGTTTCGGCACCGATACCGGCTGCGCCGCCAGTGATGAAGATGCTTTTTCGACCACCCGCTTCGCCCATGAAATGCCTCCCGGCCTGCTAGAGAATGTCGAGGCCAAGATCCAAGTTTAGGGCTGAATGGGTGAGGGCGCCAACGGAAATGTAATCGACACCGGTCTCGGCAATCGCTGTCACAGTTTGCAGTGTGACGCCGCCGCTGGCTTCGGCCAGGCAGCGTCCGTCTATGATTGCGACGGCCTCACGCAGTGTCTCCGTCGACATATTGTCGAGCAAGACTGCATGTGGCTTGTGCGGCAGGGCCTCTCTGAGCTGATCCAGCGTATCGACCTCAATCTCGATCATGCGCAAATGCCCGGCATAGGCGTGGGCACGTTGCAGGGCATCAGCGATCGATCCACAGGCCGCAATATGGTTGTCCTTGATCAGGATGGCGTCATCGAGCCCGTAGCGGTGCGCGGTGCCGCCGCCGCAGCGGACAGCGCGCTTTTCGAGGGCGCGGTGGCCGGGTGTGGTCTTGCGGGTGCACACGACTTTCGCCGTCGTGTGCGCGACCGCATCCGCGAACTGGCGCGTCAATGTCGCAATGCCAGACAGGCGACCAAGGAAATTGAGCATTGTGCGCTCAGCAATCAGGATGGAGCGGGCCGATCCCTGCATTACGGCAATCGTATTGCCCGGCGCCAGTCTGCCGCCATCGTCAATGTCGATCTTGAGCGCGACGCTCTCATCGACCAGTTTCAGGGCATGCGCCGCAGCATCCATGCCTGCCAGAATGCCGGGCTTTCGGGCACGAATATGAGCGGTCAGCTGCGTTTCCAGCGGGATGGTTGCGTCAGTGGTCAGGTCGCCTGCGCGGCCAAGGTCTTCGGAGAGCGCAAGCCGAACGATTGGGTCGAGAACAATCGCGGGCAGCGGTGGGGGCGCAAGATGGGTCAAAGGGCGGGCTCCAGATCCTCGGCAGGTAATTGGGTGAAAGTGCGTTTAGCGTCTGTCATGGTTTCGGGGAAGTCGGAGCGGTAGTGGCC
>CAYGKE010000145.1:0-5728 GCA_964350465.1 uncultured Hyphomonas sp.
ATACGAGGTCAGCGCCAGATCGGTAAGCATGATCCAGCGCTTGGCCGATGCTGGCGGGCCGTCATAGCGGCCAAGCTCCTTGGTGTCGGAAATCTCGACATAATAGGCACCTGGCTGCAAAGTCTCGATCACATCCGGCAACGGAAAGACGGTGACGACCGGCGCGTTACGAACATTGGAGATATCCATCACGCCAGACCAGATTTGGGTTGAAACGTCCGACGGATTCTCTTCGCCATAGACATAGGAGTAGCGCCCTTCGGCCGCTTCCTCGCCCTTGGTCAGGGACTTGAATGCCAGCACGCGGTCATTGACGCGGGAGACAGTGATTTTGACCTTTTCAACGTTGACCGTTTCAATCGCCAGGCCGTCTGCATCCTCACGCGGCAGGATAATGCCTGAACCTCGGAAACCGACATAGGCGGGGCGGTCCTCAAAACTGATGGAGACTTGCTCTTCGCGGCCCAGCCCCTCGCCGGCTTGCGAGGGTAATCCCTCGCGCAAAGTGGCGGTATAGGTGGAGGCGAAGCTGAGGCCGGTCAGGCAGAGTTGCTGACCCTCAATGCTGTAGGCGGGTGTCACATCGTCTTCGAGTGTCACATAGACCGAGTAGTCAGCATCGGCGTCCAATGGCTTGGAGAAGACCAGACAAGCGCGCGGCTGGTCACCGCTGACATCAGGCGCATAGCGGGCATAGACGAAACTCTCATCTTCAGCGCGCGCTGCGAGCCGCTGTCTTTCGCGCTCGCGGCGTTCAGCGGCGACCTGGTCGGACCGAGACCGCTCGACGACGACCCCTTCATCGCTCTCCGGCGGCGGCGGAATATCCGGCGTGTCCTGACCCCCACCACACGCTGCCACAATAAGAGCCAGTGCCCCGAGCAGGCCGCTACGAACCCCTGATGTTCGATCGCGCATGGTGATTCCTCCTTACTTGTCCGTTATACCTTTACAGGAAGTCGCCGTGCCGCCAACAGGGCCGAAACAAGGTATTTTCGCCATGATTGCAGAAAGCGTGCACGCGGGATAGCGCCGGACCCGCTCAATCCTCGCGTCAGATTGCCCGGATTGGCTTAACCCGCATTATAAGCATCGCGATCAAGCACTTTGTTCAGCTCCATGAAATAACCATCGCGATCGAACAGGTAACAGGTCCGCACAGTGATGGGTTCACCGCCATTGCGTCCCGGATAGGTTGTATTGCTGGCGGGTGCGGTGACGCGAATTTGCGGCAGGGCCGCTGCTGCCTCGCAGTGCTCTTCAACTTTCTCGGTGTTGAACACGAGAATCGCATCGCCAATACCCATGCGCTCAGGCGCGGCGGCACGTGGCAAAGCCGGGTCGAGCCATTGCAGCAAACCAATCCAGCCGACCCAGCTATCATTGGAGCTGATCAGAACAAGCCGCGCTTTTGCGCCGGGTTCTCCGGCTGGCAGAGCCACGCCGCTCATCGTCACTTCAGCATCATAATTGACCTCAAACTCGAGCACATCGCGGTATAGCTTCAGCGACTCGTCAATATCATCGACGATCAGGGAGACACGGCGCAGGTCGGTCGGAAAGACCTGCGTTGCGACATCCGGGGCTTCGACATTGGCTGTCCGCTCATTGGAGTGAGAGGTGATGCTGACGCACCCTGCGAGCAGGCAAAGGCCCGCCAGAATTCCTGTGATTGTCTTCATCCGATGTCTCCCTTGAGTCAGTTACAGACGCGAGTGTCCGCGATGGCGCCGCCAAAAGCAATCAAAAGATATATCCTTTGGGTGGTGCGCTGGATTGCCAAATCGAGAGGACCGCGCGATGAGGCTCGCATGACTGCCAGTTCACCCGAAACAATTGAGACGCTTGTGCTTGGCGCTGGCGCGGCAGGTCTGTTCTGCGGCGCAAGAACAGCGGCGCGCGGGCGCAGGACCCTGGTTCTGGATCATGCCAGCAAACCCGCCGAGAAAGTGCGTATCTCAGGCGGCGGGCGTTGCAATTTCACAAACCTTGGAACTGATCCCAATGCTTTCCTGTCGGAAAACCCGCATTTCGCGAAGTCCGCCCTGGCGCGCTATACGGCGTGGGACTTTTGCAGCCTTATGGCTGAGCATGGCCTGACCTGGCATGAGAAGACACTCGGTCAACTGTTTTGCGATCAAAAGAGCGGCGCGGTGATTCAGATGCTTCTGGATGAACTTGCCAAGGCCAATGGCGAGCTGCGGCTGGAGACAGAGATTCTGAGCGTATCGCATAACGACAATGGTTTCCGGGTCGAAACCTCCGGAGGCGCGCTGCAGGCAAGCAGCCTCGTGATCGCGACCGGTGGACTGTCCATCCCGAAAATGGGGGCCAGCGGCCTGGCCTATGACATTGCGCGGCAGTTCGGGCATGAGGTCATTACGCCTCGCCCGGCGCTGGTCCCGCTGACCTTTTCAGGCCAGCGCAAGGACGATTTCGCAAGCCTGTCAGGTGTGTCTGTCCCGGTTGAGATGCGAGCTGAAACAGGTCCAAGCTTTGCAGAGAACTTGCTGTTCACCCATCGCGGCCTGTCTGGCCCTGCCGTTCTACAGGCCTCATCCTATTGGCAGGAAAGTGAAGCGGTTCATGTCGACCTGCTGCCGGGTCAGGACCCGCGCGATTTGCTGGCTGGCTGGAAAAGCAAATCGCCAGCGCAAACGCTGGCCAGCGCTCTGTCTACTATATGGCCGGATCGTTTCGTACAGCTCCTGGCCAATGACCCAACTATCCCGGTCGGCAAAAGGTTGGCCGAATTGTCAAAAGCCCAGATTGAAGCCTTGTCAGTCTACATCAAGGACTGGTCTTTCACGCCGACCGGCACAGAGGGCTGGCGCACGGCTGAAGTGACAGCCGGCGGAATCGATACAGCCGGTCTTTCCTCGCAGACAATGGGGAGCAAACACGTGCCCGGCCTGTTCTTTATTGGCGAGTGCGTGGACGTGACCGGGTGGCTTGGTGGCTACAATTTCCAGTGGGCCTGGGCCAGCGCAGTCGCCGCAAGCGCTGCTGCCTAGCACCATAAGAAAAACCTTTGGCAGCTAGCGCTATTATCAATTGGATTAATGGTTAATGAGCCTGTATGCTGCGGGCATAATAGAGTTCAAACATGCAAATTTCACAGGAGACAAGATGGCTGACGATATGAAATGCCCGGTAATGCACGGCACAGGGGCTGTGGCTAATCACAGCTGGTGGCCAGACCAGGTGAATGTGAAAATTCTGAACCAGAACGCGCCGCAAGTTAGTCCGCTTGGCGATGATTTCGATTATGTCGAAGCCTTCAAGTCACTCGACTATGATGCCTTGAAAAAAGACCTAGCTGAGCTTGTCACAACGAGCCAGGACTGGTGGCCAGCGGACTATGGCAACTATACCGGTCTTTTCGTCCGCATGGCCTGGCACAGCGCCGGCACATACCGTACCTATGATGGCCGCGGCGGCGCCAATTCAGGATCGCAGCGCTTTGCCCCCCTCAATAGCTGGCCAGACAATGGCAATCTGGACAAGGCCCGCCGCCTGCTTTGGCCGATCAAGCAAAAATACGGCAACAAAATCTCCTGGGCCGACCTGATGATCCTGGCGGCCAATGTCGGGATGGAAACCTGCGGCCTCAAGACGTTTGGCTTTGGCGGCGGACGTGCCGACTGGTTCGAACCGGAAGAAGACATTTACTGGGGACCAGAAGCAGAATGGCTCGCCGCGTCTGGTAATCCGAACAGCCGTTATGCCGGTCAACGCGAATACAAGGCCGCAGACGCCGATGCTTACAAACTCGATACGCCGCTAGGTGCTGTGATGATGGGTTTGATTTACGTCAATCCTGAAGGCCCCGACGCGGTTCCAGACCCAATCGCGGAAGCACACGATATCCGCGTTACCTTCGCGCGCATGGCGATGAATGATGAAGAGACTGTGGCGCTCGTCGCGGGCGGTCACACCTTTGGTAAGGGCCACGGCGCTGGTCCCGAAGCGCTTGTTGGCGTTGAGCCCGAAGGCGCGCCAATGGAAAATATGGGCTTTGGCTGGATCAACAGCCACGGCACCGGCAAAGGCGACGACACAACGACGGCTGGCTTTGAAGGCCCGTGGACCCCAACGCCGGATCAGTGGGACATGACTTATTTCGAAAACCTGCTGAAATATGAATGGGAACAGGTCACCAGCCCGGCTGGTCACGTTCAGTGGCAGCCAAAGCCAGGTCAAGGGGCACCTGAAGCGCCAATGGCGCATGACCCATCAAAAACTCAGCCGCTGATGATGACCACGGCGGACATGTCGTTGAAATTGTTCCCGGATTACGCGAAAATATCTGCTGATTTCCTCGCCAATCCAGACAAGTTTGCCGACGCCTATGCCCGTGCCTGGTTCAAGCTGACCCACCGCGATATGGGCCCAAAAACCCGCTATATTGGTCCTGAAGTCCCCGCTGAAGATCTCATCTGGCAGGACCCAATCCCGGCGCATAAGGGCGCCGTGATCAATGACGCAGAAATTGCCGACCTGAAAGCCAAGATCCTTGGTTCTGGGCTGAGCGTATCGCAGCTGGTCAACACGGCCTGGGCGTCAGCCTCGACCTTCCGCGATTCAGACAAGCGCGGCGGTGCCAATGGCGCACGTATCCGGCTTGCGCCTCAGAAAGACTGGGATGTGAACGCTGGCACTGGCGATGTGATCGCCAAGCTCGAAGCCATTCAGGCTGACTTCAATGCCAGCGGCACCATGGTTTCACTGGCAGACCTGATCGTGCTTGGCGGCTGCGCTGCGATTGAGAAAGCCAGCGGTGCCAGTGTGCCGTTCACGCCTGGTCGCGCCGACACAACCCAGGAACTGACGGATGTCGATTCCTTCGACGTTCTTGAGCCGAAATTCGACGGCTTCCGCAACTACAAGAACACCGATGACCCACGCTCGACCGAAGCGCTGCTGGTCGACAAGGCGGCCCTTCTGACCCTGACAGCGCCGGAAATGACCGTACTGGTCGGCGGCCTGCGTGTGCTCGGAGCCAATGCGGCAAGATCCAAGCACGGCGTACTGACCGACAATGTCGGCACACTGAGCAATGACTTCTTCGTCAACCTGCTCGATATGGGCACAGAGTGGAGCTCGACCGACGAAAGCGAAGAGCTGTTTGAGGGTCAGGACCGCATGACCGGCCGGGTGAAGTATACCGGCACACGAGCTGATCTGGTGTTCGGCTCGAACTCGATCCTGCGCGGTGTTGCTGAAATCTATGCGCAGAGCGATGCCAAGGAACGCTTCACGGCGGACTTCATCGCGGCCTGGGACAAGGTGATGAACCTGGATCGCTTCGACTTGAACTAATTGCACCCTGGCATTCACATCCTGATTTGGGCGGCGGTTGATATCGCCGCCCATTTTGTTTGGTAATTTATCGGATACGGCAGACATGCTAGTCAGCACCAATATGATCCTGTTTCGCATCCTGGGCGGCATTCTTGTCGCAATTGGCGGCATTGGTCTCTTCCTGCCGGTCTGGCCGACGACCATTTTCTGGATCCTGGCAGCCTTGTGCTTTGCACGCTCAAGCCCGAAAGCCCGAGACTGGATTTATGCGCAGCCCGGCGTTGGCGGTATCGTTGAAAGTTTTGTCGAGCGTGGCACGCTTTCCAGACGTTCCAAAATAGCCGCCACGACGGGAATGTTGCTCGCAGGACTGATCTCCTGCCTGCTTTTGCCCAAACTCCGCTTTTCTCCCTTTTGCCGGCCG
>CAYGKE010000146.1:0-5677 GCA_964350465.1 uncultured Hyphomonas sp.
TGTTGCGGCCGCTGGTGAGCTTCCGGCTGTCCCGTTGATGAGCGTGACGCGGACCTGTGATCACCGCGTGATTGGCGGCGCTGAGGGTGCGCGCTGGATCAATGCCTTCAAGCGCTATGTCGAAACGCCTGAGAGCATGTTGTTATAATGGGAGGCCGATATGGCTGATTTTGACCTGATCGTAATTGGCTCGGGGCCGGGCGGATATGTTTCGGCGATCCGGGCCTCACAGCTCGGCCTGAAGACGGCGATTGTCGAGAAGGAAAATCTCGGCGGGGTGTGCCTCAACTGGGGCTGTATCCCGACCAAGGCGCTGCTGCGTTCAGCCGAAGTGTTGCACCTTGCCAAGACCGCAAAGGCCTATGGCCTGAAAGTCGACAAGGCCGATTTCGATCTGGCCGAAGTCGTCAAACGCTCGCGCGGGGTTGCCTCGCAATTGTCGGGCGGCGTGAAGCATCTGATGAAGAAGAACAAGATCACTGTCATCGAAGGTGAGGCGACCCTCAAAAAGGGTAAGGACGCGCCGAGCGTCGTGGTTGGCAAGGACACCCATACGGCCAAGCATGTGTTGCTGGCGACCGGCGCGCGGGCGCGGGCGATCCCGCAAGCGGGCCTTGAGCCGGACGGTAAGCTGGTCTGGACCTATCGTGAGGCGATGGTGCCGGATGTCATGCCGAAACGCCTGCTGGTCATCGGATCAGGCGCCATCGGCATCGAATTTGCGAGTTTTTATAACGAACTTGGCTCTGAAGTAACCGTGGTTGAGGCGGTTGATCGCATCCTTCCAGCAGAGGATGAGGAAATCTCTGCAATGGCCAGAAAAAGCTTCGAAAAACAGGGCTTGAAAATCCATACCGGGGCACAGGTGAAAGGGCTGAAAAAGGCCAAGGACAGCGTCACGGCCGAAGTCGATCTTGGCGGCAAGACCGAGAAGATGGAATTTGATCGCGTGATCCTTGCCATCGGCATTGTCGGTAATGTTGAAGGGCTGGGCCTTGAAGAGCTGGGCGTCAAAGTTGACCGCACGCATGTCGTGGTGGACGGGTTTGGCCGGACCGGCGTCAAGGGCCTCTACGCCATTGGCGATCTGACCGGCGGGCCATGGCTTGCGCACAAGGCCTCACATGAGGGCGTCATCTGTGTCGAAGGGATTGCTGGCAAGACCAATGACCTGCACCCGTTCGACAATTGGAATGTGCCGGGATGTACTTATAGCCATCCGCAGGTTGCCTCAGTTGGCCTGACTGAAGCCAAGGCCAAGGAAGCAGGCAAGAAGATCAAGGTCGGTAAATTCCCCTTCATCGGCAATGGCAAAGCCATCGCTCTTGGCGAGCCGGAAGGCCTGGTCAAGACGATCTTTGATGCCGAAACCGGCGAGCTGCTGGGTGCGCACATGATTGGCGCGGAGGTGACCGAACTGATCCAAGGCTATGTCATTGCGCGTGAAGGCGAGCTCACCGAGGAAACACTCGGCCATACGATCTTCCCGCACCCGACCCTGTCTGAGATGATGCATGAAAGCGTGCTCGCTGCCGAAGGCCGCGTCCTGCATATGTAGAGGCGGCTCAGTCGAGCCGCGCTTCCTGCACGAAAGCCTCTGGCAAGCTGTCGATTGGGCGTATCGTAACGTTCTTGTAGAAGATCTCGGCGGCTTCTGACTGCAGCTGAATCTGGCCTGAGGTCAGTGGTTTGTCATCGACGCCGAGTGCATCCTTGATCGCGAATACGACCTCGCCATTGACGACATGGATGGCGCGGTCGCCAACAACATAAAGATCGACTGTGTTCCATTCGCCGTGCGCGTAGTCAGGCTCACGTGTGGCGTGCCGGTAGCCTTGCTGATCAAGCAGATAGTCTGCGGACGGGTCAAAGATGATCCGACTGTTTTCGGTGTCGTCTTCGGGGTGCCCTCGGAAGCTGCCCTTGACGCCAGCGAGCGGAATGAAGTCACCGAAATCATGTTCTTGGATCTGGTATTCGAGGCAGGCCTTCCAGACCTGCCAGAATGCACCATGGTCGCCCTGGCAGTGATAGAGTAGTCCGCTATCGCGTCGCTGTTCGAGGCGGGGAGGCCACTTCTTGTCACCCCATTTCACCTGAAGCTGCAGGTGGTAGTTCTCGAACGAGACCTTGCTGGTCAGGCCGCCATAGATTTCTCCAGAGACATGTAGGATGGTTTCGCCGTCTTCCTCGAACGTCGTGAAGACGTTTAGGGGATCATTGTTAAGCCCCATCGGCGTGCCAGTTGTGACATCGTCGCTCTGGAATGTACCCTCCGGCAGACCCGCGACCGAGCTGTGCGGAATGCCCATCCAGGTGTCCCACTGGCTGAGCTCAGGGTCGAGGAGTTGCTGCGGCGCGGGGGCGGGCGGCGCACTGCGATACATGACATTGTAGACGGCGTCGCGGGCTTCCTTGTGGATAGCGCCTTCGAAGGGCAGGCGCTGTGTCATCAGCACCGCAACAAGATCATTCTCCGGATCGACCCAGAAATTTGTTCCGGCGGCGCCGCTCCAATTATACTCGCCAACATGGCCATAAAGCTCCCAATCATGCCCAGGCGGGGCCAGGCGAACCGCGAAGTCAATTCCGAAGCCTTGCGGGCCGCCATCAAGCAGGAAGTGTGTGTCTTCCAGATCTGATGGCAAATGGTCGTCAGCCATGAGGGCTACGGTTGCGGGCTTCAGGACGCGCACGCCGTCGAGCTCACCGCCATTCAGAAGCATGCGAGCGAACCGGGCATAATCATCCAGCGTTGAAGCCAAACCATAGCTACCTAGTTTCTGAGTGTGTTGTTTGCGGTGAAGTTTATGCACGAAGTCCGCTGTATTGGATTCGAGCCTGTCTTCATCATTCATCGAGTAGATACTCGCGAGGCGATGCTGTTTTCCCTCGGGCACATAG
Organism: uncultured Hyphomonas sp.; assembly: GCA_964350465.1. Classification (GTDB taxonomy): domain Bacteria; phylum Pseudomonadota; class Alphaproteobacteria; order Caulobacterales; family Hyphomonadaceae; genus Henriciella. The sequence continues at coordinate 2,905 of CAYGKE010000146.1, forward strand.
TAGCCTGTGTCGACCATTCCGAGGGGACCTAAAATGGACTCTTGCAAGAATTGGTCGACGGGCTGGCCTGACAGTCGCTCAATCATCAGCGCCTGAATGTCCACGGCATTGGAGTAACGCCACCGCGTACCCGGCTGGTAGAGGAGCGGCGCACTGCCTGCAACTTCAGCAAGCTCGGTTAGCGTGTTCGAGAGATCGAGCTGAGGTAGAGACTGATAGATCCCTTTAAGTGTCTCGTCCCCGTCCCACATGCTCTGCGCGAGACCAGATGTGTGGCGCAGCATGTCCAGAACCGTGATCGGGCGAGTTGGGGGAACAAGGATGGCATTTCCATCCGCGTCGGTTCCCTGGTAAACCTGCGCGTCGGCAAATTCCGGGATGTATTTGGCGATGGGATCGTCGAGTTCAAACTTGTCCTGCTCGTAGAGCGTCATCAGGGCGACGCCGATCACCGGTTTTGTCATTGAGAAGATACTGTGGATGGTATCGCGTTGCAGCGGTTGCTGCGTTTCACGGTCGGCATAGCCCGCAGCGCCATAATAGGCCTCGCCGCCATTCTGGTAGACGAGGACGGAATAGCCTGCGACGCGGTCATCAGTTATGAGACTCTCCAGCCACGCATCCATGACGGCGGGGTCGGTGATGGTATGGATTGTTTCGGGGTCTTCCTGCGCTAAGGGCACCGAACTGGCCGTGGGATTGATTTGGGGCTGGTCGATTGTTGCACATGATGTCAGCGCAATCGCCAGAAGCCCGCCTAGGTGAACCTTCATCGTCAACTCCCTTTTTTGTTTATTGTTAACGAAATGCCGCCGCTAGAAAAGCAAAAACTTTTTCTGACCTTGGCGGCGGCGAGACAAAACGGGCTGTTTCGGCTATGGTTCATCACATCGGATCAGTGGGAGGGATACGATATGTTTGGAACGGTACAAACCGCTCGGCGACTGGCACCGGCACTTGCGAATTGACCATATCAGCGACCCGCGCCAGTTTAGCGCTATGGCTCAAGCGATGCGCAAATCACAAACCGAGACGTTGCTGTGTGTGCGCGGTGAGTTGCTGACGCCGTTGCCGCAAGGCGGGTTGTGGTGGGCTGCGACGCGCACGCTCGTCGTGTCTGATCTTCATCTTGAAAAGGGCTCTGCTTATGCGGCGGGCGGGCAGATGCTGCCGCCGTATGATACGGCGGCCACACTGGCCGTGGTCGAGGGTTTGGTTCAGGTCTTGGCGCCCGACCGGGTGATCTCACTCGGTGACAGCTTCCATGACAGGCAGGCGGAGTATCGCATGGATGCGGCCTGTGCTGCGCGCGTAAAATCGCTGACATCGGCAACTGACTGGGTCTGGGTTGAAGGCAATCATGATCCTGATCCACCGGCACATCTTGGTGGCCGGGCGGCAAAGGTGCTGGAAATGGGCGCGCTTGTTTTCCGGCATGAGCCAAGCGGGCAAAGCGGCGAGATTTCGGGACACCTGCACCCCTGTGCCAAGATTGCTGCGCGCGGCAAGGCGCTACGCCGCAAGTGTTTTGTCACAGACGGTGAGCGCCTGGTGATGCCGTCCATGGGGGCGTTCACCGGTAATCTGAACATTCTGAACGAGGCGTTTGCCCCGGTATTTCCGGACGGTGGGATCATGGTCGCTGCGATCGGACAGGACCAAGTCTATCCGGTTTCGACCAAGCGCCTACTGCCGGACGGACCGCGCAAGCGCAGTGCATGGACGCTGAAGACCGGCGGTTCCAGCTAAGCCACGCGCCTGATAAAGAGACATATCAATCAAGGGGATTCGATGATGGAAAGTTTTGATTTCGCAGTGTTCTGGGAAGCCTATGGCCCGAATATTCTGGGCTTTGGCGCCAGAGCCGCAGGGGCGCTGGCGGTCCTTATTATCGGTCTGCGCGTGGCCAGCTGGCTCGGTGGTCTGGTCCGCAAGCTGGCGCTGAAGCGCGACGATATCGACGACACGCTGGGCAATTTCTTCGGGTCGATGGTGCGCTGGGCGATGACTGCGGCGGTGTTCATCGCCGTACTGCAAGTGTTTGGCGTTCCGGCAACCAGCTTCGTAGCGGTGCTTGGTGCGCTGACTCTGGCGATTGGTTTGTCGCTGCAGGGCGCGCTCGGCAATATTGCCTCCGGCGTAATGATCATGATTTTCCGGCCCTACAAGCTCGGCGATTTTGTTGAGTTGGCTGGCGTGGCCGGTTCGGTGAAGGATATCAACCTGTTCCAAACGGTCATGGCGACGCCGGACAATGTGCAAATCATGGTGCCGAACAGTCAGGCGATTGATGGCGTCATCAAGAACTATACGGGCTTTGATACGCGCCGTGTCGATATGACGTTCGGAATCGATTATGGCGATGATATCGACAAAGCGATCGGGATTATCAACTCGATCGTTGATGCCGATGACCGGGTCATGTCCGACCCGGAGCCGTTTGCCAAAGTGGTCAATCTTGGGGACAGCTCGGTCGACATCCAGTCACGCGTCTGGACCAAAGGCGACGATTATTGGGGTGTAAAATTCGATACGATCAAGAAGGTCAAAGAAGCGTTTGATGAGCAGGGTATCTCGATCCCGTATCCGCATCAGGTCGAGATCGTCAAACAAGGCTAGGTGAATGTGAGCGAGATCGAACCAGAACCTATCGCGGCAGCGAAACCTGCCAAGGTCAAGCGGCACATCCTGTTGCGGCTGTTCGGGAGCAAGGTCTGGGGCTGGATCAGGCTGCTCGTGCTCTGCAGTCTCGTCGGGTTCTTCGTTATGGCGG
>CAYGKE010000147.1:0-5588 GCA_964350465.1 uncultured Hyphomonas sp.
GCCTGGTTCATGGCCTGGCGCAGCCAGACCGGAACCTGCTTCGTGTTGCTGCGCCGCAGGCGCTCAGGGCAGCACAAAAACCAGAGCGCTGGAAAACAAAAAAACCGGAGCGGCTTCAGGAAACCGCTCCGGCAGAGTTTATCAGAAGACGGTTTTGCCTATTCGGCCGGCACCATCTGTGGCCGTTTCCTTGACGCTTTGCGCGCGGCGCTCATGGCTTTGGCGCGGGCTTCCTGCTCATCGAGGCGTTGCAGATAGTTTGCGTGTTCGGTGCCCATCCAGCGGTCCCACCAGGTGAAGTAGAAACCGTAATTTCCTGTGCCGCGTTCATGGTGCATGTCATGATGCGTCACTGTGGTCAGCCAGCCCAGAACCGGCAGCCTTGCCCAGGTTCGCGGGAAGACTTCATAGCCGCAATGGCCGAGCGCATTTTTGAAGATCATGATCAGCAAAACGATATACAGCGCGAGGCTATGGGTCGGGATAATCATCAGCGCCAGCGGCACGAACATATACTCGACCACAGCTTCCAGAGGCGCGAAATTATAGGCGGTGAACGGCGTCGGATTGTGGGAGCGGTGATGCGTCATGTGGAACAGCTTGTACAGTTTGGGATGATGCATCGCCCGGTGTGTCCAGTAGAAATAGGTATCATGCAGCACGATCAGCAGCGGCATCGATATCCAGAACCAGAGCATGCCGTATTGGTCGAACTCATTGTACTTCTTGAACAGGCCGATATCCGCCGCTTCGAAGATGAAGATATCCATGGCGACGAAAACGCAGACCGTCTTGAAGGAGTTTTTCAGCTCCATCCTGATTTGCTTGGTGCGCGGCGTCGGCTTGCGGATTTTCCGGCTCTCGATGAAGCGGCTGAGGACGACCCAAAGGACAAAGAAGGTGACCAGTGTTCCGATTGCATAGCGCGTGGTCTCAAACTGGATGCCGCCCAAAACGCGCGGGCCGAGATACTCGGTGAGGAATGTGTAGAGGGCGTCCATTTGGGTCTCCATGCCGGTTGATGAGACCAGTTGAAGCAGACCCCGGCGAAACAGGCTCCGCAGGCGCGAAATTGCCCGCACATTTTTGGAAATGAGGATGTAATTTTAAACCTGAACAGCCTTTTCCAGCGCCGATGCCCTGTATTCACTGGGCGTGATGCCCTCGGCCGATTTGAACGCGCGGTTGAAAGTCGCCAGCGATGCATAGCCGGAATCCATGGCGATTGTGAGCACCGGAATACGGGCTTGCTCAGGGTCGGACAGCGCCGCTTTGGCATCGGCGAGGCGATACTGGTTGAGGAAAGCTGCAAAGTTGCGATAGCCAAGGCCTTTATTGATCAGCGCGCGGAGCTGGTGTTCCGGGACATTTATCTTCGCGGCGAGATCACCAATGCCGAGGCCATGCTCAAGATAGAGTTTGTCGGCTTCGACCGCGCTGATCAGCCGGGCATGAGTGGCGGCATCTTTAGGGTCGATTTTGGGTTTGGCGATTTCGGGCGCTTTGATCGGCTCGAATAAAAACGCCTCAGGCGGTAGGCGCAGAAACAGCACAATCCCAAAGAATATCATCGGCCAGGCGACCAATACGCGTGCTGTTGAAAACCAGTTTGGCTGCCAGTCATCCTGCGTCAGGAAAAAGTGTAGGGACTCACCCGTCAGGATGAGGACGGCTGCTAAAGCGATGCCAAGTGTAAACCATAGTCGCAGACGGCGGCGTGCCTCGACAAGATCACCGCGCCGGCCCGTCCAGGCTGTCCAGATCAGGTGCCCCAGCATGGCGAACCCGACGATCCGATTTGCCATCACGCCGAAATTCAGGACCGTGCTTAGGTCATATGTGATGGCAAACTGAATGATGAACATCAACGCCGTAATGGCGGCAAGACCGGCATAGTGGACATGGCGAAGCTTGAAACCATCGCCAAACAAGGACAATCCAAACCACCACAGGAACACTGTGTTCGGGATATGCAGGATCCACGCGATTGCCTGAGCCGCAAAAGGCAGCTCATAGAAATCCGGCAGGGTGTTGATCAGCATTGCCGACAGGCTGACAGCCACCATGGCGCCAAGACGTGCTTGCAAAAGATGTCGTGCATCGCGCAGCGCAAAAAACGCGAGCATGAGCAGCAATGTCATCGCTGAAAATCGCGCGAGTGCATCAAGAAACAACATCGCGCCAGACATGCCCGGCTTCGCGCGAAGGTCAAGCATGTTCACGCCATGCGGCAGGTGCGGTCTAGCCATTGCGGTAAACTCCGCATAACAGGGCTGTAAGCAAATTTGACGGATTCTCTCGGTATGCGCCTCTCTCGATTTTTCCTGCCCGTAATGAAAGAAGCACCGTCGGATGCGACAATTGTCAGCCATCAATTGATGCTGCGCGCCGGGATGGTGCGCCAGAATGGGGCTGGTATCTATTCCTGGCTACCGCTCGGCTTTCTCGTGCTGAAAAAGATCGAGCAGATCGTTCGTGAGGAGATGAACCGCGCCGGCGCGATTGAAATGCTTATGCCGACCCTTCAGCAGGCTGACCTTTGGCGTGAGTCGGGCCGCTATGACGCCTATGGCGATGAGATGTTGCGGATCAAAGATCGCGGCGACCGGGACATGCTGTACGGGCCGACCAATGAGGAGATGATTACCGATATCTTTCGGTCATACGTGAAGAGCTACAAGGCGCTGCCGCTAAATCTCTACCACCAGCAATGGAAGTTTCGGGATGAGGTACGTCCACGCTTTGGCGTGATGCGTGGTCGTGAATTCCTGATGAAGGATGCCTATAGTTTCGATGTCGATGAGGCGGCTGCGCGTATCTCCTATCAGAGAATGTTTGCTGCCTATCTCAACACGTTTGACCGGCTGGGTGTAACCGCGATCCCAATGCAGGCCGATCCTGGTCCGATTGGCGGCGATCTTAGCCATGAATTCCTGATCCTAGCCGATAGTGGTGAGAGCGCCGTTTTCTGCGACAAGGCCGTGCTCGATGTTCCCGCGCCTGGGCTTGATTTCGACTTCGATGATGAGGCTGCACTTGCAGCTGAAATGGAGAAGCGCACGAAATATTATGCCGCGACCGATGAGAAACATGACGAGGCAACCTATAATACTGTCCCAAAGGATCGACGTATCGAGGCCCGCGGCATCGAGGTCGGGCATATCTTCTACTTTGGCACCAAATACTCCGCGCCGATGAAGGCCGAAGTGCAAACAGCTGAAGGTCAGCTCGCCGAAATTCATGGCGGATCTTATGGCATCGGCGTGTCGCGTCTGGTTGGTGCGATCATTGAAGCCAGCCATGACGAGAATGGCATCGTCTGGCCTGACAGCGTTGCGCCTTTCCAGGCGGGGATCATCTCGATGAAGCCGGACGCTGAAGATTGCGCCGCAATTGCTGACGAGGCCTATGCAAAACTGACGGCTGCTGGAAAGGATGTGCTGTATGACGAAACGTCCGACCGGGCCGGGCCTAAATTTGGCCGCATGGAGCTGATTGGTCTGCCCTGGCAGGTCACGATAGGGCCGCGTGGTGTGAAAGAAGGTAAAGTGGAGCTCAAACGACGCGCGACCGGCGAAAAAGAGGATGTCTCACTTGAGGCGGCCCTTGCCCGGATCACCGAAAGCTAGCGCAAATGGGTAGGGCAGCACCTTTTGGCGAGGTCGAACGCACGCTGGCTTGGCGCTATCTGCGGGCGAAACGCAGTCATGGCGGCGTTTCGCTGATCTCGATCATTTCCTTTGTTGGTATCATGCTCGCGGTAACGGCGTTGATCGTCATCATGTCGATCATGAGCGGGTTTCGCGCCACGCTTCTGAACGCGCTGCTAGGCGGTCAGGGCCATGTCTTCGTCATGGTCTATGACCAGCCGGCCGATCATGTTGACGGATTGGCGATGGATATTACCGGGCTGGATCAGGTCGAGAGTGCTTCCCCCGTGATTGAGCAGCAGGTTCTGGCCAGTACCGATTATGGCCGAACAGGCGCCGTCGTTCGCGGTGTACGGATCGATGACCTCGACCACTTGCCGTATGTTGATGGCGGGGCCGATGCTGCCCGTGCTGCCGGGTTTGGCGAGGGTAATAATGGTGGTGACACGATCTTGATGGGCGTGTTTATGGCGGATCAGCTGGGCATCCGGCCAGGCGACCGGGTCGACCTTATTGCCCCAGATGGCATTCAGGGACCGTTTGCCCGCGCGCCCCGCAAGAAATCCTATCTTGTCGGCGACGTCTTCCGCACTGGCAGTGTCGAACTCGACCAGCTCTATATCCTGATGCCGATGCAGCAGGCGCAGCTCTTTTTTAACAAGAAGGGCGAGTATGACTTCATCGATGTGCGCATCAAAGAGCCGATGACGGTTGGCCCGGCGCGTCAGGCGGTCGAGGAGCTGACCGGCTATCAATACGCGGTTGATGACTGGCAGCGCAAACGGGCCAATTATCTCGGTGCCCTAAACGCAGAGCGCGGCATGATGCGGGTGATCATGCTGATCCTGATCACAATTACGGCGCTCAATATCATCACCGGTGTGGTGATGCTGGTGAAGAACAAGACCCGCGATATTGCGATCCTGCGGACGATTGGCACGTCGCGTGGCTCGGTCATGCGCGTGTTCATCATGGTTGGCGCTGTACTTGGCCTGCTCGGGGCCCTGATCGGCCTGTTGATTGGCGTGGCGATTGTTCTGAACATCGGCGCGGTTGAGGACGGGATCAATTTCGTGCTCGGCCTGTTTGGCGGCGGCGAGATTTTCCCGCCCGATGTCTATGGTGTGGACGGTCTTCCAGCAGAACTCGATTGGGGTGAGGCGGTGTTCACCACACTCTGGGCCATGGGCATGTCGGTGATCGTGACAATCTGGCCAGCCTGGTCGGCAGCGCGGCTTGATCCGGTCGAAGCGTTGAGGTTCGAGTAATGGTGGCGGTTCTCGAACTCCGCGACATTGTTCGCGAATATCATTCCGGCGCGGGCACTTTGCGGGTGCTTAGCGGCGCCAATTTGACCCTCGACAAGGGCGAACTCGTTGGCTTGGTCGGTCCGTCGGGGTCAGGAAAATCGACCTTGTTGCACACGGCGGGTTTGCTGGAAAAGGCTGAAGGCGGGCAGGTCTTGCTTGAAGGGCAGGATTGTATGGCGCTTGGCGATTCCGGGCGAACGGCGCTGCGGCGCGCCAAGCTCGGCTTTGTCTATCAGTTTCACCACTTGCTGCCCGAATTCGATGCCCGCGATAATATAGCCATGCCGCTGATGGTGGGCGGGATGAAACGGCGTCAGGCGCGCGGCAAGGCTGAAACCCTGCTTGAGGAAATGGGCCTGTCGGACAGGGCACGTCATCAGCCGGGTCAGATGTCGGGCGGTGAGCAGCAGCGGGTTGCGATTGCGCTGGCGCTGGCCAATGATCCCCGGCTTGTGATCGCCGATGAGCCAACCGGCAATCTTGACCCGGCGACCACGGACCGCGTGTTTGCGAGCCTCATTCGCATGGCTCGCAGTGAAGGCGCAGCGGTGCTGGTTGCGACGCATAATATGCGCCTTATCAAACATATGGACCGTGTCGTGACGCTCGAGGACGGGAAGCTCACAGC
>CAYGKE010000148.1:0-5579 GCA_964350465.1 uncultured Hyphomonas sp.
GGCCGACAGCGTCACCGGCCAGATGATTTGCAGCGATGGCGGCCAGCACCTGATGTGGCAGACGCCGGACGTGATGCTGTAATGGACTTTTCCTCAGACACGTCGGCCCCGGCGCATCCGGATGTTATCGCTGCGCTGGCTCAGGCCAATACCGGCAATGCGCCGAGCTATGGCGCCGACGCCGTCACCGCGCGTGTTCGAGGATTATTGGCACAGACCTTCGAAACAGAAGATTTCGAGTTCTGGATATGTGCCAGTGGCACCGCCTCCAATGCGCTGGCCTTGTCGGTTATGTGTTCGCCCATCGGCTCTGTGATTTGCCATGAAGAGGCGCATATCGAGCGTGATGAGCGCGGCGCGCCGGAGTTCTTTACGGGCGGTGCCAAACTGCGTTTGCTGCCGGGCTTCGGCGCACAGATTGATGAGGCTGCACTGAAACTGGCGCTGGCTGGTATTGACCGAGACTTTGTACATGAAACGCCCGCCGAGGCCGTGTCACTGACCAATCTTACCGAATGCGGGACAGCCTATTCGGCGGGACAGGTCGCACGCTATGCGGCGATGGCCAAAGGCGCAGGGCTTAATGTGCATCTGGACGGCGCGCGGCTTGCCAATGCGCTGGTGTCAACCAAGGCCAGCCCAGCGGAGATGACCTGGAAGGCTGGCATTGATGTCGTCACGCTGGGCCTGACCAAGACAGGAGCGATCGGCTGTGAGTTGATTGTCCTGTTCGGAGCGTTCAAATCTCGGATCAGCGATCTGAAAGCCCGCGCGAAACGGTCCGGACATATGCCGCCAAAGATGCGGTTTCTGGCGGCGCAGGCTGAAGCCATGCTCAAGCATGGCCTGTGGTTGCAGCTTGCCAGTGAGGCCAACCGCAAGGCTGGTGACCTCGCCAGCGCATTGCTCGCAGTCGGTGCTGAGCTGGCTTATCCGGTCGATGGCAACGAGGTCTTTGTGATCTTGTCAGGCGATCAGGTCGATACGCTTCGGGCGGCCGGTGCGGCTTTTTACCCGTGGCCGGGGGGTTCACAGCGTTTCGTGTGCAGCTGGGCCGTGCCAGACAGCGCGATCACAGACCTAGCGGCCGTTCTTGCCTGACAGGCCCGTGGCGAGCCAACCCTGAATTTGTTGCAGAAAGGCTTCCGGATCAACCGGTGAGAGGTCTTTGCCGCCAAGCAGGTGTTGGTGCAGGGTCATGACCAGAATCGGTGCCAGCATCAGGAAAGCGGCCGAGCGTCCATTCTCTTTAGTGATGTTACCTTTAGGGGTCGCGATCAACTTGTCGGCCACGGCATCGAGTGCCGGATCGAGCAACAATTCAAGATAAGCCCGTCCAACCACTTCGTCGGCCATGCCTTCAATGATCCCAAAAGCATGGGCGCGGGCAAAGCCGCCGTGCAGCAGGCCGACCTGGGTAATTCGGAAATATTCTTCGACCGCCGTTCCGGGGTCGGTGGAGGGATGGCGCACAGCTTCCCAAATTGGCAAGGCGCGGTCATGAATATGATTGAGGACGGCGATGACAACGCCGCGCCGGTCACCGAAATAGTGACGCAGGGTCGGCTCTGAGGCTGATGCAGCAATCGCAAACTGGCGCAGGGACGGGCTGCGCAGATCATCGTTCAGCGCAAATTCCGTTAGCGTGTCGAGCAGGGCGATGCGCTTCTTCTCGAAGTCTCGGTTTCTGACGCCAGCTGGACGCGGCATGGCTCCTCCATACGGATAACCCTTGGTCCCCCGGCTTAACGGATGACATGACGCAATTGCAACAGAAAGCGCCGAATTAGGCCGATATTGTCCGGACTAAACGGCTTGAACCAGGCTTTCGAACACACCGAGGCCTTGCCTGCCGCCCTCATGACCACCGATGGCGCGTTCGGGATGCGGCATCATTCCCATAACCCGGCCATTCTTACTGATGATGCCAGCAATATCGCGGGCTGACCCATTGGGGTTGCCCGCATAGCGGAATGCGACGCGGCCCTCGCCTTCCAGTGTATCCAGTGTGTCTTCATCCGCAACATAATTACCGTCATGATGCGCGATCGGAATGGTCACCTCATTGCGACCAGCATAGGCGCTGGTAAAGGCAGTGTTGGCGCTATCGATCCTCAGGGCTTGCGGTTTGCAGACAAAGTGCAGAGACGCGTTGCGGATCAGCGCGCCGGGCAGCAATCCAGATTCGCACAAGACCTGAAAGCCATTACAAACGCCAAGGATATAGCCGCCGCGCGCCGCATGGGCCTGCAGCTGGCTGATGATTGGCGAGTTCGCTGCAATGGCGCCGCAGCGCAGGTAATCGCCGTATGAGAACCCGCCTGGCACCATGACAAGATCGGTACTGTCAGGGATCGTACCATCCTTGTGCCAGACCATGGCCGGATCGCTGCCAGTCACCTGTTTGAGGGCGGTTTGGGCATCGCGGTCGCAATTGGAGCCGGGAAAGACGATGACAGCTGTTTTCATGGTCACTCCTATTCAACACGGCCTTTAGCAGGGAGTCGGGTGAAAAGAAAAGCGTCTAGAGCCAGGACTTGCAGGCATTGATGGATTGACGCTCATGCGCTGGGACGGCACACCGCCGAACATGTCGACAAGCCATACATATAAGGGCAATGCGCCGGTCCGCCTGAACAAGTGGATGGCCGAGCTTGGTCTCTGCTCGCGCCGCGAAGCCGAAGCCCTGATTGAAGCCGGAGGCGTTATCGTCAACGGGGTCGTCGTTGAGCGCCCAGGACACAAGATCGAACCGCATCAGATGATGACCCTGACCGAACAGGCCAGCCGGGCGATTGAAAGCAAATTCACGGCGGTCCTGAACAAGCCCGTCAATTATGTTTCAGCGCAGCCAGAAGGCGATCAGGTGCCCGCCGTGCGGCTGCTCAAAACGGCAAATGCCAGTGATGGCTCAACCGGACCGGAGAAACACGCAAGCCTGGCGCCGCTCGGACGCCTGGATCAGGATTCACGTGGTCTGCTATTACTGTCTGAGGATGGTGTGTTGGCCAAGGCTATCATCGGGCCACAGCACGCCCTCGAAAAGGAATATCTCGTTACCATTCATGGTAAGCTCACCGATGGCAAGCTGACGCTCCTGCGCAATGGTCTCAGTCTCGACAATCGCAAGCTCAAGCCTGCCAAGGTCACGGTCGAGGAAGGTCAAACCTTGCGCTTCATCTTGAAAGAGGGCCGCAAGCGTCAGATCCGGCGGATGTGTGATCTGGTTGGCTTGAAAGTGGTTGATCTGTTGCGCATACGCATCGGGCCGCTGGCTCTGGGCGACCTGCCTGAGGGGCAGTGGAGATCTCTCAAAGCCAAGGAACGTACTGACCTGATTGTCGCTTCACTGGGCGAGCGGCCGAAGCGTTTGCGGGGTGAGGACGGGCGCCCGGTTCGCAAGGGGCGGTCTTTTGTTGGCAAAGGCGGGGCGAAGCCGGTTCGGCCGAAACCTGAAAACGAGGATGAAACCGCATTTCGTCCCGCGCCCGGTGATCGGCGCAAGAAACCAAACATCACAGCTGGGCGCAAAAAGCCCGGCAAGCCGCCGCGGCGCTAGGCTTACTCAGCCGTTTTGGCTTTAGAGCTCATCTTGTTTGCGATACGCTTGACCGGGCGGGCTTCGGCTTCGGTGAGATCAATTTCCTTGCCGCGCAGGACCAATGGTTCGCCCTTGACCGGGTCAATCGTGAAGACTGGGTCGTCCTCGTCTTCTTCTGGCAGGTCAGGCTTGATATTTGGCGCATCGTCCGGGCCGCCGGCAAGTTCGACGGCTTCTGGCATGACCGGCTGGTGGCGCATGGCAATGCCCGAAATCGCGCCAGGGCGGCGCTCAACTGCGCCGATCAGGCTTTTCAGGTCGCATCGCGCGGCGCGCTCATAGGCAGTGGGCACATAAACCCAGGCCGAACACTTCTGGTCGCTGTCACAGACCTCCGCGCAAGTTTGGGGATGTGTGTCGGTAAGCGTGCGATAGGGAGCGCCAAAACGGTAGGCGCCTGGTTCATGCTGCGCGGTCAGTTTCTGTTCTTCATGATGATCGGCGGAGGCGAGGCCAGAGCATAAGCAAAGGGCGGCTAGAACAATAGTGGCGCGCATGATCTCAAACTCCCGCATCAGGCTGTTTGAGACAATCTAGGCGGTGCGCGTTAAGGAAGCGTTTGCCTGTCAGATCAGGGCTCGCAGCGATGCCGCTTCAGTTTTTTGGCGGTCATATAGGTCCAGTGCAAATCGCCGTCACATAGAATGCGGAAATTCTCTGAGCGCTCTTCCGGGGTAGAGAAAGGGCGGTCAAACAATGCCCTGATATCATCGGTGATGACCTTGGACTCGGCATAGACCGAATGGCGCACCTTGAACATGAAGCTCGACTTGGCGGCCTCGGAAATATCGATCGTCTTGGCGACTTGTATGCCGTCATTGGAGGGCAGGATAAACGTGGTTGGCGCTGACCTTTTCTCGTAGAATCCAATGCGGGTTTTCTTGTCATTCACTGCGCCCCAGAACGCCATCTTGCTGGACAGGTTGCGCAGCCAGCCACTGAATCCGACCGCTTTGTCCTGACGCGATGTATAGATCGTGACGCCATCATAGAGCGGGCTGGAGGCGCCCATCCACTCCTCGAACAGATTAGTATCAAGGTCACCGGCGGCAAACACGACATGCCCGAAGCTCGGACTGTTGGGAAAGTCGCTCAGCCTCGCAAGCGCCTGCGCGGTGACCCGTGTGCCCATGGAATGGGCGATAATGTGCAGTTTGACCGGCTTATCGGGGTCGGAGTTTAAGCTTGCGTGGGTAAATCTAAGGAAACGAACCAGCGCATCAACGCTGAGGTCGGCATCTTCCTGATCGCTGAGATAGTCCAGCAGGCTGCCATTGGACGGCCAGGAGAAGACGAAGGCGGGGCCGTCAAAATCCATGTCATATTTCAATTGCGCGGTGCGGAAAACGGCATTGCGGAACGGCACATTGAAGCCGTGGATGAAGACAAAGGCGTGGCCCTCGGCAGTTTCCGAGCCATTCAGGATTTCCCAAACCCGATCTTCAAAGCCTTCCGGGTCGCCATCGAAAGAACGGTGATCGAACAGGGTGAAATATTTTGAAGCCGAGCGTTTGCTGATCCGGCTACCGGACGAGGCCGCCCGGTAAACGCCGCCGCCGCGCTCTAGCAGCTTGTCGCGCTTGGCCGGGACGCTGATCACGACCTCGCCGAGATGACAGACATCCATGCGCTGCGGGGTTTCGGCCCAGGCGATGGCATTGGGCTCACAGTTTTCACGGCTGTCAGGACGCACGCTGAACAGGTCACCCTGATCGAAATAGGCCTTCTTGCGCTCGGATTTATCCGACTGGATAACTGTCGGCCGATCATCCGAAATTGTCCGATTGGTGCCATAAAGCACGCTGACGCATGTAATCTTTCGATCAGCGGGGAGCGTTTCCGCGAACAGTTCGCAGTTGGTCCGGGGCTGCTCGACCGCAGGGGCGGCAACCTCTTCTGGTTCTGGCGCGCCTATTGTGCGGTTCGGCCCTGCTGTCGGCGGCGCCGGGGTTTCCTCAACAATGATCTCTGTCGGCTG
>CAYGKE010000149.1:0-5578 GCA_964350465.1 uncultured Hyphomonas sp.
TATCAGGAGCTCGACTGGCGATCAGTCCGCCCGATTACCCATGCTTTCGGCGTCGAAGGGGGCATGTCGAGCGGTCTAAAACGCTCCAAAGCGGCCTCTAGATGTTTTGCTCTCGCTGAAAGTGGAGGTTACGCTTTTTTGCAGACCGCGGCTCCAGCGCGACGGCTGGGCCTTGGGCCATGCTGTGATCAAACCGGGCTCATCTCAAATGCCACCCGTCCTGTGAACAGTTGCTGCCGTTTGGCAGGAAGCGGGTGGAATTGGCCGCCATGGGCGTCGCGGACTAGCCGTTCCAATCCGTTTTTGCGCAAGAAACCGGATCCGCCAGCCAATTCCAGCGCTTTCTCAACCGTGGCAATTACCGCGTCCGCGCAGATCGTCTTGCGCGCCAGAATATCGCTCGCCAGCTGTTCGCTCGGCACGAACGCAAGGTCATCGGCCATCTCGACCATGGTTGAGAGCGCCATCTGCGCTGTGATCAAGCGGTTTTGCAGTTCTCCGTTGAGCAGTTGGACCATTGGGTCATTGGCGCGCGCCTTGGAGTTGGCAATGGCGATTTCAACAGCGCGTTCCGCAACGCCAACATAGACCGACATGATCAACGGCATGGCGACGGCAATAATCGTACTGAACGCGGCGTGATACGGCCCCCGCGGACGTTTCAGTTTAACCGCTTCATCGGCAATGAAAACGTTGTCGAATTTGAGTGTTTGCGAGCCGGTGCCGCGCATGCCCATGGCTTCCCAATCGCCGAGTGGGACAACGCCGTCTGTATCCAGAGCGAGCGGGAAATGAATAACGCTTGGACCATCGTCTGGGCAATCAAAGGCAACCGAGGTGATCGCAATCTCACCGCGCGGAGAGCCGCTGGCAAAGGGCTTGAAAGCGTTGACGCGATATCCGCCATCAACTTTTTCAGCTGAACCATTCGAGTCGAGCCAATCGCCAGCGCCGGTCGAAACCAGTACAATTTGATTGTCCTGGACTTTTTCCAACAGGCCAGCGGGGCCTTTGCCGTCCTCGAAATTCTTGCGTGCCGTTCCGACCAGATGCTGGTGCATCGACAAAGCCAATGCGGTGGAAGGGCAGTATCCCGCAAGCGTGCGAAGAAACGCGCACATTTCACTGTGGGAGACACCGGCGCCGCCGAGCTGGGTCGGCACCATCGCGGAAAATACTTTCTCCTGCTTCAGAACGTCATAGTTCGCATCGACGAATGTGTCGTTTGCATCATGATCGGCTGAGCTTTCGGCGAACAATTCGCCGAGGCGGTGAGCAAAAAGCGAGGGTGAAGATTCGAATGGCATGATCGCGGGCTCCTAAACAGATGTGATTGATTTTGATGTCTCCATAATTGCCTTTTTCGTATCTTTTGAGGAGTTCAGCGATTGAAGGAAACTACTACACAATATGAAGTAACCCACTTCAGGTTTTGTTGATCGCCTAGGCGATCTTCACAAAATGAAGTAACATCGGGATCTCAGTTCGTATGGGGATATGTCATGTCGTACAAACAATTCTGCCCGATTGCCAAAGCCACCGAGATTCTCGGGGAGAAATGGACCATCCTGATCGTTCGCGAAATTCTCATCGGGGCGAGCCGCTTTAATGAGATTCAGCGCGGACTCGGTGATATATCGCCGGCGCTCCTGACCAATCGCCTGAAAACGCTCGAAGCGAACAATATGATCGTGAAACGGAAAATTCCCGGCCAGCGCGGGTTTGAATATTTTCCCACCGAGGCGACGCAAAACTTGCTCCCGGTTCTGGTCTCGCTCGGCGAGTGGGGCCTCACCTGGGCGCGGCATACGCTTTGGGAAGGGGATTTCGATGTCGAATTCCTGATGACATATCTAGAGCGCAGCGTTGACCCCGAAAAACTGCCTGGAAACGAGACGGTAGTGTTCTTCAAGTTCAAAGATCTCGCTGAAAACCAGGAACAATCTGATTTCTGGTTATTGATTGAAGGCAGCGACATTCAACTTTGCCTCAAAGATCCAGGCCGGGACATCAATGTCTATTTTAATTGTACCGTACGGACCATGCATGACGTTTGGATGGGCGACCGGACGTATAAAGACGCGATCTCAGCTGGCGATCTCATCGTCGAGGGTGAACCTGGCCTGACGCGCAACATCAGAAGCTGGCTCAGACCCAGTCTTTTTGAAGAATCGCAGCGCGCACCTATTCCTGAACCATTGGCGAAAGCCTTTGCTTAAGGCCAAACTACACATCGCGTAGTTTGAAGCTTCAGAATTTGTAGTGCGTTCCTATGGCTTGTGAACTGACATTGCCCGGCCCTGGTCTGGCATGGTCTCCTTGTCGCCGGACGGTCCGGCACACAACAAACTGGAGACTACAAAATGCCACTCGTAACCATCGATCTAATCAAAGACGTGTTCACTGCTGATCAGAAGCAGGACATTATCAAGCAGGTCACAGACACCCTCGTCGGAATTGAAGGTGAAAACCTCCGCGGGGTCACCTGGGTCCGCATCAATGAAGTTGAACAAGGCGATTGGGCCATTGGCGGGCAGTGCCTGACGGCGAGCGCCGTGCATGCAATGGCTGCCGGACTAGCCGCCTAGCTCTCCTCCCAAATATTCAAAAAAACGTGGAGTTTCCTCCCAGAAAGAGAATCTAATGAAACGAGTACTGAATTTTCTAACACTTGCCGGCTTAGCGGCCGTGACCTTGGCGACCATCGTGTTTCCTGCTGGATACACAGCTGTCGCGCTCACCTAGACCAATCCTTGAAGGCACCCCAATGCGGGTGCCTTCTTGGGTGTGTCGTCATGTCAAACTGGACGTAAAAAGTGTACCGCGAGCGGTCCTAGCTCACACCCTCGCGGCCAATCGCATAGAACCGCTCGCGGCGCTGCACTTTCAGCTCCTTTGGTGACAGACCGGAGAGCTCGTCCAGCGCCTTCTCGATGGCTTTGCCGGCGGCGCTGATCGCCTTCTGGGGGTCACGGTGCGCCCCGCCGACCGGTTCGCGCACGACCGCGTCAACGACTTTCAGCTTGAGCAGGTCCTGGCCTGTAATCTTCATGGCCTCGGCAGCGTCTCGCGCCTTGGTGGCGTCGCGGTACAGGATTGAGGCGCAGCCTTCCGGCGAGATCACCGAATAGATCGAATGCTGCATCATCAGCACCTTGTTCGCCGCTGCGATGGCAATCGCGCCGCCCGAGCCACCCTCACCAATGATCAGGGCGACCGATGGCACACTCAGGGTCAGGCAGCGCTCCGTCGAGCGCGCAATCGCTTCGGCCTGGCCGCGCTCCTCGCCGGCTTTGCCGGGAAACGCGCCGGCTGTATCGATAAAGCTGATCACCGGCAGCTTGAACCGCTCGGCGAGATCCATCAGGCGTACCGCCTTGCGATAGCCTTCCGGGTGCGCCATGCCGAAATTATGCTTCAGGCGGCTCTCAGTTGTGCGGCCTTTTTCATGCCCCAGCACGACCACCGATTGCCCGCGAAAGCTCGCCAGTCCGCCAGTGACGGCTTCATCATTGCCGAACACGCGGTCGCCAGCCAGTTCCTGGAAATCGTCGAACAATTCATCCAGATAATCGCTGAAATGCGGGCGCTCGGGGTGACGCGCAACCTGCGTCTTGCGCCACGGCGACAGCCCGGCATACAGGTCCTTCAGCTGTTTCGCAGCCTTGGCTTTGAGCTTTTTCAGCTCATCGGAAATCTGCGGGCCACCGTCCTGGGCAGCCACAGCTTCCAGTTCGGCGATCTTGGACTCAAGCTCGGCAAGCGGCTTTTCAAAGTCGAGATAGGTCGTCTGCATGGTCTCTAGATAGCGGGGGTTGGCCTGCGCCGCTAGACCTTTCCTGCGTCGCCATGATCGGGCTCTGGCGAGAAGCGCTCGAACACGATGACGGTCTGGCCGCGATATTCCGACGGGCCGATGTCGCGGTAGCCGATCTTGTCGGCGACCCGCATGGAGGCATCATTGCCCGGCTCGATGATACATGTCGAGCGTCCGGGCAGGGTCTCGTCGAGCCAGTCATGCGCGGCCTTGACCGCTTCGCTGGCATAGCCCTTGCCCCAGCCGGACGGCGCGATGACCCAGCCCGCTTCGGGGCGGCCGGAAATGTCTGGCTGCATGCCGCGCTTGAAATCGGCAAAACCGACCTCACCCACAAACACGCCGGTCTTGCGCTCGCGAACGACCCAGTAGCCATAGCCCAGAATGTCCCAAAGCCCGCGATTCCGAAGGTGTGTGAACCAGGTATCCTGCCGGTCGCGGGTGACGCCGCCAACATAGCGCACGACATCCTGATCGGCCCATAGCGCGACAATGTCCTCAAAATCCTCCAGCGCGTGGACGGAAAGTACAAGGCGCTCGGTCAGGATGGTCGGGGCGTTCATGACCTGAACGCTATCGCCGGGGCGACACGGCGTCCAGCGGCAAGGGTTCAGCATGGCTGCACCTGCTTTGGGTCACAGGGCGGACATCAACCTTGATGAGGCGAACACAATACTTGCTGGATCAAGGTGCCTCACGCATCATGTTCGAAATCGAGGGAGAGTTCTAAATGACAAGTTTTTTAAGCGCCGCGCTGGTCGGTCTTTCGACAGTCGCACTCATGGCATGTGCGTCGTCCAGTTTTACGGAGGATGCGCCGAGTGTCCCCGAGCTTAAGCCTGCACTTCTTATCGATGCAGGTGAAGGAGAGGCTATCAGTTTTCCGCTCCATCCGACGACGCGGTTGGCAGGCGCCGAATCAAATGATGCGGGCCTCAGTCTTTTCGAAATCAAAGTGCCAGCAAATAGCGCTGGTGCTCCGCCCCATGCGCATACTCATGAAGACGAGTTCTTCTATGTCAGGGAAGGGACCGTCACGTTTATGGCAGACGGCAGTCAAAAGACGATCTCACCAGGTGGTCTGGCGATGCTGCCTCGCGGCGGCACACATGCGCTGTGGAACGCTGGCGACATTGACGCCACATTGCTCGTCGGAACGTCTGCGGGTGAGTTTGATGATTTCTTTGATGCCGTCGCCATGGAGGTCGCGTCTACAGGAGATTTAACACCGCCCGAGATTGGTGCGATCGTCGGTCGTATTGGGGCTGAGCGTGGTGTCATAATCGACATGAGCCTTGTCCCAGAGGACATTCGCCCGCTTTATGGGATGCCTCCGAAGGACCAATAGCTTGCAGTTTGTGATATCTGCTGAGGGTCAGGAGCGGGCCTCAGCTCTATAGGCCCTCATCCTGAGCGAAGTCGAAGGATAAAGGGCCGTGCTTCCCAGACGCCCGCCTCACCCTTCGACTTCGCTCAGGATGAGTCTCAAACGGGCCAACCTTCTGCTCTCGTCTCCTCCGACGCCGGAAGCAGACGAGGCGACACGCTATCCTCGGCTTTGGCCGCAAAGCCATGGGCAAATCGCCAAATCTATCCTCCCCCTGCCGAACTGGCCCTATACTGAGCCTCAATTGACCCCTGATTGAGCCTGTCTGGACCACATGATCTTTAGCCGTTTCCGCGACCTGTTTGAGGATTGCCCGCCTGTCTTCTGGCCGTGGCTATGGTTGCAGCTGGCCTTCCTGCTGGCGCTCAAGGACC
>CAYGKE010000150.1:0-5529 GCA_964350465.1 uncultured Hyphomonas sp.
CCCCCCCCCCCCCCCCCCCCTTTTTTTTTTCAAGCAGAAGACGGCATACGAGATGTCGGGAAGTCGGCGCAGCGCTGGGTTGATGCAAATGCCTCATGTTTGAAGAACCTGCGAAAGGCCAAGCGAGCACCACTTCAAATCGCCTATGAGGACCTCGTTAGCGATCCTGAGACGGTCTTCCCGCAGATATTCGATTGGGCTGAACTGGACTTCGACACAGAACACCTGACAAAGGTGCCAGAACGGCTGGCTGACGTTGGTCGCCACGATCATCATCAAGCTGTTACGCGACCGATCACCCCGCGCTCAATAGGTAAATGGTCGGAAACAATGCAGCCAAGCGACTTTGCTGCCATGCCTGAAGCGTTTTCAACCATGATGCAAAAGCTTGGCTACGATCTTGCCTCTTCCCCAATCTCCAACTCAAATAATTGAGACAACCACGATAGCGACACGCCACGCCATGACTGAGCTTGATCCCCATCGAATTGCCGTGATCATTCCGGCCTATAACGCAGCAGGCAGCATTGTCCGTGCGATCGATAGCGTATTGAGCCAAAACTTACCGGAAGGTTTGGAGGTTGACGTCGTTGTCGTGGATGACTGCTCGACTGACAAGACAGCAGAACTGGTCTTGGAAAGAGCCAAGACTGACCCGCGACTGACCTTCGCAAGACAGTCCGAAAACGCCGGCCCTTCGGCGGCTAGAAACCGAGCGCTAGAATTGACAAACGCGGCATGGTTTACACCCCTCGATAGCGACGATTTTATGCTACCGGACCGCCTCAAAAAACTGCACAACGCGGCGGTCGATGGTAATCTGTCACTCGTTGCAGACAATCTCATCATATCTAGCGATGCAGCCCCACAAGAACCAATCCGTCAGCTATGGCCAGAAAAGCCAGATGGCAATGTGCCTCTCACCCTCGGATTTTTCGTCGAGCACAATCTAACTTCACAGAGCAGCCGCAGCGAACTCGGATACATAAAGCCCCTTATGGATCGGCGCAGACTACCTTCTGGTCCTGTCTACCGAGATGATATGCGCTTTGGCGAGGACTACGACCTCTACGCACGCATGCTTGCCGATGGGGCTCGAGCCTGTCTGATCGATGCAGCGGGATACTATGCAGTTCAGAGAGAGGGCTCATTGTCCAGAACACCAAAAGCAGTTGACTTTCAGCGCCTTGTCGAAACAGATCGTGCTCTTCTCTATCGTGGTGACCTATCATCAGAGGCCTACCAAGCCATCGAAAAACATCGCGCCGAAACTGAACAGGAATGGGCTTGGGTTCGGACAATTGAAGCCGTCAAAAAACGAAGCGTTCCGGGTTTTGTATCGAGTTTTTTTATCTCTCCAAAAGCTTCCTTGTCGGTGGTCGCTAAACTTGCTGAACAAGTTGTCCTAAGATCCAAGAAATCTCTTCGGGGCGGCGAGGCTTAGCCATGGCTCAGACGCCTGACGTATCTGTCATAATCGCCGCATATGAAGCAGCCGAGTTCATTGGCAACGCAATTAAGTCGGCGCTGGCGCAAGAGAACATCTCACTGGAAGTGATCGTGATTGATGATGGTTCCAAAGTCTCTTGTGAACAGGCGGTCCTAGCGGCTGCGGCTGGAGATCCGCGCGTGATTTTCATTCAGTTAGAAAAGAACTTGGGCCCGTCTGGCGCTCGCAATGCAGGTCTAGCGGCCGCAAAGGGAAAGTATATCGCGATACTGGACGCAGATGACGCCATCCTGCCGGACCGGCTCAGTGTATTGATTGCGGCGGCTAGACAGCACGGTGCTGACATCGTTGCTGACAACATGCACGCGACCGACAATCTTTCAGACGAGAGTGCATATTACAGTTTCCTTCATGCCGAGCGGTTGAGCGACCCAGAAACCATAACCCTCGACACCTATATCGATCCGGAGTCAGACAAGGAATTTGGTCGCCCCCTCGGATATTTGAAGCCTATTTTCTCCAGGTCATTCCTGGAGAAACGGTCACTTAAGTACGACTTGTCCCTGACCAATAGCGAAGACTTCTATCTGGTTGCTGAAGCGCTGGCCGAAGGTGCCAAGATGCTATTGATCCCCTATACAGGCTACATCTATCTGGTTCGCAAGGGTTCCATTTCCCATCGCCTTAACCCGCATCAGACCGCGGCCATCCTAAAGGCTGAGCAGGATTTCCAGGACCGCTACCTCCCAACAATGAACGGTGCTGGAAAATCGTCCGCTGAACGCCGAATGCAAAAAATGCAAAGCGTTCACGAGTTCGAGACCCTCGTCGCCACTCTTCGACAAAAGGCACCCTTGGCATTCTTGAAAGCTCTCGGATCCAACCCTCTATCAGCACCAAGACATCTCAGCGCTCTCGCCGCTATTGCGGTCCGCAAACTGTAATTGAGCGGCTCATGAGGGGTTAGAATATCAGCTTTGACAGGCCAAAAATGATGCCTGTCCAGAGCAAACCACTCAGGCCGAAAATAATGATGAACCTCAACCAGCCTGGGTACATTGCCCCGTCTTGCTCTGTATCTCGCCTATTTGCCAAGTGCGACGGCACCCGGCAATCGAAGTGAACGTTTTGAGCGTTAGGACTGGTTTCAGTTAAGCGCATAATTCAAAGATATAATCATGCTTTGGGTTTCCAAACGGTTACGGTTCATTAAGACCGCCCAAAAACCGGCTATCTTACGTATTTTACATATAAAACATACACTTGTGCGGGAGTGATTTTTTCACTTTTCTTGTGAAAAGAGAGTCTATGAGCGCTTGTAGACAGTTGCGATGGTTTGCGGACTGACCACAGATATCTCTGATTCGGGACGCCGGGAGTCCCAAGTGGCGGTCGCAACAAACCCCGAGCGAGCCAGTTCTGACTCGATTGCGTCGAGGACTTCTCGCCCGCAATAAGACCTTATTATGCTCACTTCGTCTTGCCCGTTAAGGACAGACCCAAGTCCGCCTTCGACCAACCACCCTCCACCAAGATATGCATCTATCTCACGTAGGCTCATCTGCCTCATATTGCTCATGGAAGTCTGCGCAGCGCTCCAATATTGAGAACTTTTGTAGCGGATCGTATCATCAGAGTTCGTGAAATGAATGGCGCGAGAACGGTCTTCTTCCCATAACGCAGCGGCGGTGTAATCGTGGCAGGTGATAACTGGGGCCTCTGCTGCCCCTTCCGCCGAAACGAAGGCCAAAGCCCCTCGATTATCCTCCAACTTGGCTGGGTCGTTTAATTCCGAGATGCTCGATAATATTGCAGCGCCGACGAATAGACATATCACGGCATCTCTCACGTTCGGCACCCGAATTTGGTCAATCGCATAGGCGCTCGCCATTACGACACCCAAGATCGCTGGCAACATCGTACGCGTGGACAACACGGATTGGTTCAGGTGCATTCCAACCAACAATGCTGGATAAGCAAAGGCAACTGCGCCCATCGCTACAGCGAGTGCCTTGTTGTTGTTTCTGTAAGCGACATACACGCCAAGTAAGGCGAGAGGTAAAAATGTCATTTCCAGTAATGTCCCGAACCCGCCAAGGGCTGGGAATCCAACTGCATTGCGATAAAACCACTGAGAGTCAAAGACCGTAACGGATGATCCTACGCCGCCAAACGTTGACGATGCTCCGGGTATTTGCAGCAACCATGGCAGCACCAGAATGAGCACAACAATATTGGCCAAGAACCAGCGTTGGGCACCTGGTACGCCTCTTGAGCTTGTCAGTATTGAAAGCAGGCTGCTGAATCCAATGATGCCCATACACACAATGCCAATGGCATGGCTGTAGATCGCCACAACCGCGCCCAGCACATATAGTGCTGAATAGAAGAGCAGCGAACGCGACCTCGGATTCGCCAGACCTATCCCCCCCCACAGCGCCAGAGACAGACCGTAAAGGAGTACGGCATACATTCTCAGGTCCTGGCTGAAAAAGATATGAGACGTAGAAAAAGCTATCAGCAGGCCAGCAAAAAGGGCAGCTCTGCGAGAGGTTTGGTCAGCCATCATCAAGATCATGATCACGACCGTTGCAGCCCCTAGAAAAGCCGATGGAACCCGCGCCATTGCGAGCCCTGGAAACCAGTCGTGCCAATAATGGAGGATTAGAAAACTGAGCGGCGGATGATTATCTATTCGGGCGAACAGAATGGCATCGACTGGCAAGTCGGACAGGCCAAGTGACACAGCTTCATCCATCCAGATCGAAGCACCGCCAAGGTCCCAGAACCTAACAATCGCCGCGACAGCGGCAATGAGCCCGCCCCAAATCACGAACGCCCGACGAGTCATGCCAGAGGTTTGAACCTCAGCAGGCCCCGCAAAAACCCGATCAATCACCATTATACTCGCCTCACCACCCCTCCTCCGATGATTTACCAAGACCGCAACGTCAAGCCAATTCACCCCAGTTTTGATTTGCCCAGCGGAATATCTACTGGGATGCGCATTTTTAGCTCAACTGGCTAACTATTGCAGCAAGACCTATTCTGGCTGGGTCGCTATTTCTTTTCGTATAAAGTGACGCGTGACATGGGACTGACAAGAAGCATGCCTCGGTCATACTTCGGACCGAGATAAGTGTGTGACACCTCCTGATAGTTTGCCTGCTCGAGCGCAGCCTTGATAATGTCGTCATCACCGTCGCGGCAAAACGGTCTCAAGAAGACAATCTTGTCCTCAACTTCAAGCAATTGGCGTAACCCTCCTGGTAACAAGAAACCGCCGCCAAGATGGTCATCAATCTCCTCGACAGGTGTGTCACCGATTTGTGGGAGCGGGTATGCTGCAATGCGCATATAGCCAGGCTTTGATTGCTGCAATAATTGGCCGGACTTGTAGAAATACACGTCTGCTGTGCTGCGTTCCGCCAGAACGGCAAAGCCGCTATAATGACGGCAAGTCAGGACTGGTGAGGCACCAAAACCCGCCTCATCTGCGATCGCAAACGCCCCACGGTAATCTTCCCATTTTTCGTGGTGGGTCAGCTCATAGATGGTCGATAGCAGCGCAGCTCCGCAAACCAGGACAATCGCGGATAATCGAAGGACGCCAGACCTTATCTGCGAGGCGCCAATACCAAACGCCATACAGATACCCAGCACACATGGCACCACTACCCTATTGGCAAGGAATGGCTGCTTGAGATGAAGTATGGCGATGCTGACTGGGAGAATGATCAATAGCCCGATAAGGAGAACCGCAATGTCGCGCTTGCGCGCCAACCACATCAAAGGAATGGCCAGGAAAGCAACCGCAAACAATATGAGTTCGAAGAGCTTTGCCCCGAATGGCAATCCAGGAAAGCCCTCGACGTTCAGCAAGTGCCAGATTAGCAACGTGACCGGTTTCACCTCAAGCCCTGGATGATCGCCTGACATTGCCACTATTTGCCATATCCATGCTGCGCCAATGACGAGAAGCATGATATTGGCAAGTAAGTAGGTCTTGAGAGTCCGAGACCTGTCTTCTGAAAAGTAGATGACGACGAGCCCAAGCGTGCCGACTATCGCCATCATAA
>CAYGKE010000151.1:0-5521 GCA_964350465.1 uncultured Hyphomonas sp.
CGGCAATCTCGACCTTGCAATAGCCAGCATCGTCGGTCTCATCGATCAGGCGCGCGGCAATCAGCCTGTCAGCCTGCGAGAGACCCGCCATGGTGAGTTGTTCGTGCAGATGTTCGCGCAGGGATTTCTCGCTGCTGAGCGAGCCTTCAAAGTCGAAATTGTCGCTCATCTGGCGGCCCGAGCCAGCCTGGGACCAATCGGTCGCTGCGGATGGGCCGGTTTGCGAGTCTGCGGTCACGGCATTGTCTGAGCCGGTGCCTGCTTCATAGACATCACTGTCGGAAGCATCCATGGCTTCGCGGGCTTCGTTAAGGCCGCTCGTGTCATCCAGCGCCAGCTCTTCGCGGCGCTTCGGTTCGCCATCATTTTCGCTGGTAGCTTCAGGGGCGTCACCGGTTTCGCCGCGCTCAAGCAATGGATTACGCTCAATCTCTTCTGCAACAAATTCTGCCAATTCGATATTCGAAAGCTGCAGCAGCTTGATCGCCTGCTGCAATTGCGGGGTCATAACCAGGGACTGGCCCTGGCGCATATCGAGGCGCTGATGCGTTGCCATCGTCCCCGCCCCTACGCCGCGAACCGCTGGCCGAGATAGACCCGGCGCACGTCTTCACTGGCCAGAACTTCGTCCGGGCTGCCTTCGAACAGGACCCCGCCCTCGTAAATGATCGAGGCGCGATCGACGATCTGCAATGTCTCGCGGACCTGATGGTCAGTGATCAGGACACCGAGGCCGCGCTCTTTCAGATAACCGACCAGATCGGAAATGTCGGAAATAGCGAGCGGGTCGATGCCGGTAAACGGTTCGTCGAGCAGCATGAAGCTTGGCTTGGACGCGAGTGCGCGAGCAATCTCGACGCGGCGGCGTTCACCGCCCGACAGGCTGGTCGAGGGCTGTTTGCGCAAATGCGTGATGTGTAGCTCTTCGAGCAGGCTATCGACCTGAATCTGGCGCTCGGCCTTGTCGCTCTCAACCAGCTCGACGACGGCCATGACATTGTCTTCAACACTCATGCCGCGAAAGATGCTGGCCTCCTGTGGCAGGTAGCCAAGGCCGAGACGGGCGCGCTGATACATGGGCAGGGTCGTGACGTCAGCGCCGTCAATCGTGATCATGCCGCCATCGGCGCTGATCAGGCCCATCATCATATAGAAACACGTGGTCTTGCCGGCGCCGTTCGGGCCAAGCAGACCAACAATCTCGCCGCGCTGCAAAGACAGGGAAACGTCATGGACGACCTGACGCTTGCCAAAGGATTTGGCGAGGCCGGTTGCAAAGAGTCCGTTGCCGGATTTGTCCATCTTGTAAAAGCTCCCCTGGCCAATCGCCAATGTCGAAGCCTTAGATTGACAAGCTTAAAATCAGCTTATGCAATCAGGCACAATTTTATTGATCAGCCGCGTCGCCGGGGACAATCACCATATTTACCGCGCCGTCCAGCGAGGTCACACCATTGGCCAAATCCATGGTCAGGCGCTCACCCTTGGCAACATCATCGCCGCGCACGAGGATAACATTGCCGGTCAGGGTGATGGTTTGTGTCGCTGCTTCATAGACGCCAAGATCGCCATTGGCCTTGAGGTCTGGCGTGACATAGAACACCGAGCCCTGCGCGGTCATGCTGCGAATATCGCCGAAACTGGAGGCAATCCCGCTGGTCTGGCCGCCGCCCTGCCCTGAATAGGCAAGGGTGACAATATCGGCGCGCAGACGCGCATTGCCTTGAGCGATATCGACATTGTCGACGAGCACGACTTTCTTTTCCTTGTCGAGAACCTCGCTTCGGTCAGCCTTGACGCGGATTGGACCGCCCTCGCCAGAGATCTGCGCCATGGCCGGGTCGCAAATGGCCAGCGTTGCGCAGGCCGCAAGGATCGCTTTTGCCACCATCATCACTCTACTCCTCAGTCTCCGGTCGACCTTTGCCGTCCGGATAGATCACCATATCAACATTGCCGCGCAGGATCACGCGGTCACCATCGTCTAAAATCTCATAGGAGTCTGCGCGCACGTCGCCAAGGGGTCCATCACCGCTGAGCGGCTCAAATCCTTCAACCCGGCCCTCTTTGAGATGCACCCGCGCTGCCGTCGTATCGAAAACATAGCCATCCCGGTCGGTGACCCGCACACTTTCAAACAGATCCAGCGATTCAGCGTTCTGGCGGTAGACCCCGGACGGCGCGACAACCTGCGTGCCCAATTCATCCACCAATTTCGGATTGGTCAGATCGATCACGCTGGAATCAGCGCGCCGGCGCGTCGCGGTATCTGCTGTGATCACGAAGGCTTCGCCATCAACATTGCGCCCGGTAAAGCGCGGATTGACCATGGTCACGACCTCCTCGGCGCGGACCTGTTCAATCGTGTTGGAGGTGGCGCTGAGCGTACTGGCTGCGATCGGCCCGATCATGATGCCGGCCGAAATCGCCGCGCCTGCAACAAATACCATCCGCAGCAGGGCCACTGTCGAGGAGCGACGCCGCGCCTGTTCCAGCGTCATTTGCCGCTTTGGCGCCCAGTTTGAGCTGGTTTCAGTATGGACGTTTGCGGCATTCATAAGCGTATCGTAGGCGAGCCCTTGGCGGTTGGATAGAGCCAGATCGTGACGTTTCAGTCACCGCTAACAGCTTATGAGTGCGAAAATATGTCAATTTCGTTCCAGCCCAGTACATCAAGTTTTGCCCGCACGGGCAGAAACTCGAAACAGGCCTCGGCCAGAGCTGTTCGGCCCTCACGCTCGAGCATGGTCAGAAGGCCCTCGCGAATCTCGTGCAAGTGAAGCACATCGCTGGCAGCATATTGCAGCTGCTGGTCACTGAGCTCTTCGGCGCCCCAATCGGAGGATTGCTGGGACTTGTCCAATACTGAGCCAATCAGTTCGCGCGTGACATCCTTCAGCCCATGGCGGTCAGTATAGGTGCGCGACAGTTTCGAGGCGATCTTGGTGCACCAGATCGGAGCGCAGACAATCCCCAGCCATTTCATCATCATCGCGACATCGAAGCGGGCAAAATGGAAGATTTTCAGCACCTCGGCGTCGCTGAGCAGCTGCTTGAGATTGGGGCAATCATAGTCGCGGGACAGCTGGACGACATGCGCGCTGCCATCGCCAGACGAGATTTGGACGACGCAAAGCGCGTCACGCACCGGGTTCAGGCCCATGGCCTCTGTATCAACGGCAACGATCTTTCCGAGATCGAGATCGGCGGGCAAGTCGCCCTTGTGCAAGCTAATCTTATTCATGATCAGGGGGATAGGGCGAGGCTGGGCGGTTTGGCAAGACAAAGTTCAGCGCCGCCCTGCGCAACCCAACAAATTCGTAATTTTTGCAACCCCGCAAATCACAGCAAAGGTTAATCACAGTTTGCGTCTTCTTAACCAATTCCACGCTTATCTGGAGCTTGAATCGAGATTTCGAAGACATGACGAGGCCTTACATGACCACTCGCACCCTGCGGGACCCCTCACCTGTTCGCAGCGGCTTTGTCCACGGCTCATTGGGCCTGCTCTGCCTGGTTGGCGTTTTTGGTGTTGGCGGCGGCATTTTGCACCTGTTTGGAGATGCCGATGCGGCGGGGCCGCGCATCCAGGTCGCGCTGTTTGAACCAAGCGATGCCAGCCCGGATCTGAAGTCCCGGCTGCCGAGTGATGATCTGTCAGGCCTGACCCTGGCGGCAAATTCCAGCCCCGAGGCGATCGAGGCCTCGCTACGCGAACCAGACCTCGGCGTTGAATATAATTCCGGGGCATCGCCGGCACCGGTCAGACAAGTGTCAAGCAGCCAAACTGAAGGCATCCGCATCAACGGCAAGATCGTCATGCCGGGCCAGTCTCTCAGCCAGTTGACGCAGCCCGGTGATGCCGCGCCTTCCGCGGCACAGCTTGATGTCGCCGCAGCAGAGATCGCCGAGACGCAGGCGCAAACACCGTTCGAGAAAAATGCACGCCCGTTTGACAACCCGCAGGGCAAACCGACCGTTTCGGTGATCCTTAGCGGCCTTGGTATCAATCGCCGCCATACAGAAGCGGCAATCAATGAGCTGCCTGCGGAAGTGACGCTGTCCTTTGCGCCGACAGCCAGCAATCTCAAGAGCTATGTGCGCCAGGCCCGCGCCGCAGGGCATGAAGTGCTGGTTGAGCTGCCAATGGAGCCCTACGATTATGGCCGCGAGCGTCCGCATCCCTTCATTCTGCAGGTCGCCGCTGGCGCGGATACAAATACCAGCCGCCTGCGCCGCCTGCTGAGCCAGATCGATGGCTTTGCCGGGGTGACCAATTATCAGGGCGCCAAGTTTGCCACCAGCGACGAAGCGGCAAAGCCGGTGTTTGCCGAACTGAGCCAGCGCGGCCTCGCCTTTTTCGAGGATGGCAGCCTGTCCCGGTCTGTATTTGAAGCGACGGCAAGCGAAACCAATCTGACCTTTGCGCGCGCCAATAGCGTGCTCGATGCCCGTCCCGATGCCGAAGATATCGAGACCAAGCTGATGACGCTGGAAGCCGATGCCCTCGAAAATGGCAGCGCCCTCGGATCGGGCTTTGCCTATCCGGTGACAATTGACATGCTGAAAGACTGGACCGGACGGCTCGAAGACAAAGGCATACTTCTGGCGCCGGCTTCGTATCACGCAAAACGCAGCAAGCCTGCTGGGCAAGTCGAGATTGCGGCGCTAGATCAAGCCGGGTGAGCCAGTTAAACCGAGATCCCGACCGTTACCGCGCCAATGTTGGCCTCGCCGTGTTTTCGCACGCGGGCCACGTCTTTATTGGTCGCCGGATCAATGGCCGCGGCGCCTTTCAGTGGCAGCTCCCGCAAGGCGGTGTCGACAAGGGTGAAAGCCCCGATGCCGCCGCACTGCGCGAACTAGAGGAAGAGATCGGGGTGGCACCAAAACTGGTCGATATCCTCGAAGAGACCGAGGACTGGCTATATTATGACTTCCCGGCCGAGCTGCGCCGCCGCATGGGCGGGCCATATCTCGGCCAGCGCCAAAAGTGGTTCGCGCTGCGCTTCAAAGGCTCCGACAGCGATGTCCGTCTGGATCGCCACAAGCCTGAATTCGATGCCTGGCGCTGGGCCCCGCTGGACGAAATTTCCAGCCTGATCGTGCCATTCAAGCGGCCAGTCTATCAGGAAGTGGCGAAACGCTTCACGGCCTGGGCGGAGCCAATCGAGGCTTAGCTTGCGCCCGACCTAGTCCAGCGCACCGATATAAGGCAGGCCGCGATATTTACCGCCATCATCCATGCCGTATCCGACCAGATAACGTCCCGGCGCATCAAACGCGTGGAAATCGACATTGTCCTCGCCTTCCGGGGCCCAGGGCTTGCGGGCAAGCGCGCAGGTAATTACCTCGCGAGCGCCTTTGGCCAGAAGATGCGTCCGGGCAAAGGCAAGCGTGCGCCCGGTATCGAAGACGTCATCCAGGATCAGCACACCGCGGCCCTTGACCGGCCGGGCAATATCCGCACGAACGACAACCCGGCCAGAGCTTTCGCGCCTGTCGCGGTAGCTTTCCAGCC
>CAYGKE010000152.1:0-5373 GCA_964350465.1 uncultured Hyphomonas sp.
GGTAATACCACCACTGATTTCGGAACCATCGAGATTGGCCGTAAGAGTGCCGTTCGTGATGGTCATGGTCATGAAAATATTTTGACCGGGTGGAATCACACCTTGCGTGAGAACTTCCAATCCAAATATCGCATCGGCGTCACCGGCCAATTGCAAAGCCGGGAAATCGACTTCTTCAGCTATAGCGTAAGGACCGGCAATAGTTTCGAACCCGGTCGAATCTTGCTCGAGCGCGAGCTGGGCGCTCGCTGCCCCCGCTAGAAGGGCTGCGACTGACGATGCCCCCAAAAGTTTAAGCATTTTCATTGGAAAACCTCTTAAGTGAATAAATCTACCCGACATACGCATCGGAACCGCGGAGGACTCCCCCCCACGCCAGCACTAAATATTCGGGAAACTCACCTGTCAAGCGAGTTGACTGAAAACATAAAATTTTAGACATATTTGTTACAGTGCTTAAGGTACGATGTTTTAAGCAAGGCATCGTCGTATACATTCGACGTCGTAAATTCGCCTGCTGCGGTGCGCCCTATCCTGCTCGATAGGGCGCTATCTCTAGCGTTCTCATCAACTTTCTGCTGAGCGTAAAACCGGGATGACTGGGGTGTTCGATAATTGCGGTCACCTCGAATAATTGCACTTGGAATCTGCCGCGATACCCGATTCCGATGACCGCGTCAGTCGGGCCTGTTAGTGCCTCCGATGTCCATGTGAGCTTCCACCCGCCGCCAATATCAAGCTCCCCCTGCCCCTCCGACGGATCGTTCAGAAGCGAAACATAGGTTTGTGCCACCTCCCGCACCGTGAGCAAAGAAGCGGAAGCGACAAGTTGCACAGAATTACGAGCGAGTTGTGATTGAAGTGCCAATAAAGGTAAGGAGGCGACCCCGAGAACAGCAATAGCCACAAGGGTTTCAAGCAAAGAAAACCCTGCCTCAGACCGTCTATCCGATATAGCACTCGCCGCTTGCAATGCTCTACTCCCCAACGGCTGTTTCAGCCTCACTTGGTGGCCGGCGAATGAGCGTATCAAAATTATCATCCCGGCCCGACGTCGCCTCAAGCTGTCTCAAAAGTGATTCTGTGAGTTGCTCTTTTTCATCGCGATCTCGGAGAATATAGGCCGTAATCAACACGAGGAGTTCCGTTCGGGTTTGATCGATCGAACTATTCTTAAACAAATTTCCAGCGAGTGGTATATCCTTCAATATTGGAACACCCGTTTCGTTTTCGGTTGTGGTATTTTGAATAAGACCTCCGAGAATCACGGTCTCGCCATCTTGAACGGAAAGTTGCGTATCCAGGGTTCGATTTGATATTGTCGGACTCGCAATTTCCGAACCGCTATTAGGCAAGACGGTCGAGACCTCTTGCGAAATTGTCAGGTCAACCCGGTTTTGACTAAATATGATGGGTTCAATCGTCAGGAGAACTCCCGTCTTACGATACTCGACCTGTTGCAAGATGTCCGTCTCACCAACACCGTCTTGAGCGCTCGCGGCTCGCTGTGAAGTAATCACCGGGACATCCGTGCCAACTTGCAGGCGCGCAGCCCCACCTGACCGTGCAACAAGTTTTGGTTTCGACAGAACGTTGACCTGATTGTTTGAAGCGAACGCATTCAGCGCGACGTCAACATTTCCGGACAAGATTCCGATACGAATCCCGTCTGAACCCACCCCTATACCCCCTGTTCCCACATTGATGTTCACGTCTTGTGTGCCGAGGCTGTCAACGAAGAAGTCAAGGCCGTACCGGGTTTCATCAGTCAGTGTGACCTCAGCAATTGTTACCAGTATCAATACCTCCCCGGGCGCTCTGTCCAATTGCTCAAGCAGGGGTCTGAGCCGCGCGAAGTCGGATGCGGTTCCGGAATAGATCAGTCGGTTCGAAATTGGGTCCACAACAAGGCTTCCCGGGATCCCATCCAGAGTTCGCCTTTGCCCGACAGCGGGTGCAGCGACGCCAGGCGCGTTATTGCTGAACGCATTGTCCGCACTTGATCGGGCGCTGTTTGAGGTGCCGGTCAATACCGCATTGACCGTGTCTGACAACAAGCGCGCATCAACGTTCTGGACACTGTAAACGAATATTTGAGGCACATCTCCAGCCGTTGATGGCTGGTCCAATTGTTGCAACCAGAACCGTACCCGAGCCATAGCTGCAGAACTTTTGGAAAAGACGAAAAGCTGGTTGGAAAACTCTACCGGAATAGACAGGATCGTCCTCTCAACACTGGCATTTGCGCTGGACTGCCACCCCTCCGCGGACAGCATCGTACTAAGTTGATTGGCAAGATCTGCCGCAACCATGAAGCGCGGACGATAGGACTCGAGCTGAGTTCCTGCATATGAAAGTTCGTCCAGCTCCTCGATAATTGCGAGCGCAGCATTTACATCGTCTGGCAAACCATTGAGCGTAATGACGTTGAATTGCGGATTTGCCGAGATTTTCAGACGGTCATTGCCTGGAAAAGCCTGCTTGAGAATGGAATTCATTTCGTTTGCGTTCATCGCCTCGAGCTCGACAAACATGACCAGAGGTCTCAGCGCTGCAGGCGTATCAGAACTTGCCCGCCCCCTGATGAACCTCGGCATACGGGCTCGCAGAGAAGAATCGTCAAGTATTTTGTAAACCCCATCTTCGGCGACGACAGAAACGCCATATGTCGTCAGAACATCCCTGACCAATTCGAGGAATGCTTCTGATGGCATTTCACCCGAGGACCTTAGATTTACGATGACATCGCGTTTCGCAGCTATTCCAGGCCCCGTAAAATAGGGTACGTCCAATAATTGTCCGAACACGATGTCCACCAAATCCGGCAAAGGGAGCTCACGGGCCTTTGCGTCAACAATTGAGGTGCCCGGTGACGGAGCGCCAGCCGCGGCGTCCTGCGGTTGGCGCCGCGACCCGGAACGTATCGGAGGGATGGGGAAACTCTGGGTCTCGGTTAAAATGTCGCGGTTCTGAGTGTCCGCTCCGCCTCTCGCCATGCCGAGATCATCCGAGCGATCCGGGAGCCTGTCGCTGGAAATTGCGTTCGGCGTTTGTTCAAACTGTTCTTGTATGGACTCTGCCGTGCGAAAATCATTGTTCGCGCATGCGGCAATGATACCGAACACCGCAACGAGCAACAATTGTCCAATCCGACCGTATCCCTTGCTTGAGGGTAATGCTATGTCTCTCATGTAAATTAAGTCCTTTAGACTCATCACGTGCATGCAAAAGCTAGACCGGTTGCTTCGAACTGCGTTTGAAGCAAGACTAACCTGAGAGATTTGCAGGCACCTTGCCAAGATCAGCATCAAGTCCGGCGCCGCCCTGCTCTTGATCTGCACCCAACGAGAACACGAAGGGCGCGGTATCGAAGCCTGATGAGTCCTTCGTTGGCGGGTTATACCGATAAGCAGCTCCCCACGGATCAAGAGGAATTTCTTCAATATAGGGCCCAAACCAGTTTCGCGTCCCGCCAGCGGCAGAGGAGGCGTCAAGCAATAGGTTAAGACCCTCCTGCTCTGTCGGATATCGCCCGATATCCAGTCTCATTGTATCTAACGCTGTAACAATCGCTCTGACCTGGGTTTCAGCGACGGTCTGTTTTGACCGGTCCACTTGATTGAACAGACGCGGCGCGACCAAGGCTGCGATAAGCGCCATAATCGCCAATACGATCAAGATTTCCAGGAGCGAAAAACCGCTTTCGCGGTTCCGTCGCGGTTTTTCCGCGCCGCTACACCGGCTGGATACTGGCCTCGCTTTCTTCAACTGGATATTGTGAGGGTCGTTCATGGGGCAATCTCATACAAGCTCGTCATGGCGAGTACTATACTAACCACAATTGTGCCAACAATAAGCGATATCGTCAGTATTGCGAGGGGTTCAATCAGTGCGGTAAGGCGTTTTGTGCGTTCCTTTGCGTCTCTGCGATATGACTCATACGCAAACCCCAGCATATCGTGCAATTTGCCAGATGCTCGGCCTGTCTTGATCATGTCGAGGGCCATATGGTCAAAATGTGGCACATGTTTCTCTATAGCGATGTCAAGTGCGTCACCTCCCCGGACAGACTTTCTTGCCGCGATCAGCCCGGTTTTGATGCGCCGGGACCGAATTTCGGGCTCCGCCAGTTCCAAAGCCTGCAAAAGACCCGAACCGTGGCGCAGAGCACTTTCCATCGTCGAGCACCATCTCGCCATGTCTCCGGACAACAAAAAAGACCGAGTGATGGGCAGAAACTCGAGAAAACTGGCGACCACTACTTTTATCTGTTGAAACGAAAACACTGAGACTGCAAACATTCCGAAGCCAACGATGACGGCGGTCATGGCATTTGTCCGCAGCCAAAGGCTCGCGTCTATCACCAGCCTCGAGATGGCTGGGAGATCTTGTTCGGATCCATCAAGCAATTCGGCGAACTGAGGAATTACAAACAGAAACAACAACAACACAATCACTGACCCGGCGACAATCAAGAACACGGGGTATGTAAGCGCCGACCTGATTTCGTTTTGGAGTTCCAGATCGGATTCGTATTTGTCGGCCGCATCCATCATTGCTGCCCCGAGGGTGCCGGTTGCTTCGCCCAGCTCCGCCAATCGCGTCACATAGCCTGGAAGGTCATTATATTCCTCAGAAAGCTCAACAGAGAATCTAACCCCCGCTCGCAGTTTCCGTTTGATACGTGTCGCCCGCTGCGACAGCGCGTCATTAGACGCATTGCTGGCTAAACTTCCGATCGCATCGGACAAAGGCAATCCGGCAGATAGCAACACACCCAATTGCCTGATGTTTTGCGCCTTTTTTTTCTCCGATGGCGCAAGACCCAGATTGAAATTCTTATGGTCAAACTCTTGCCTGATCGAGTGAGGAGCTAGACCTCGCGTTCGTAGGGCCGCATAGGCGTCGGTTTTTGACTCAGAGCTCAGCTGCCCCCTCACCTCACGACCGTGTTGATCCAACGCTTTGTATGAAAATACTGACATGGGATATCTTGCTCGACAACACTCTGCGCAATTAGCTATGGAGGATGTCTCGGTATACCCTGCTTATTTGGAGATACAATGGTGCCTGTTAATGCTCTGACCGTTGGTGAAAACAAACTTCTTGGCAAAATGTTGTTTGAGCGCGGCTTGGTGACACAGGAGGATGTGGATCAAGCCCTATCGCTGCACAATGAACTGGGCACACCTATTGGTGAGGCCTTGGTCAGGATCGGCGCTCTGTCAGAGGATAGCCTGATAGAAACGCTCGCTCAGCAAATCAGTATTCCGCTCCTTCCCGACCAGCTGTATCCCAAGTCAATCCGGGATATATCTCAAACAACAAGCCAATTGGGATTATCTCCTGTTTGGATGGCGAAGCAATCTGCAT
>CAYGKE010000153.1:0-5331 GCA_964350465.1 uncultured Hyphomonas sp.
CATGAGATCGGCGCATAGGTCTGTCCGTCACTTACCGTCACGCCCGCTTTTAGCAGCTCGATGCTTTCATCTGTCAGCTGGCCGTGGGCGCGGGTTCGATAACGTCTCATCAAGGCCGTTTTCGGAAGTTCAAGCTCTCGCGCTAATCCGCCGTCATTTGTCAGCAGAAGCAATCCTTCCGTGTTCAAATCAAGTCTCCCCACCGTCATCGTGCGGGGCAGGGACTTAGAGAGCTCATCGAAAATAGTACGCCGTCCGGCTGGATCACTGGTCGTCGTCAGCAATCCGGCGGGTTTGTGATAACGCCACAGGCGAACGGCCTCCGGGCTCGAAACCCGTTTTCCATTGACGTGAATGTCTTCGCCGCCAAGCACCTTGAACGCAGGTGTCGTGAGCTTCCTGCCATTGACGCGAACTTCACCGCGCTCAATCATGGCCTCGACTTCACGGCGGGAGGCAATACCGGCCCGAGCGAGATATTTGGCTATGCGCTCGCCCTCACTCCAGTCGGGCTCCACGTTTCGATTGGGTTTTCTGGGGCGTCGCTTTTGAGAGTGTTTCGAGCGACGGGGCGTCTCGCGACGTTCCGACATGGCATTATCCTTAAGCTAAGCTCCCAATTGCAGGGCAGGCGACGCGATAGCAAGTCCCATAGTGATTTCCATTGCAATCCAGACGGGTATCAAGCCAGTCGAGCGGTTCTCGCCGTCATCCAGCAGTAACGACATCAAGCGTCCAAGGCCCGCCCCGATCCAGCCCATTGCAATTGGCAATGTTGAAAAAAGCTTTATCGCAAGGCTCAGCTCTGGTTGCAGCATTATGACCAGTGCCGTCAGGTGCAACATGAGAAGCAATCCGCCGTATGTGGCGCGAAACTCAGAAAATCCGCCAGGCTTTTCAGGGTCAGGCGTCTCGGTCAGTCTAACCACCCCTGCCGCCCATTTCGGTGCAAAGAGGCTGCCGAGGCCTAGCAGGGCACAAAACCCAAGAACAAGGATTGAGGCAATTTCGGTTACATGGGGCATTTGCGTGTCCTTGTGGCCTGCTATCTATTTAGAGCGCTCGTGCCGCGTGGCTAATCCATGAGGCCAGCGTTGCGCCATGCGTCTTTAGGCCAGCGACGGTGCTGCCAGAACCATTGAGACGGGTTTTCCCGAACTTCTTCCTCTACCATTGCGGTTCTCCTTCGAACTGTTTCCTCGATATCTTTGCGTTCGTCTCCAGTGGAGACAGGCATAAATGGTTTGTGGAATTCAACTCGGAACCGTGCTGGTCCGGTGCGACGCGTTGAAATGAAGACAATTGGCACTTTGTATTTGTGCGCCAGTCTTGCCGGACCAGGCGCAGTCATCGCCGCGTGCCCAAAAAAATCAACCGCAATGCCCTGGTTGAACTTTTGATCATTCATCAGTGCAACTGACTGCCCGCTCTTGAGCGCGCGCATCAACTCGCGAGTGCCAAGGCCTTTTGGGGTGAGGATGCCTATCCCATAATCGTGCCGGACTTTATTGAGGCGCCGATCAATATGCGGATTGTTGAGCGCGCGATATGTAATCAGACAATCAACGGGACGCTTGCATATGGCGGCCGCCATCACTTCCCAGTTTGCGAAATGGCCGGTTACGAATACGGCACCGCTCTTTGAGGATTCGATTTGATCGAAGATCTCAGCACCAACAACTTCAACCCGCCCGCCTTCATAGGGATCAATCGTTGGAAGGTGAGGTAATTCACCAGCCGTCCGTCCGGCACTCTCCCACGATTGTAGCGCGATGGACTTCCTGTCCGCCTCTGAAAGCTCTGGAAACGCAAGTCCCAGGTTTTTGATAACCGTCTTGTGCTGCGACAGGAGCGGGCCAATACGCCGAATAAGCCAGCCGCAGAAATTCGATGCCCGCTCAGGCCCGAGCGCTTTCATCGGCAACCAATAGACAAAATCCCAAGCAAACGTCTCAAGACGCCATACAAGGCGCTGTCGGAATGTCGAGCGATTGTCGATATCCTTGGGGCGGATGTATTGTTGGGCTTGTTGTTTGTTCATGATGGCACTGCAGTCACACATCTGCCAGCAGCTTGTCGAGGGCTTCGGTGTCTTCAAAATGAGCCTC
The DNA here is from genome assembly GCA_964350465.1 of uncultured Hyphomonas sp. GTDB lineage: Bacteria > Pseudomonadota > Alphaproteobacteria > Caulobacterales > Hyphomonadaceae > Henriciella. Next base: position 2,109 of record CAYGKE010000153.1, read on the forward strand.
AACTGGCAAGGTTAGGATATGCTGGCGATCTTCAGGCGCCAGGCGCGTGTAGTCTTTTTCCGTCGTTATGAGTTGCGCCTCGTGATCGTTTGCGAGGCGTTCGAGATATCTTAAGTCCCCAGATGAATAGACGTGATGATCAGGAAACGGAACGCTGTCGCGAAGGTCTGCGCCTAAAGCTTTGAGCGTGTCGAAAAGTTTTTCTGGGCGTCCTATGCCGGCGAATGCAACCAGTGGTCCTGTCGGACATTTGCCGGTTGCTTTAATCTCGGCCCGCAATATTGGCAGGCCAGTTTCTGTCAAGATATTTGGCGGAAGCTCAGTCCCCATCGAAACTACCGCGTCAGCGCGCGCCAATCCGGCATGGATTGGCTCACGGAGCGGCCCCTTTGGGATGACAAAGCCATTCCCGAACGGATCAAAGCTATCGATGACAACAATATTCAAATCTTTTTCGAGGCTCGGATTCTGGTGGCCATCGTCCATGACAATAACATCAACGCCGTCTTCGCACATTGCCTTAGCTGCCGCCGCACGATCGGCTCCAATCCAGCTTTCGCCATGCATTGCCAGCATAAGTGGTTCGTCGCCAACCTCCTCGGCGGTATGTCCTTCTGGATCAACCCGAAGAGGCCCTTTGAGCTGTCCACCATATCCGCGAGATAGTGTGGCGACCCGCAGTGCCGAGGTGGTTCTTAATCTGCTACGGATGGCAGAGACGATGGGACTCTTGCCGACGCCGCCGACCGTCAGATTGCCAACACATATTACAATAGCATCGCTCTTATAGGGCTTGGTGTTGCGAATTTTCCGAGCGGTAATGTGAGCATACATCACCGCCAGCGGCGTGAGGAGTGCGCGAGTAAGCGGCGCTGCTTCGCGTGATTTGGGGTCGAGCTGACCTGACCAGAAGCGGGGCGCCTTCACACCGTTGCTCCGGGCGCTTTCGATAGCAATGGCAGCAAGCTATCCAGTGTCCGCTGCATTGGCGCAAAAGCACGCTCTTCAAGCCGCTGTAATATATCCTTTGTCGGTGCACGGGCAGGGAAATGCTGCACTATGTCTTCAGCGCCGAGGACGATAGTGATTGCACCCAATTCCTTGAGGTCGCGAACCACATCATCGAAATTAAACACGCTTGGTCCGCTGAGCACTGGTTTTGCCAATCGCAAAGCCTCAAGAGGGTTGTGACCACCTATGCCCGGAGCATGTCCTCCGCCGATATAAACCGTATCGGCCAAGCGATACCAAAGACCCATCTCGCCTAGAGTGTCGGCCAGCAATATGTCTGTGTCTTCTCTAATGGGGTCGTCATCGCTCCGTCTTGCATATTTGAGGTTTGAGCATTGGATCAAATTTTCGACCCAATCGCCCCGGTCGGGATGACGGGGGGCGATGATTGTCAAAGGCCTGTCAGGCATCTGCATAACCGCATCGATAATTATTGCCTCCTCACCATCATGCGTTGATGCCGCGAGTAGGACATTGCGATCCCCAACGGCGTCTTCAAGCTGCTGAAGTTCAGTGAGATCAGCGTCTGGCGGGGGGAGGGAAGACTTTAGGTTGCCGGCAAGCTGTACATCGCGCCCTGAGAGTTCGCGAAGACCTTTTTCGGAGCGCGTATCAGATGCCAGAATTACATCGAATTTCGTGAATACTTGTTGAGCTGTCTCTGGCCATCGCGCCCATCCCTTTATGGATTTATCTGTCATGCGGGCATTCACTAGCGCGGTTCGGTGATTTCGCTTCTTCAAGGCACTTATGAGGTTAGGCCAAATCTCACCCTCAGCGATGACTGTCAGATCCGGGCTCCAGTGTTTCACGAACCTGTTTGCAGCTGGCGGCGTATCGAGCGGGGCCATGATTTGGGTGTACCAAACTTTTTGAAATTCGGCGCGATTCGCGAGCGCTCTAGAAATAGTCTCAGCTCCTGTAAGGGTTTGGCAAGAAAACAGTAAAGCCAGATTATTTCTGGATTTGATCATTTGCGCAGCGAGTTCGACTAGCATCAGGGATTCGCCGACACTGGCCCCGTGTAACCATACCAGTTGCCCGCCGGGCCGGAGGGGGAGGTTTTTGGCTAGGCGTTCATTGATCCGGTGCTCGGCTTCTTTTCCGCTGCGGATGCGCTGGCTAAGTATCAAACCGGAAAAGGGCCAAAGCAGCCATGTACCCAACCTGTAGAAAAAAAGACCAATTGTCATTGCGGTCTTATACCGCCTTTCAAACCAGATTCCAGTTTGGCGAGCGCACAAAAAAAGCCCTTCGCACATGGAAGGGCCCATCTGTTTTTGGACTATCTTGCGCTGCGTTAACGGCCCAAGGTAAATGTGACAGTCTGTGAAGGTTGCGCAGAAGAGTCTTTTTGATCCTTGGCGGTGTCCTCACCCAGTCCAAGCCAGCTCAAGGCAACAGCGACAATAACGTCTCTCATTACGATTAGAATCTGCAGCATGATCTTCATCTTCCCCAAATTGGAACGCCTCCCATTATAACGAAAAACGATAACAATGTGAAGCCTCGCACTATTAAAAGTACACGACTGCAGTCACAATTTCTTGAGCCAACCAAAATGCGCAACAGGGAAACGAGTATGGAGATCGACCTAGAGCACTTAATGACCATGACAGGGGGCGATGTCAGCCTGGCGGAGGAGGTGCTAGATATATTCAAGACGCAAGCAGATGTCTGGGGTCGGATGCTTGACCCCGGTCTTGAGCACCAGCAATGGGCGGATGCAGCACACACAATAAAGGGCGCGGCGTTGAGCATCGGTGCCAAAGATCTGGCGGAAACCTGCTTAACGGCCGAAAACCTTGGCCGCTCGGGTTTATGTAAGCTGACCGAGGCGTCCGTTGCGCTGAACGACGTTAAATCTGCCCTCGCGCAAGCGTTGGAGGCTTGCGCGCGTGCCAGTCACGCCTTGTCTAAACCGGGGCTACGTTTGTCGAAGGATCTGAACTCATAGGCGATGCAGCGATCAATTAGCGTTCTCCAAACCGGTTCAGCAATAGCGGGGGATAGGCCTTGACGCTTAGCCTCGGCCAAGACCTTTGCGATCACGTCCTCAATGCGAGGTCGATCAAGGACGAGATTTCGCTGGCCTTTGATTCGCGCAGCAGCGTCCATCATGGCCTGTCGACGCACCAGCAACCGCACCAATTCGCGATCTAAGCGATCAACTTCGCGACGGACATCGTTCATCGTCTGAATGGGATCCAGC
>CAYGKE010000154.1:0-5265 GCA_964350465.1 uncultured Hyphomonas sp.
GTGTGGGTACCAAGGACCTTGCCGGCGAACGCGGGGCCTTTGCGCCCGAGTTCAGTGGTAACGTCTATCTCGCCTTCAATCGCAGTTTCGAGAATTTCGATCTGAATGCCCGGATTGGAGCCAACTTCAAGGACGAGATGTTCCTGGATGGCGACCTCGACCCGAACGCGTTTCAGGAAGGATATACGAAATTCGATGCTCATGTCGGGGTGGAGTTTGGCCGCTACGGATTCCGTGTATTCGGTCGCAACCTAACCGATGAAGCCACCTATACCGCCTCGGTCGACGCGCCACTCAGCCCGGGCGTGTATGTTGGCTGGATCGAAGAGCCGCGCGTGATTGGTGCCGAAGGCCGTATAAATTTCTGATCGTCTTGTAGCAGCCTCCTTTCCATCGAAGGGAGGCTGCTCCAGACTTGAGCAGTTGAAAGCTTACAATAACAGGTCAGGAGCTTGCGAACATGAAACTCGATGGAAAAGTCGCTGTGGTTACAGGTGGTGCCTCTGGACTAGGCGCTGCTGCGGCGCGCAGTTTTGTTGAGCAGGGCGCACGCGTCGCGCTCTTCGATCTGAGCGAAGTCGCAGGAAACGCGCTCTGTGGCGAACTTGGAAACAAGGTCTGCCAGTTCTTCAAGGTCGATGTGACCGATGATCAGTCAGTTGCTGAGGCAGTTGAGAAAACGAGAGATCAGTTCGGCGCAGTTCATATTGCCGTCAACGCGGCGGGCATTCCGGCCCCGACCAAAATTCTCGACAGGGAAGGCAACCCTTGCGAACTCTCCAAGTTCACAAAGGTGATAATGGTCAACCTGGTCGGCACGTTTAATGTCATGAGCAAATGCGTTGCCGAGATGGCAAAGAACACGCCAGATGATCAAGGCGAGCGCGGCGTTGTAATCAATGTGTCATCCGGTGCCGCCTATGAAGGGCAAGTCGGTCAGTCTGGCTATTCGGCGTCCAAAGCGGGTGTGATCGGCATGAACATGCCGGCGGCGAGGGAGCTCGGAGCCGTCGGCGTTCGGGTAAATGCGATCGCGCCGGGCTTGTTCCTTACACAGATGGTCAAAGGCCTGGGCGACAAAGTGGTTGCCTCATTGGTCGATACAATCGAGGCGCCACGCCGGGCTGGAGACCCGATGGAATTCGCGCACGCATGCCAGTTTATCGTCGAGAACGGTTACCTCAATGGCGAGACGATCCGGCTGGACGCGGCGACACGGCTGAGGGCGAGATAATGGGTGTTGAGAGCGGCATCACCGAGCTTGAGCGGGTTTTCGCCCTGCAGCGCAGCCTCACGCGTCAGCAGGTGTCGCGCAGTTATGAGGCGCGCATGGACCTGCTCGCCCGGCTCGGCAAGATGTTCGAGACGCATGAAGACGAACTGATCGACGCCGTCGCTGCCGATTTCGGTATGCGCAGCCGGTATGAAACCATACTGACGGACATCATGTTGGTCCTGTCGGACGTAAAATTCGCGCGGCGCCATTTGAAACAATGGATGAAGCCGCGCAGTGTCAAAACCGACACGTTTGGATTGCCGGGATCTTCGCGCCTAATTCCGCAACCCCTTGGGGTCGTCGGCATTCTCGGAACCTGGAACTATCCCTATGGCACAGTGTTCGCCGGTGCGGCGGGTGCGTTGGCGGCTGGCAACCGGATTATTGCCAAGCCGAGTGAAATTTCGGCTCATTCAGCTGAAATTTCGCAGAGTCTTGTTCGCAAGTATTTTTCAGAAGAAGAGATGGCAGTGGTAACCGGCGGCCCGGATGTCGCGCAGCAGATGACGTCTCTTCCATTCGATCATATTCTCTTCACCGGTTCGCCCAATACAGGTAAAAAAGTCGCCCAGTCGGCCGCAGCCAATTTGACACCAGTGACGCTTGAGCTTGGCGGCAAGTGCCCCATTATCATTGATAAAAGTGCTCATTTTCCAGAAGTCGCGCAGAGCCTTGTTTTCGGCAAGCTCCTCAACGCAGGACAAACGTGCATCGGTGTCGACTACGCATTCGTTCCAGAAGGGAGCGTAGAAGACTTTGTGTCAGCGCTCGCCAGGCAGGTGCACAAGTGTTTTGGCGAGATCGAAGCCAATCAGGACTATACAAGCATTATAAATCACCGGCAGTTTGACCGTTTGCGGGGACTGGTTGATGACGCCCGCGCAAAAGGTGCCGGAGTGACCAATCTCGCAGGCAGTGGTGATGGCATGTTCGAGGCTGCTCATCGAATAGCCCCGCTGGTTGTGACCAATGTTGCAAGCGATATGGGGCTGATGCAGGAAGAGATTTTCGGGCCGATTCTGCCGATCCTGACCTATCGTACGGAAGACGAAGTAATCGAGTACATCAATGCTGGCGAGCGGCCACTGGCACTTTACTATTTCGGTAAAGATAGTGCAGGTCGACGAAAAATCCTTGGCGAAACTCATGCTGGCGGCGTGACCCTGAACGGCACGGTGATGCACGTCTTCCAGCGCCGTCTTCCATTTGGCGGCATCGGGCAAAGCGGGATCGGATCCTATTTGGGGCCGGGAAGTTTCGAGCGGTTCAGTCATTTGAAGCCGGTGTTCTCACAATCGAAGATCAGTGTGCTTAGCCAATTGCTGCCTCCCTATTCTTCGAAGACGGGCCGGTTGCTGAATCTATTTAGAAAGCTGCTCTAAATCGATCCTGTACGCGGCAATCTTAGGGTGGTGTAGACAAAAGGGAGGACAGTCTCTGTGTTCGGAATTTTCTCAAAAAAGCGCAATGACCGTGAACTGGTGCCTGTTGACGTCGCTCCAAGTTCTGCTGCAGCATTGGTTTCGACAGAAGGCGGGCGACTAAATTACAGCCGTATCATGCAAGGGCTCGCGGAATCCTTCGGGGATCGTGAGGCGATTGTGAATCTTGAGCGTGGCCGCCGGCTGAGTTTTCGTGACTATCACATCATAACCAATCAGATTGCACATATTCTCAATGGAAACCTGAATCTCGGCGCGGGCGACCGATATGTCTGTATGCTGCAAAATGACAATCTCTCCCTGTTCCATTGGGGGTCAGCTGCAAAAGCTTATGCAACATGTTGTCATGCCAACTACCTCGACAGCCTGGAAACGCATCTCGGCCAGATCGACATCGTCAAGCCCAAAGTCGCGTTCATCGAGAATGACCTCCTGGCCTCCCATGCTGGCCCGCTTACCGAACGCGGCATTCAGATTGTTGTGATGGATGCTCTGGTCAAGCCATATTCAGGCGTGTTGGCCCTTCCCGATCTTTTGGCGAACGCGTCGACAGAGAACACAGATATTGAAATCGATGATCGAACGCACGTCGTGCTCATGCGCTTTACAGGAGGCACGACTGGTGACAGCAAGTGCGCGAAGTATTCAATCGACAACATTCTGGGGTGCCGCGATAGTTTCCTGACACTTCCAGACCCGGATTTCTTCGATGGCTGCCGCATGCTGCATATAGCTCCCATTAGCCATGGCAGCGGTATGATGCTTTTGCCGGTTCTGTTCAGCGGTGGTTGCACGGTCACAATGAACGCGCCCAGTCTGGAGAACTGGTGCCGCTATATCCAGCAAGAAAAGATTTCCCACGCCTTCATCGTACCGACTCTGGCGTACCGCCTTTTGGAAATGCCCGAAGCCCGAGAATATGACCTGTCCTCATTGCGCACGGTGTTGTATGGCGCGGCCCCCATGAGCCCGGCCAAGGCTAAGCTCCTGGTTGAGCGGTTCGGTTCAATATTCACACAAGTGTACGGCTCCACGGAACACCTGGCGGCAACCCTCTGCCTGAGCAAGAAAGATCATATCGTAGACTCCGAGACTGAAGGCCGACTCGCGTCCGCGGGTCGACGCTCAACCGGGATCGAACTGTCGGTTTGCGATGATGATGGCAATCCAGTTCCTGTAGGCGAACTCGGCGAGTTCTATTTGCGATCGCGCTCAACCTGTCTTGGCTATGAAGGCAATCCAGAGAAGACGAAGGAGGAATTCGTCAACGGATACTGGAAGTCAGGGGATATCGGATATACGGACGAAAACGGATATTGCTACCTGGTTGATCGGAAGAAGGACATGATCATCACGGGTGGTTTTAATGTCTATGCGACTGAAGTTGAGGCCGCAGTCAACTCCCATCCTGGCGTTTTGATGTCGGCGGTTGTCGGTGTTCCCCACGAAGAATGGGGCGAGGCTGTACATGCGGAAGTCATCCTTAATGACTCTGTTGAGGTGGCCGAATCTGACCTGATCGCCTATGTAAAAGAGCAGATCGGATCTTTCAAAACACCAAAATCCGTGTTGTTCGTGGAAGAACTGCCTCTGAGCGTCGTTGGTAAGGTGTTGCGAAAGGATGTACGTAAGAAATACTGGGGCGGCCAGGTCCGCAGTATTGGTTGAAGCGTGTACAATCCTGTTCAGAAATTGGACAAACCGTCATGAACCGATAAAGCTCGTCATCGAAGACGGTCGTACAGGACAATCGATATTTGAACAACACATCATCAGGTAAGGCGCAACCAGAATTGAGTGAGACGCGGTCAGTCATTGCATCCTGGCTCATACAGATTGTGGCCATATTGGACGAATTTGACTTTTCCATTGATGTGCCAGATCTACTCCGGCGTGCGGAAGTTGATCCTGATATTCTCCAGGACCCGAATGCCAGGGTGCGGTCTAGACGATTCAGTCGCTTCATTGAGCTCATCGTAGAGGCGACAGGTGATGAGACGATCGGGCTGAAGCTGGCCGAGCGAAATACGCCCGGCTCAATGCATGCGCTTGGGTATTCATTGTTCTCAAGCCGAACGCTGGAAACATTCTTCCACCGGTTTGATCGTTTTTTCAGGCTAATTTCTCATTCTGCTGAGACAAGGTCTGAAATCAGGAAGGGGTGCCTCATTCATTCCATTGAACTCAAGGAAGACGTGCCGCCGGTCCGCCAGGATGTTTTTTTGGCGACGGTGCTTCGCTTCGTCAGAATGGTTTACCGAGCGGACTATTCTCCTGTTTTGGTAAGAATGCGTCGTCCGAAACCTGGTAAGGTCGCGATGGATGAATTTGATGCCTTTTTCTGTTGTCCGATCGAATATGGTCACGACAGTCTAGAGCTGCATGTGGCCGAGAAGGACTATACGCGCGTGCTGCGCGGCGCGAATTCCGACATTGTTCGAAGGAATGACCAGATTGCGATGGAATAGATTGCCCGGTTCGATGCACAACAAATTATTCCGCGGATCCGGGGGGCGATTGTCGGACTGCTACCGGATGGGGCTGTCG
>CAYGKE010000155.1:0-5207 GCA_964350465.1 uncultured Hyphomonas sp.
CAACAATAATGGCATTGGGCTGAACTATAATAATATCGCTCAGCAACCTGCCCGGGGCGTAGAAGTTGAGATTGTCGATGGTGGCGGCACGGTGCTCGATAGTGATGTCACCGATACGAATGGGGATTATTCCTTCAGCGTCAATTCAAACACTGATGTCAGAGTGCGCGCACGAAGCCGGATGACCATGACGGGCGGTCCGACCTTCGATTTCAGCGTTCTGGACAATACAAGCAGCAATGCGATTTATGTTCTGGCAGGCAGTCTGACGAGTTCAGGCACGGCAAATTCAACCCGTAACCTGAATGCTGGCTCAGGCTGGGGCGGGACAAGCTATACGGGCACGCGCGCTGCGGCGCCTTTCGCAATCCTGGATTCAGTCTACAAGGTGGCAACAGACTTTGGCGCCGTCGATACAAGTCTGAGCTATCCAAACATGCAGCTGTTCTGGAGTATCAACAACCGCGCGGCCTCTGGCAGTGTGGCAAACGGCGAAATTGGAACATCGTCCTTCACATCGATAGGGGGGGTGCCGACAATCCTGATCCTTGGTGATGCCAATAGCGATACAGACGAATATGACGAACATGTCATCGTGCATGAATTCGGGCACTATTTCGAAAACGCGATTTCACGGGCCGATTCAATTGGCGGTCCTCATAGCGGGAATGATCGCCTCGATGCGCGCCTGTCCTTCGGTGAAGGTTGGGGCAATGCGCTCTCTGGCATGATACTTGACCCGATTTATCGGGACAGCCTCGGCAACGGGCAATCCAGCGGTTTTGCCTTCAGTGTCGAGAGTAACACGATTGGCGCGACCGGCTGGTTCAGTGAGGCCTCGGTCCAATCGATCCTGTATGATGTTTTCGATAACGTTGATGATGGCGCTGACGTGATTTCGGCGGGGCTGGGCCCGATATATGAAACGTTTACCGACCCCACTCTTACGGACGGTGACGCGTTTACGACCATCTATGCTTTCAGGGACCTTCTGGCGACCAAAGCCGGCATTGCGGCAGGTGATCTGACCGCCCTGATGACGGCGCAAAGTATTAGCGGCACCGGCATCTATGGTGCGGGTGAAACCAATACCGGCACCATCGCGTCCTCCCTGCCGGTCTATAAAACGCTCAGTGTTGGCGGGGCGGCCGTAGAGATTTGCTCGGTTGATGATGCTGGTACTGCTGATGATGTCTGGAACAAGTTGGGCGTGACGTCATTTTTGCGGCTGAGTGTTGCCACATCAGGTTCTTATACTCTGACGATGACACGCAACGCGACTTTTCCGACGACCGGTACTGATCCGGACTTTATTGTCCGGCAAGGGGGCAATACTGTCACGCGAGCGGAAAGCAGCGCTACGGATACCGAAACCACGACAATCACATTAACAGCGGGCGATTACTATATCGACGCCTATGATTTCGGCAATCGCAACCCCGGCGGTAGCGCAACGCGCCGGGACACCTGTTATGACTTTTCAGTTTCCTAAGGCGAGGACCAAAACATGAAGAAACTTATCAGACATACCCCAATCGCCTTATTGGCGTCCGGCCTGCTAGTAGCGGCCTGCACCCAGGGTGAACCGACCGATACGGTGGCCGAGGACACTGCGGCGAACATTGTTGCCGTGGAAGACGAGGCGTCCGGGATTGTCATTGTCGAGGAAGCCGTTTCTGAACTTGCCAGCGACGCAGAGGAGGCTTCCGATATTGTTGTGGCGGCGGCGACTGATCCGGCCAGCAAGCTGGATAGGACGGTTGCCACTGTGAAGCCGGGCGCAGCGGTGAGCTTTAGCCATACGCTCCAGGACAAGGTTGGCCCCGGACAGAATGGCAGCGTCGATCTGCGCGTGTCGGAGGGCTATGAGGCCGGAACCTTGACCGTTGAAACCAGTGGCACTGAAGGCTTGAACGTGTTCGGCAGTCAGGTGACGCAAAGCTTCTCAATGGACGCGGGTGACACGCACGACTGGAGCGTCAGCTACAGCGCGGACACGGACGGCGTCTATTACCTCAATGTCACGGCAACCGCAGATAGCGGCGACGGCCTGGTGATGTCACGCGCCTATGCGGTGCGGATCGAGGTCGGCGACATGGCGCTTGCCAAACCGGCCGCAAAGAATGGCGAGCTGGAGATGTCAGAAGATGGCGTGCCGGAAATCGTCATGGAAGCCGAAGAGACGATTGAATAGGTCAAGCCAGCGCGCTGAGCGCAGATCTTGACCCCCTGTCATTTTTCCGCTTTAGACGCGCCTTCGCTGGCAACAGCGGAACACAAATGCTTGTGGAAGGGGCGCCAACCCGGACCACGAGCCCTCTAATCCACGGCGACCGGATCGAAAGACCACCGGTCACTCAACTGCCAGAGAGGTTATCATGGCTAAGAAACTGCTGGGGCAGCTTAAGCTCCAGATCCCTGCTGGCGCTGCCAACCCGTCCCCACCTGTGGGACCGGCGCTCGGACAGCGCGGGATCAATATCATGGAATTCTGTAAGGCCTTCAATGCGAAGACCGAGAAGGCCGAGAAGGGCCTGCCCCTGCCGGTCGTTATCGACTATTATCAGGACAAGTCCTTTACCTTTATCGTCAAGACCGCGCCGGCCTCTGTCCTGCTCAAGAAGGCGGCGAAACTGAAGTCTGGCTCGAGTGAGCCGGGCCGCTCGGTCGCTGGGTCTGTGACCAAGGCGCAATGTCGTGAGATTGCCGAGATGAAGATGGAAGATCTCAACGCAAACGATCTCGATCAGGCAACCAAGATCATCGAGGGCTCAGCGCGCTCGATGGGTCTCGAAGTGAAGGGGTAGGGACATGGCTGCAGGAAAACGTTATCGCGCCGCCGCTGAAACGCTTGAAGCTGAGAAGGCTTACCCGGTCGCTGAGGCGGTCAAGCTGGTCAAGGGCAATGCGACGTCGAAGTTTGACGAGACAATCGAAATTGCCGTCAATCTCGGTGTTGACCCGAAATATGCGGACCAGATGGTTCGCGGGGTTGTCACCATGCCATCCGGCACTGGCAAGGATGTCCGTGTGGCGGTCTTTGCCCGCGACGCCAAGGCTGAAGAAGCCAAGGAAGCGGGCGCTGAATTCGTCGGCGCCGAGGACCTGATGGAAGAGATCCAGAACGGCAAGTCTGATTTTGACCGTGTGATTGCCTCGCCGGACATGATGTCTGTGGTTGGCCGCCTCGGTAAGGTGCTTGGCCCGCGCGGCCTGATGCCGAACCCGAAGGTTGGCACCGTGACCCCGAATGTCGGTCAGGCCGTCAAGGATGCCAAAGGCGGCTCTGTCGAGTTCCGCGTCGAGAAGCTCGGGATTGTCCATGCTGGGATCGGCAAGGCGTCGTTCAGCGAAGACGCGATCGAAAAGAATGTTCGCGCCTTTGTTGAGGCGCTGCTCAAGGCCAAGCCGTCCGGCGCGAAGGGCACCTATATGCAGAAGGTCACCGTGTCTTCGACGATGGGGCCTGGCGTCAAAATCGATACGAGCGACGTCATCCCGTCTTAGGGGGCAGTCTGGTTATTTTTGAAGCGCCCGCTGGAGTGATCCGGCGGGCGTTTTCACGTCTTGCCAAAAGTTAAGTCGAATCACTGGCCATCATGTGGTGAAGCAAGTCTATGGAATTGCACGAACGGGTTGCCATAAGCACGAGCTGGGACCGTGATCTGGAGGGGGCTGTACAGGCCCGCGCCAATGCGGCTGAGCGATCCGAACAACCGACCCGATCCGAAGCGCCGCGTAAAACCGGGTTCGAACGGGCTGTCGACACCGCGTTCGGCGCGGCGAGCTACGCCGTCACCCTGGCTGCCATTGTGTTTGTGCTGTGGCATTTACCAGCGGTGCTGCTGGCCTTGTGGCGGGTTGTGACATACGGGTTCGGTCTGGCTGGCCCGCCTTTTTGACAGGCCTCTTGACATTTGTGTGAATTTAGGGGTTGCGCGGGTGACGCTTAGGGGGTAACTACCGCCCCTTGCGGGAGATCGGCTTTGCTGGTCTCCCGTTTCCTGTCCGAGATCATGGGTTGGCCACTTTGGGCCTATAAGTCCTATGTTAGACGGGGTGAGGCAGGTTTGTCGCCCGTGTGGGCGGTGTGGTTTGCCAGGCCCTGGGCAGGCGCTGAACGCGCCCTTCCAACCGGCGTGGATGGCAAGACCCGGGTGCCCGGATGGTCCGGTCGCCTATCTCTAGGAGATCCGCAATGGATAAAGCTGGAAAAGCCGAATCCCTGAAAATGCTTGGTGGTATTTTCGAGGAATCCGGCAGCGTCGTCGTGGCGCGCTATACCGGTCTGACCGTTGCGGAAATGACCCAATTCCGGGGCAAACTGCGTGAGCAGGGTGCAACGGCGAAAGTGGTCAAGAACCGTCTGGCCAAATTGGCGCTGGGCGGCAAGGGCGGCGATGATGCAGCGGAAATGTTCGTTGATCAGACCGTTATTGCTTATGCATCCGATCCTGTAGCGGCCGCCAAGGGCGCTGCAGATTTTGCCAAGGAGAACGACAAGCTCGTGATCATTGGCGGCATCATGGATGACAAGGTTCTTGATGAGAACGGTATCAAGGCCCTGGCCAAACTGCCATCTCTCGACCAGCTTCGTGGCAAGCTTATCGGTCTTATCCAGGCCCCAGCAACCAAGGTTGCCGGCGTGGTTCAGGCCCCAGCAGGCCAATTGGCGCGTGTCATTTCTGCTTATGCAAACAAGGACGCGGCCTAAGGCTCATTTTCACAACCTGATAGACCTACAATCTCTCACCCTGTTTTTTAAGGAATACTAGAATGTCCAAACTGGAACAAATTGCTGACGACCTGTCCTCCCTGACAGTTCTGGAAGCTTCTGAGCTTGCTACGCTTCTCGAAGAGAAGTGGGGCGTTTCTGCTGCTGCGCCTGTCGCAGTTGCAGGTGTTGCTGCAGCTGGCGGCGATGCTGGCGGCGCAGCTGCTGAAGAAAAAGACGAGTTCGATGTCATCCTGACAGCGGCTGGCGACAAGAAAATCAACGTGATCAAGGCTGTTCGCGAAGTCGTTAGCGGTCTTGGCCTGAAAGAAGCCAAGGAACTGGTCGAAGGCGCTCCGAAGCCGATCAAAGAAGGCGTGTCGAAAGCCGAAGCCGAAGAGATCAAGAAGAAGTTCGAAGAAGCCGGCGCAACCGTCGAGCTCAAGTAAGACTTTGGCCTCAGCCAAGAATGGCTGGGGCGAGTATAGTACGG
>CAYGKE010000156.1:0-5172 GCA_964350465.1 uncultured Hyphomonas sp.
GCTCCCAGTCGGATTGTATCCGGGTCACCTGTCAGTGCGTCTTCGTAGGCTCCGGCAGCGGGGCCATCCGTAATTGTAAACTCGGCAATCTGCGGCGACAGGTTGAAGAAGGCGACAATCTTGTTGTCACCTTTGGTGCGCGCGAAACTGACGATCTGGCTTGGATTATCGGTGACGACCGGGACAATTCGGCCACCAGCGGCACCATTCCACAAGGCACTGTTTTCGGTGCGCATATTGATCAATTGACGGATGAACTCACCATCAGGTTGGTCGAACTCGCCCCACTCAATCGGATCTTTTTCAAAGAATTCCAGGGCATCCTGATTGCCGACTTCCTGGCCGTTGTGAATGAGCGGTATGCCCTCGCTGACGAAGGACAGTGTCAGAAAGACTTCATAGGCGTCACCATAAAGCTCGCCCGTTGTGCCTTCCCAGGCATTCTGGTCATGGTTCTCGGTATAGAGCATGCGGTAGGCATCAAGTGGCCAGGTTGAAATCTGGCTGGCCAGAAAACCGGTCATCGCGCCGGCGTCAGCCTCGCCCTTGGCAATGCGCTGGGCGGTTTCTTTCCACTCCCAGCCATAGGTTGCGTCAAACGCTCGGGCATGCAGGTCGCGCTGTTGCCATTCGGCGAGCATGAAGACCGGCTTGACCTTGCTCAAGTCGGTACGCAGCGTTTCCCAGAAGTCGAGCGGCACAAAGCCAGCAACATCACAGCGGAAACCATCAATCCCGACATCGCGGACCCAGTGAACCATGACCTCGGTCATATATTGACGCAGGCCGGACTCGTCATAGTCGAAATCGATAATGTCAGCCCAATCTGTCCACGGCGTTGGATGAAAATCACCTTTCCAATCGGCATCATACCAATCGGGATGTTCTACCACGAGCGGATTGTCCCAGGCGCTATGATTGGCAACCCAATCGAGGATGACGTGGAAGCCCTGCTCATGTGCGGCATCAACAAATGCGATCAGGTCTTGCTTGGTGCCAAACTCAGGATTGACCCCATAATAGTCCTTGACCGCATACGGACTACCAAGCGTCCCCTTCCGGTTTTTCTCGCCAATCGGGTGGATCGGCATCAGCCATAGAATATCGACGCCAAGCTCTTTCAGACGCGGCAGCTGTTCCTGCGCCGCAGCAAAGGTGCCCTCTGGGGTAAATTGCCGTGTATTGATCTGGTAGATCACCGCATCATCTGCCCAGTCGGGATGATCGATTTTCACATAGGGCTTGGGTGCGTATTTGACGGCGGGCGATATCTGCTCAGCGATTTCCGGAACAGTCGTGCATGAGGCTGCAAGCCCCGCAGCTATGGCAAGAAGAACAGGTCCAAATAATATACGCATCATCGTTTGCCCCTATTCTGCCAGCAGGAAGAGCAGCACTTCGTCGGTGCGCTCTTGCCACGCCGACTCGCTGTGATTGGTGCCTTCATAGACCTTGAAGCTGACCGCGTCCTCACTCCAGGCCTGGTCTCGAAACCAGGCTTCGATTGGTCCAGCGTGGCGGGCATAATAGGCGTCGAGTGTTTCGGTGCCGTGATCGAACCAGAGCGTGTGTTTGGCTGGATCAAGCGCGCTGTTTTCCAGATAAGAAATCACCGCATCGGTTGCGACATCGGCAATCGCGCCATCTGGTTCGGCCAATGGCCAGTGTGTCGACACGCAGGCGGCGCGGCTGAAAACGTCAGGGTATTCCGAGATGGCATAGAGCGAGATCAGGCCGCCCATGCTTGACCCCATAATTGTTGTATTTGCCTGATCCGGTGCCGTATTATAATTCGCATCCACATATGGCTTCATCTCTTCGACGATGAAATTCAGATAGGCATCACTGCGGATGGGCGGTCGCTCGCTCGTTGGGTTGCCATCCTCATCGGTGCGCTCAAACGCGGCATCCGGAACCTGATCCATGATCTTTTGCGGCATGTATTCGAGCCAGCGGGTGTCGACCGTGTTCCACATGCCGACAATGATGGGCGCTGGTATCTTGCCCTCGGCGATCAGCGTTTCAGAAATATCATCCAGTTCCCAGGCGACCCCTGTATAGGCCGTTTCACCCTCAAACGTGTTCTGTCCGTCATTCGCATAGACGACCGGATAAGGATCACCATCAGGGTCATAATTCGGCGGCAGCCAGATCGTGACATTGCGCGGAATGACATGCTCGGATTCAAAGTTTTCAAGCTTGATCAATTGCGATGGGGTTTCGACCTTGTCGCCCGCCGAAACATCAACGGGTTCAGTCTGGGGTTCTGGTGCGGTCGCTGAGCAGGCGCTCATGATGGCAAGGCTGAAAGCTCCAAGACATGTGCGGATCATCTGTCTGTCCTTATTCGGTCGGGATAAAGGCCACGGCTGTACCGCCGCCCGGGGCGAGGTTGAGAGTCAGACTGCCCGATGCATCGACAGACTGGAAGTCTGTTTCGAAGGCATAGGGATTTGACCGCCAATCTGCATCTTCGCCATCGCGATAGATTTGCGCCTCATATGGAAAGCCGCCTAGGAAGCTGAGCGGCACGTCCACACTGCGTGCGTCCCCGTTTGTGATCGCACCCAGGAACCAGGCATTGCTGTTCCTGTCCTTGCGAGCAATCACGACGAACTCACCCGGCATGCCGTCGAGCACGATCGTCTCTTCCCAATCGACGGGAACATCATTGATGAACTGGAAGGCTTCCAGATTGGCTGTGTAATTGCGCGGTAGGTCGGCAGCCATCTGGATCGGGCTGTACAACACGACATAGAGCGCAAGTTGCTTGGCCAGTGTGGTCTGCACGCGTGGGTCTTCGTCCAGAGGCTTGCCGAAGGTCAGGTCGAAAATACCAGGTGTGAAGTCTGCCGGGCCTGACAGCATCCGCGTGAACGGGATAATGGTCGTGTGCTCTGGAGTGTTTGGCGGCACACCCCAGGCATTGAACTCCTGTCCACGCACGCCTTCACGGCTTAGCCAGTTCGGATAAGTGCGACGCAGACCAGTATCTTTTACTGGCTCATGGGCGTTGATGGAAATGCCATACTTTGCTGCTGTCTTTACCGCCTTGAGGTGATGGCGCACTGCGACCTGGCCGTCATGCCACTCATAGAATTTCTTGCCGGTCTCGTCGCGCACCACAAGGTTACCGGCATCGGCAACGTAGCCGGTTTTGACCGCCGGAATGCCAAGCCGCTGGTAGAGCGCATACGCATCTTCCATCTGGTTTTCATAATTGGTGAGATTGCCAGACGTCTCATGATGGCCGATCAAATAGACGCCTTTTTCGGCGCCGTAGGCGGCCAGCGCTTCGATATCGAAATCCGGATAGGACTCAGTGAAGCTGAACAGCTCGCCATTGTTGAACCAGTCGCCATCCCAACCTGTGTTCCAGCCCTCAACAAGAACGCCGTCAAACCCGTGCTCGGCGGCGAAATCAATATATTGCTGGGTCCGTTCAGTCGTGGCGCCATGGATATCGCCGCTACCCCAGGTGCATTCGGCAATGTGCATACACCACCAGATGCCAATGTATTTAGAAGGCTTGGCCCAGGATACATCGCCCAGCTTGTTTGGCTCGTTGAGGTTCAGGATCAGGTTTGAATTGCCCAAGCCAGAGGCTGTGTCGGAAACCTGAACCGTGCGCCAAGGGGTCTTGAAGTCGCCTTCGACTTCAACCTTGATGCCGCTTGAGAGCGGCGCAAGGTCGGCCTTCAACACGCCCTCACGGCGCTGGTTCAGCCACATTCCGGCATAATCGACCAGGGCTGCTTCGTGGATTGAGATGAAGGGACCGTCCGGCAGCTGGGCTGTGAAAGGCGTGTGCGCCCTGTGAACATCAAAAACTGTGGTCGTCTCGTAGAGATATTCGTACCGGTTGTAGGCGCCCGCCTTGATCCACCACGCCGTCGCATTCTGATCGAGCCCGAAATCAGTCAGCTCATCGGTGATCTGCCGTGCGCCTTCGCCGGGCACTTCATAGCGAAAGCCAAACCCATCATCGAAGATGCGCGCGCGCAACGTAAAAGCGTCAGAGCCATCAGCAAATTTGAACACAGCTTCAAGCTCATTGTGGTGATCGCGGATATAGCGACGTTCGCCCCAAGGCTGTTCCCAGGTTTCGTCGCGCGAGGACTGGTTGACCTCTGACAGGACGATGCCGGTCTCCATGTCACGCGCATTGGCGAAAGTGAAACCGAGTGCACTCGGACTTGTGATTGCTTCACCTTTCCAGAAGGCCTGCCACTTTGGGGTCTGATCGGGACTGCCTAGCGCGAAGACAAGCTCACCGGATGGCGATGCGATCTCGGCACTCTCAATGATGGTCGGCGCTTCCAACGTTGACTCGGCGGCGGCAAGAGGTGCCGGTTCCACCACCTCCTGGGCGAGGGTGCACGCTGTAATCGGATTAAACAGAATGGCGCACAGCAAATAGATCGCACGTGTCATGATCTTCATCTCCCAGAGTGTTTTCGTAAGGGTGAGCAATTTTGCAAAAAATTGCAAGAGAAGAATGATCTCCAGCGGAAAACGCCTGTGTTTGTGCGCTGCAATAGCAAAAAATCAGGTTGCAGACGTTGCAAAAAAATGAAAAGACTGAGTCATGGGTCGATGAGAACCTGCCAAAGGGAGCCGGTAATGAATAAGTCAGTAAACCCCTTTTGTGTCTCTGTCTCGCTTGCTGCGATCAGTCTTTTCGTAGGCTGCGCCGAGACGGGAATCGCTGTGCAAGCAGCAGCTGAGCCGGTCGTCACGCAGGCTGCGCCTGAGCCTGCGGATGCGGTCGATGGCAATCCCCGCCTGATAGAAGACGAGCTTATCTATTTCGTGCTGCCGGACCGGTTTGAGAATGGCGATCCCTCCAATGACCGGGCGGGAATGGATCTTGATCACCGTTTGGCGCACGGTTTCGATCCGACGCATAAAGGCTTCTATCATGGCGGCGACCTTAAGGGTCTGACCAATCGCCTGGATTATATTCAGGGCCTCGGTATGACCGCGATCTGGTTGACCCCGATCTTTGAGAATCGCTGGGTGCAGGGACCGCCAGGGCAGGAATCGGCGGGCTATCATGGTTACTGGATCACCGATTTCACCAATGTCGATCCTCACCTCGGCACCCGGGCTGATTTCAAGGCGCTGGTCGAGGCCGCGCATGCGCGCGGGATGAAAGTCTATATGGATATC
>CAYGKE010000157.1:0-269 GCA_964350465.1 uncultured Hyphomonas sp.
TGTGCCGCGCTTGCGGGTCTTCTTGTGGGAGATATTTTGTCTCTAAGTCATTACCGCTGCGTGCGCCTGTATCCGCCAGGGTGGCCATTTTGACAGCGGCCTTGGCGGTTTCAGAGGCCGTGTCATAAAGGCCTTTTGCCTCTTCAATCCCAGCTTTAAGGGCATCGGGACTTTCAAAGCCTTCATGCTCTAGCCGCCCAGCACAAGTCAGTCGGTCAATCTTCACCTTGTCTTCGGTCGCTTTCGCGTCTTCTTTCAGCGTACTGGCC
>CAYGKE010000157.1:279-5027 GCA_964350465.1 uncultured Hyphomonas sp.
ATCTGTTTTTGCGGTCAAAAATGTCTCGAATTTGCCTTGGGGTAGGAGCACAATTTGTCTGAATTGATCTGCGCCATAACCAAGACGGTCTTGGACGGCAGCTTTGACATCGCTGACCTTTTTCTCGGCAATCAGTTTGCCGCGATTTTTGTCGGATATGTCTTCAGGCTCAAGACCTGTTACGTCAAATAGCCACGCTTTATGCGCCTCTTTGGTTTCACCATCGCCGCGTTTAGCGGGGCGCATTTGATCCGGGGTTCTGCGAATAAGGTAGCGAGAGGTTCCCACCTCGAAAATGAACTCAACTTGGGTCAATATGTCATCATCTGCATGATGGGAGCGAAGGGAAGACGTGTCTTGTTCATTGCGCGACGCTTCCCCAAAGAGGGCAAATGTCATTGCGCTGAATATGGTCGATTTGCCGGACCCCGTAGAGCCATAAATACCAAAAAGACCGCTCTTAACCGCCTCTCGGAAATCAACGATTTCCTCCCCGGCATAGGGACCAAAGGCTGTCATTGTCAGTGTAAGTGGGCGCATGACTTAGGTCTCCGTTTCGGACAGTTTTGCCAATGAGGCATCAATGATCGCCGCTTCTGGCTCAGTTTTCGCTGCTCCCCGAACATGCGTCAGAAACTCGTCAATGACCTTGGAAGGTTTGGTCAGCGCAGCCGTCACGCTGTCCGTGACTTTAACATCATGCGTCGTCTCATCGCGTTCATAAGATAGCGCGCTCGCATTGGGATAAAGACCGCGCATTTGTTTCATGGGGTCAATGAGGCGGGCCTCATCGGTCAGAATGATTTTGACAAAATCGTCCGAAGCGATGCCGCTGGCGAGTAAATCGCTTAATTTGCCGCGCAATGTGCGCACCTGCCGGATGGGCTTAAACGCGATTTCAGTCAGGGTGATTGCGCCGCTTTCATCCATATCTATTAGGGACATAGATTTCTGCGTGTCAGACTCATCAAACCCGAACGCCAGAGGCGACCCTGAATAACGGATATGGTCTGCCTCTATATATTGAGGGCGATGCAAATGACCGAGGGCAACATACTGTGCGCCTTCAAAAAGTGAGGCCGAAACGGTCTCGACCCCGCCAACCGTTCGGCCAAGGCTGCGTTCACTTTCGCTCGGGCTGGCTCCTGATACCCATGCATGTGCGGTCACGACCCATCGGGCTCCATCGGGCACATTCTTTTTGGCAGCTTTTATTTGAGCGGCGATAACATCTGACGGACAATCAATATCTGTAACCCCGAAACAGTCTCTCGCGGCAAATTCATACCCAAAGGGAAGCGCTGAAAACGCAACAGTGCCATGCTCGTCCTCCAGTAAGAGCGGTGGCTCATTGGGCATAAGCGGGCCGCGAATAAGCGCCCTATTGGCATCCGCGATAATCCCCATAGACCCAATCCGGTCGCCGGAATCGTGATTGCCCGCAATAAAAACAATCGCCGCTTTAGTATCTGAGACCACGCGATTCACAAAATTATTGAATTGACGAACAGCCGTAGCGGGCGGCGAGGCCCGGTCATAAATATCACCGGCAATGATCAGAGCGTCGGCTTGGTGAGCGACGATGGCATCAAAGACCTGTTCCAGAACAGCCCCATGGTCGGCCTCAAGAGACTGCCCATAGAATTGACGCCCGAGGTGCCAGTCACTGGTATGTAAAATTCGCATGGGCTTATCAATCTATTTTTTATATGTATAGTTTTTAGATGGACATTAACGATTGAGTCAACTAGAAAAATAAAATGATGTTCGACGACCTTAAATATGCCCAGCGCCAACGGCTAATCTATTTGGACCAATGCTTTGCATGGAGGGGCACAGCCAATCGCAGCAACTTGATAGACCGCTTTGGTGTCTCAACGGCGCAAGCTGCGCTCGACTTCAAAACCTATTTGGAACGCGCCACGCAATCACCGCCTCTCTATGATGCGGCCCGAAAAACATATTTAGCCGCTGATCCGCATATAAGCCTCTGCCCTAACGATCTCTTTCAGGATTGGCAGGGGGTTTTATCGGGCGAAGACCCTGAACGCTTTGATGAATTGCCGAGTTTAAATCGCCACATTGATGTCACCATCGTCTCAAAGCTCTACCAGGCGATGACAGAGCGCAAGGCGATTGAAGTCAAATATGTTTCCATGACAACAGGCAATGAAGATGCGCAATGGATCGCGCCAACGAGTTTTGCATCAGAGGGTGAGCGGCTGCATTTTCGAGGCTTTAGTTTTCAACACGAAGAGTATCGCGACTATATTCCAGTGAGAATTGGGCGGTCGAGTTCGTTCAAGACGCGGCCAATCGGCAAGACATTGCCGCCTGATGATGACTGGAACACAATCGTTCAAATTCACCTTGTCCCAAAATCCGACCTGTCAGACTTGCAAAAAGCAGCCGTGCGGCGTGAATATGGTTTTACCGGGCCAACCCTCTGTATAGAAACTCGCAAAGCCTTGGAGTTTTATGCAAACCGTCGCTGGGGGTTAGATCGACGAAATGCACGGCTTGAAAGACTGCGCATGGATATAGTTCAATGACCTTCAGCCGTTTCATGATGATTTGAATCTGGGCGCGTTCGGCTTAGCCGAACCGGGCTCGCGTGCATGAAGACTGCGCCCTCTTGAAGAAAGAGGGCTTGTCTTCACCCTTCGGGCGTTGATCCCTCGCGCGTGCCGCCTTTGGCGGAGAAGGAACGGCCTGCGCCGTGCAGATATGGCAAGGCGCCCGTCCCTTTGGGCCGGACTGACCGTCTGGCGGATTAAAGGATGTTTTTAGGGTATCGCCATCAGGGCCATCGGAGACCGCTTTGCGGGCCCGAGACCCATGCTGCCTTTTCGTTCACCTGCCAGACTGTCCGGCTCCCTCTGGGCGCGGTGCCCGCGCTTTCCGGGCTCGCCGGACGCCTGCCGCGTGGCCGCTTCCCACTGCGGAGCAGAGGGGTCGGCCCCGCCCGCTAACGCGGCAAATTTGAGGGTGCCTTATGGATTAGCAGACGGCGCTGCGCGCCGACATTTTAGGTGAATGTCCCGCGTCAGTGGGGGTGGGCGTCAGGCCGGTCTGGCACAGGGCGGCCAGCGCCCAACCGCCTTGGCACTTTAAGCTGATCAGATCTTTGTAAGCCGTCCTACCAAGACAGTTGGCCCCTGTCCTGATGCCCTGTGCCTGTCCGTCCTTTTCTGCCGCCCACCCCCACTGCCGGGGGACATTTGCGAAGGGAACGGCACAGACAGGAGACACTTGATATGACCGCTACCACTGCACCCCTTGGAACATCTACTGCGCTACCCGCTATAGACGATATACGCATCTATGTGGCGTGCCTTGCCGCCTATAATAACGGGCGATTGCATGGCCGCTGGATAGACGCCGCGCAAGGCGAGGCCCATATTTGGGAACAGACCCGCGCCATGCTCGCCGCATCGCCAGAACCAGAGGCCGAGGAATGGGCTATTCACGATTATGAGGGTTTTGAAGGCGCGCCGATTGGCGAGTATGTCAGCTTTGAAACTGTCGCCGCATTGGCCGAATTTATTGCCGAGCGCGGGGCGCTTGGCGGTAAATTGCTGGCGCATTACGGCGGCGAATTAGAGGACGCGCAAAAGGCCTTTGACGAGTATTGCGGCGAATATGAAAGCCTTGCCGATTATGCAGAGCAATTTTTCGAGGACACGGGCCAAACCGTCCCGAAATATCTTGAGCCCTACATAGACTGGAAAGCAGTCGGGCGAGATTTTGAGTATTCAGGCGACATCTTCACCATTGAGACGGGGTATAATCAAACCCACGTTTTTCGGTCGTGGTGAGCGCGATGACCTTCACCGAAAAATTCGATAGCTTTGTCTGTGAGGGCGATAGCCTCACTTGCGAGGCCCAAGGCTTTACCGTCACCGCCCGCCTTGTGCGCGACGATTGCGGGGACGCGCCCGACCAGCGCCAAGACGGATTCTGGCCTTCACTCTATAAAGACGCAGCGGGATTTATTGGCGCGGGCAATGGCTGGCGTGATCGCTTTGACACCGCCCAAGCCCGCGCCGAGGCCGTCATGGAGGCATGGCGCAAGGATGAATGGTTTTATTGCGGCATTGTCCTGTCTGTCAGCCTTGAGGGCGTCATACTGGACGACCACGCCGCAAGCCTTTGGGGCATAGAGGCGAATTATCCTGATAGCGATAATGCCTATTTGTCCGAAGTCGCCAATCAGTTGCTACCCGAAGCGCTGGACGCCGCCAAGGCCGAGCGGACGCGGCTTTGCACCGTTCTTTGTCAGCAGGATGATGCGGCATGAGCGCGGTTAAATTCTATCTGCGCAAAGTGCGCCTTGATAGGGGCGGCTATGATTCCAGCGGCTTTTATTGGGGCGTTGGCCTGCTCTATTCCTATGAGAGCGAGGACGGAACGCTAACAGGCCATTTGCGGGCGATTGACCGCGCGGAAGCCAAAACCCGTCTCACCGAAAAATATGCCACAGCGCGGTTTTTCAGATGACCCGCCCGTCACCCAAACAAACCGAGACAACCGATGTGGGCGAGCAGACCCTGATGGACGGGGTTCGGCCCGTCACGATGCGTGACCGCCTTGGCGTTATGGCGGCTTTGCCCATGACGCCAAAGCGCAATCCGTCTGCGTCCCAAAAACCCTGCGATCACGGCTTATTCGACGAGGTCGGCCGTGCGCAACTTGACCTGTGCGACCTCATTCAAACCAAGGAGACTGAAACATGACCACCACTACGA
>CAYGKE010000158.1:0-4995 GCA_964350465.1 uncultured Hyphomonas sp.
ATGGCGGCTGCGCTGGCATGGAATACACGATGGACTACGTCCAGACCCCTGAACCGCTGGACGAGACTGTCGAGGATAAGGGCGTCAAAATCGTTGTGGACGCAAAAGCTGTACTGTTCCTGCTTGGGTCGGTTGTCGATTATGAGACGACCTTGCTGCATGAGCGGTTCACGTTTTCAAACCCAAACCAGACCGATGCATGTGGCTGCGGCGAGAGCGTTACCATCGTTCCCGCCGCTGCTGAATAGAAATCGCAAGCTCCGCGCTAGCTAGCTGGTCGCAGCGCAGGACTTAGCGAATGTCTTGAATGTGTCATCAACCGGCGGGAGAGTCAGCGTGTAGGCGCCCACTCGCTGGATATCCATCTGGACAGGCTCCCCTTTGATTGCAGCATTAAACATGCGCTTGGCTTGCCACCCTTTAGTGGAAATAAGCACTTTGGCCTGGCGCACATAAGCCCAATCCGCGTCCTTTTCTGCCATGCTGTCGGTTGACAGAGCGACATTGCGATTGCGCAGCTTTGAGTTTGACTGGATCGCAGAATTCTCAAGGTCAGTGCCATTAAGGTGCACAGCTGCTTGCAGTCCCATTTGATCAGAGCAGTACAAAGCGACGCTTGGACCGCCAGCATCCTCTGCAAATAGGAATGACTTGGCCCCTTCTTCAACGGGTTGCGAGAGTTGCCAGTTTGTGTCCGCGGCGTGGGCGCTGAGTGCGAGGCCGAGGCCCGCGAGACTTGCGGCGGCTGATTTTACAACAATTGCTGTCATTTGGTCCTCCATTGCGACATTATTGATTATCGATAACCATGTATTGAAAAAAGGCAATGCTCTTATTGTTAAAAAATAAAAACTTGCCGAATAGCGAGATTCGCGCTACATATGTAAAGTTGCGTGATTGGTGTGTCCCTTGGCCAATCCCGTTTCAGCGCCTAGACTTCATGACGAAGATCAGGAGGGCGCGATATGGTCTGGTTCATCACCGGTTTGTTTGTTTTCTTTGGCGTCCATGTGTTCAGCGCTGTGCGGTCGCGGGAGCCTGGTAAAGATATTCGCGTAAAACTTGGCTATCAGCAGTTTATGGGGCTCTACAGCCTCGTCTCGATCATTGGTTTTGTGTTGCTGGCCTATGGGTTTTCTGCGACGCGCGGCATGGGGGTTCTCTATTCGCCGCCGACATGGATGCGGCATATCAATTCACCTGTCATGCTGGTGGCCCTGGTGCTTCTGGTGGCATCCCAACTGCCGACAGGGCGGATCGCCAAGACGACAAAGCATCCGATGTTACTTGCTGTGAAGCTCTGGGCGGCGGGTCACTTGCTGGCCAATGGTGAACTGAACTCGGTCATCCTGTTCGGGGCATTTATCGCTTATGCGATTTTCGACCGGATCATGGTGAAACGCCGCGGTGATCTTGGGCCAGGGCCAGATACGGTGATATCGCCCATTGCAGACATTGCGGCCATTATAGTAGGGGCGGCGCTCTGGGCTGCCTTGGCATTCTGGCTGCATCCAGTGTTTTTCGGTGTTGATGCGATCCCGGCCCGGTAATTGCCCGGCTTTTGCCCTTTGAATTTGCGGGCTGGCCCTGCTAACAGCTCAGCTTGATCAGTCGAGGGTTTTACATGTCAGCTCAGTCCCAGATGCGCCGAAAAACGGTGAAGGACATTGCCGCCGCCAAGACAGGTGACCCGCTGGTCTGCCTGACGGCCTACGATGCTCCAATGGCCAAGCTGCTCGACCCTTATGTCGATGTTTTGCTGGTGGGGGACAGTGTCGGAATGGTCGTGCACGGCCTTGAATCGACGGTGGGGGTAACGTTGGAGATGATGATTCTCCATGGGCAGGCTGTGATGCGGGGTGCAGAGCAGGCATTTGTCGTCGTCGACATGCCGTTTGGCTCATATGAAACCAATCCGGATCAAGCCTTTTTGAATGCTGCCAGGATCATGAAAGAGACCGGCTGTCAGGCCGTCAAGATTGAGAGTGGCGCCTATGCCGCCACCCAGATACGGCATATGGTGGACCGTGGGATCCCGGTTATGGGACATGTCGGTCTTCGCCCGCAAGCGGTCAATGTTGATGGCGGGTTTCGTGCCAAAGGCCGGACCGAGGAGGAATGGGCGTCTGTCATCGAAGAGGCAAGGGCAGCGGACGAAGCCGGGGCCTTTGCAATTGTCGTCGAAGGTGTGGCGCGCGAGCTGGCTGATCAGATAACCGAGGCCGTCCAATGCCCAACCATTGGCATTGGGGCCTCGCCCACTTGCGATGGTCAGATTCTCGTAACCGACGATATGATGGGTGTGTTTGACTGGGTGCCGAAATTTGTTCGCAAATATGGCGATCTTCGCACAGAAATCTGCCGCGCCGCTGAGGCATATGCAGCGGACGTTCGGTCGCGCCGCTTTCCGGGACCCGATCAGATTTACAAACTGCCTAAACCTGCAGCCAAGAAGCGATCTCGCGTTGCGGCGCGTAGCGGGCGCAGTTAGGGTGCACGAAATTCGCGTCTATTAGCTCTGGAGACCACCCTTGGCAGATATTTTCGAGGAAGTCGAAGAAGGCATCCGACAGGACCGTTTGAGCCAAGCTTGGCGCAAATATGGGATATTTGCGTATTTGGCTGCCGGGCTTCTGATTGGTGCTGTCGCGCTCAACGAATATCGCACATACAGCGCCGCCGAAACGACTGAGCGGCGCTCTGCCAGTCTCGAAGCCTCATTGGCTCAGCTCGAAAACAATGATTACCAGGCTGCCGCGAACTCCCTGACAGCAATCAACACCGAGGGCGGTGCAATTGCGCCGGTTGCGGCGCATTTCCTGTCGCAGGTTCGGCTGGAAGGCAATGGCGACGCGGTCGCGGCAGCAGACGTTCTTTCGCAAGCAGCTGGAGCTGGGGCAGGGCCGGTAGAGAAATTGGCTTTGATCAAGACGGCTTATCTGCGCGCCGACACGATGAGCCTGGATGAGCTGCGCGAATTGTTAAGCGATATGTCAACGGAGAGTACGGCATTTGGCGCGCTGGCTCTGGAATTGATCGCCGCCAAGGCGCTTCAAGAGGGCAATCTCGAGCTTGCCAGATCAGAATACAATCTTTTGCGCGTATCCGCCAATGTGCCGGACGGTGTGCAGGCCCGCGTCAATCACGCTTTGGCCTCATTGCCGCCCGCGAGTGCCCCTATCGAAGACGTTGACCTACCAGATACAGAACCAGTTAACCCGGCTGAGGGCGCCGCAGGCGAGGAACCAACAAATGAAGACTAGTCATATTGTGAAGCTGGGCGTGATCCTTTCTGGGGCCGCCCTGTTGGCTTCATGCTCGATCCTCCAGGGCAACAAGGCAAAGAAAGAAGCGGCCACCGCTGAAGAGCGGGCCGGGCGCATTGAAATGGTTCTTGGTGATGAATCCATTGAAGCTGACCCGACTCTGGCAACAGTTGAGATTACGCTGCCGGAAGCAATACGAATGGAATCTTGGGGGCAGGCAGGCGGACGATCAAGCAAGGCTGTCGGACATGTTGATGCAGGGGCGATTTTTGACATTGCCTGGAAGCGGGATGCCGGGCGCGGCTCGGACAAGAAGTCAGCTCTGACAACACCGCCAGTCGCGAATGAAAGCACGATCTTTGTCATTGATGCAGCGCAGAATGTATTCGCATTCGATGCTGAGTCCGGAGCCCGCCGCTGGAAAGTTGGGCTGGATTCTGGGCGGCGCAGAGATGGAACAGGGATTGGTTCAGGCATTGCGGTTGAGGGCGAGACACTGGTCGTTGCGAGCGGGTTTGGTTTTATCGCGGCGCTAAGCAGTCGTGATGGCAGCGAGATTTGGCGCGTGAACACTGAAGCGCCGATGACTGGATCGCCAACGATCAAGGACGACCGGGTATTTGTGTCCTCGAACAATAATGAAGTGTTCGCGCTGGATATTAGCACGGGTGATGTCCTCTGGTCCGATCAGGCGATTGCCGAGTCTGCGAGGGTTTTGGGCTCTCCTAGTCCTGCCGCTGTCGAAAACATTGTAGTCGCCCCGTACTCCTCTGGTGAAATCATCGCCTATCTCGCCAATAATGGCAGGCGCCTTTGGGATGAAGCGCTGGCACGGCCAGGTCAGTTCACCCCGATTTCCGCAATCAATGACATTGGCGCGCGGCCTGTCCTGGCAGGTGGCCTGGTCTTTGCGGCCAGCCAGTCAGGGATCATGGCGGCAATTGATGGCCGCACTGGCTCGCGTGTCTGGCAGCAGCCGATTGGCTCGATTCAGGCGCCGGCTCTGATCGGCCCATATCTGTTTGTCGTTGGTGTAGATGCAGAACTCGCCTGCATCAGCGCGTCGACGGGTCAGGTGTTTTGGGTGCAGACCCTTCCCAAGTTCAAGAACGAAAAGAAGAAGAAGGGCCGGATTACCTATTCTGGACCGATCATCGCATCGGGCCGGGTCGTGGTTGCCTCCTCTGAAGGGTATCTTCTGGGATATGATCCACAGACCGGCGAAGAAACCAAGCGATTGAAATTGGGCGATCCGGTCTATATCGAGCCGATTGCGGTCAAAGACAAAATCATACTGCTCACCGATGATGCGAAACTGATCGCAGTACGTTAAGGGCTGCGCCTTTCTGAATGTGACAACCGGGAAGGCGGGAACATGCCGCTTAAGATTGCAATTGTAGGCCGGCCGAATGTTGGCAAATCCACGCTGTTCAACCGGCTGGCGGGAAAGCAGCTGGCCTTGGTCGATGACCAGCCGGGCGTTACCCGCGATCGCAAGGAAGCCCCCGGACACCTGGCCGACCTGCCTTTGATATTGATTGATACGGCCGGTTTCGAAGACGTAAGCGACGGCTCGCTTGAAGCCCGAATGCGCGTCCAGACCGAGATTGCTATCCGTGAGGCCGAGTTGGCTCTGTTTCTGATCGATGCCCGCGTCGGTGTTACAGCCATTGATGAGCGCTTTGCGCAATTGCTGCGCCGCGCCGACATGCCGATTGTGCTGGCCGCA
>CAYGKE010000159.1:0-4924 GCA_964350465.1 uncultured Hyphomonas sp.
AAGAAAGGCCGCTTAACTGAGACTCAAGGCCGGAACGAAAGCGCGACAGGTCCAGGTACGTTTGTCACGCCTATCCTGAAGCGCTCTTTCAAGCCTTGAGATGCGCGCATCCAATTGTAGTAGGGTCTCGCCCTCACGCTGTTCCTCAAGCGAGGAGACTACTCTCTCCTGATCGGCAAGAGCCTGTCCAGCTGCGGATACGGCGGTATCTAGATCGTCTTCGGAAGTTTGTTTTTCGGTTTCGGTCAGATCGCTTTTGAGTCTGTCTAGACGTTCCTTACCGTCTTCATATCGCGTCTTTACGCCACCCAGCTCGGTCTGGACGCGGCTAATCTCCTCTTCCGGTCCGAACAAACCTGCACGGGCAGCGGAGAGCGTATCTCTTGTTTCCTGAGCATCAGCTTGAGCAGCGGCCAGAGCATCCTCCGCATCCTTTTCCGATGGCAAGCCATCCATGCCAAGATCGGCGAGTTCTGTTTCGAGGATTGTCTTCAAACCGGCAATATGGTCGGCAAGAGGTTGCGCACCGGCGTCACAGTTATCATTTGCCGGCGCGTGTAATTCAGCTTCCTGCCTTGCAAGTTCGGCATCCCGGAGCAGCTTCTCGCGCATTGCTAGCTGCTTCTCGGCCAACTCGACGGACTTCACACCGCAATCTTCAAGTGCGGCCTTGAGGGTTTGTTTCGCCTCGCGCTGCTGCTCCATTAGCTTGTTGCGATCTTTGATAGCGGGTTGAACAGTGATGCTGCCGTAGTCTGGGACGGTTATAATCGTCGCATCGACTACTTCAATCGCCGTCTGGTCGTCGGCAAGTGCAGCTCCGTCGACTTCGATTTGCGACAACTGGTCGGAATCCATATCGAACGTAACTAGTGTCGCAGAAGCGGAAAGACGCGCACGCGCGGTTTCGAGTTCCTTTGCTGCATCGCGGATTGCTTCGATGTTTTCGTTAGTTACAAGAATAGCCGCCGCACCTTGTAGTGCTGCCCTTTGCTTTTTTTCAGCTGCGTGCGCTTTGTCATAACGTCCCTGAAGTTCGCGAATACGAGATTCTCGCTGCACGGCGTTGAGAACACGGCGGGCCTGTGAGACGGCATTATCTGCCTCATTCACAGCATTCTCCGCTTGCCTAGTATCGTTACGAAGCCGTTCGACCTGCCTCCTTAAGTCCAATTCGCTCTGCCGGACTTCGTCGAGCTTCTTCTTCGCAGCCTCTAACGCTTCCCCTTCGGCTTCTATTTGTTCTTTTAGATCGCGGCGCGCAGCAAGGGCTTGCTGGGCCTGTTCCAAATTCCGCTTTTTCAGCTCGATTTCAATCAACGCTGCATCGATACGTGATTCCAATTTTGCGAGATCAGCATGCCGAGCTCGAGTTGCGTCGAGGTTCTCTTTGTCCGTCTGATCGTATTCGTCTGATGAGATACGGGCGAGAGTCTCCTGCGCTGCCTCAAGATTTTCCAATGTGGTTGAAAGATCGCTTCTGCGGATTCTCAACCCTTCAAGTTCGGAGCGTAGGGACTCAATTTCGTCAATCCGTTCCTTGTAAACACCTCGTGGCCGACCCGTTTTGGTTACCAACTCGGAGAGTTGTTTATCCACCGCATCGGGCAAGGCCCTACCGCGTTTGCCTCCTAGAACCTCGCCGACCTCTGACTCCAATGCACTGTGAAGGTTTGAACGCGCGCTATCTGGAAGATTAAGCGCGCCGAAGGATTGACCTTGCTGAACCCAAAGCACGTTCCACATACCAAGGGTTTCGGGTTTTGCACCCGACTTACCAGGCTCATCGAATCCGAGAAGATCACGAAGTGTGTCCTCTGCTTCATCGCCCTCCAACTTTCGTCCGTCCGGGCAAAACAGGTGAGCATAGGGCTTTTTAACAAACCGCTTTCTGATCCGATAAGTCCCTTCGTCGACCTCAAATGCCAGTTCGACAACAGGTGCGGCCTGGTTCCGGTCATTTTGTAAAGCGGTGATCGGTTGGGCCTTAGAGCTGTATTTCTCGAACAGCGCGGCACGCAGCGCATCAAGCAGTGTTGACTTACCCATTTCGTTGGGGCCGACGATGACGTTCAGACCGTCGCCGATGTCATCAAGACACATCGGCGTCGTGAACTTTTTGAACTGATTGACTGCAATGGAGCGTATCTTCATTGGCTCCTCATCTGCAGTTTCATGTGTTCGACAAATAGCCTCTGAAGTGCCAGCACCGCGACCTCATGGTCAGGATCACTAATGTCCTCAGCTTTGTGCCGCAGAATATCGGCGGCAGTTCGTACGAAGCCCCCCCGGTCAATTTGGTCGAGGTCTTCTTCGCTAGGATTAGGGAATAGCCGCGCTTCATCGACTCGCAGGTAGCATAGTGCAGCAGAGACCCGCTCGATGACTTGTTCTTCAAAATACTGCCGGTCCTGAAGCGAAACTGTACCTTCAACAAGAAGTCGCACGAGAGTCCGGCTAAGGTCCTCTCCACTCCCACGAAGGTTTGCAACCAGGGCGTCAATTTCTTCGCGGCTGTTAATCTGCTGACGGAATGTGATCCAACGGTAGTGGCCGATCTCGATAGGTGTGACCTCCGGCGCGGCGTGAGCACCCTCGATTTCGACGCACAGCGCCTGTCCGCCACCTTCGACATCGAAGGCATCGATCTCGTGTGTGCCGCTATACCAAACCTTGTCGTTGATTTTCTTCTGTCCGTGCCAGTCGCCCAAAGCAAGGTAAGCAAGCCCCGCCGTGTCCGGCCTATTCGGGCTAATGAAGTTTGGAACATCCTTGTCGTCGGAACCAAACCCCCTGACCGTCCCGTGCGCGAGCCCCAACCGGATAATGTTGTCAGGAGTCTCTGCATCATCCATGTAAGCCGTCGGGTCTTGAAGTGTGCGCCGATACCGCAATGGTGCCGGGAGCAAGGCAAACCTTTCGCTTTCGAATACTATGGGCTGAGCAGATAGGTGAACTAGAACATTATCGGGAACCCCACGACGCATCAGCTGGTCCCAAAGACCGTGCGGTCTATGCGGATCGTGGTTTCCAGGCATCAAATGCCAGGTCACCCTCTCAAACTTCCGCATGCGTTCCATTGGCTGGTTGAGCGACCGTGGAGACAACGCCTCCATGTCGTAGACATCACCCGCTACTAGAATATGCTTAGCGCCAAGCTCAATAGCCTTCTCGCCGAGCCTTGTTATTGCTGCAAGACGCGCTTCCTGAAGCAGCCCCATAGTGCTGTCATCAACAAAGCGAAAAACTTTCCCGATTTGCCAATCAGCAGAATGCAGAAATCTTAAACCCATGATTAATATCACTAGCTAGATTTGGCTAATACTCCAATTTGTTATTTCGTGCTGTTCAAACCCCAAATCGACCACTCGGGATTTTCCTGCTCAAACTGCTCCAGCACCCGCTCGTCAAACGGATGGACAATCTTCAGCAGCTCATCCCGTCGATACTCCAACGAGCCACCATCACCGTAAACTGGCCTCGTCGTCTTGTGGCCCATGAGAAGGCAGCGCAAGCCATAGTCGATATTGGCTTCCTGCATGCGTTTCTCAAAGGCGTGGCTGAGTGAATAGACCTTATGGTTAGGCGTCTCGAGCAAGCCTCGATTGCGCAGGTTCTTCATCATGTTCGCGGAAACGAGTTCGTTCCGATCATAGTAATGTGAGAATGCTCTCGGTGCCGCCCGTTTTGCCGCCTCTAGTGAAATTCCAACAAGTGGAATGTCTCGTTCAGACGTATCGGTTTTCACCTCGCGGTCCGTACGAGCCCGAATAGCGATATAAGGAACCGGTCCATCCATATGGAAGTCCTCGATCCGTAAATTGATGATCTCGCTCGGGCGGCACCCCGTCTCGATTAGCATGAGAAGGATCAACTGTAGTTCAGGATTCCATCGACGTGTCGCGCCCGGTGCCAGGATCTTTTTGCAAACCCAGTCGGACGAGAATGGCGGCACTTCGGTTCGCGCTTTGGCTTTGAAGTGCATATTGCGGAATGGATTGGGCCGTTCTTCTTCACCGATATGCTTGAAATAATCTGTGTAGAGCGAGCGGATATTGCCGATGTGCCGGTTGGCTGTGTTCGGGGCCATTGGCTTGGTCTTACAATCTTTCGGTTTAACCTGCCTAGCCCAGTGCTTTTGATATTTGAGCGCCAGCTCTCGAGTGATGTTTTCAAGTGCGATATCCCCGGCAAAATCGATGAAGTACTGGATGGAGGTGCGCTTGGTCTTTTCCCATGACGCTCTCTGGTTCGGCGACTTGTAGAGCTGCGCGTTATAAGCAATCTCCGAGAGATAAATCTCGAAAGCTTCGGTGACAGTTATTGTGGGTTTGGTTGCCCCGCCCAGCAGAGCCTCGGCGTCGCGTTCTTTCGGTATCTCTTGCGGACCGGCCTGAGTTTGAACGGCCAGCAACCTCGCCAGGGCTTCTTCAATGGGGGCTTCGGTCGCGAGATGGTCGATTGGTTGATAGATGAACCCGCTTGCCAAAGCCTTGACGGTCGCCATCTTGTATCGGCGACGTACAGCTTCAGACACTTCGCGATTGGTAGAGGGACCTGCCTCATCGGCAATCTGTAATGATGCCCAGTAATGATCGTCGGCTTCCGCTAGGAGATCACGTTTGTAACGCGCTTGTTCAAGCGAGGTAGTGCTGAGCGACCCCTTGATACGTTTTCGGGTATCGAGGTGTGCGAACTTTCTCGGTACCCGGCGGTTATACCACCAGACCCGGCCTCTCTGTTCGAGGTAAGAATTGTCTTCGACGCGCTTCATGACGTCGACCATTGGTCCACAAATTGGTCCCAATTTGGTCCACAATTTCCGGCCAATTTAGACAAAGAAATCCAAACAGAACCAATAATTCCGTTTAATTTCAATGATTTGCGTGAATTCCATTTCGTGAGAAATGGCGCGAGTGACGGG
>CAYGKE010000160.1:0-4786 GCA_964350465.1 uncultured Hyphomonas sp.
CCGGGAAAATCATATAGCCGTCGCCCCAGCTGGAATGTTTGGCAGCGATAATAAATGGACCATCGGGCAGGTTCTCGCGCCCGCGTACTTCCTTGCGGATACCGCCGACCAGATGCAGCGCGATATTCATCGCCCGCGTGTAGGACCGGATGATCAGGGTCACGGGTCCGCGCCCTGGCAGCGCCAGAAATGGCAGCGAGATCAACACATAGATGAGCGACAACAGGTAATAGACGCCGGTGAACAGATATCCGCGGATCATCTCATAAGTCTCCGTTTTATATCATTATTTCTGCTTCAGGATCGCCATGATGGCGCGTGTGAAAGCGTCGATATGCTGGCTGAACGGGCCGGGCAGGCGGCTATAGATCTTGTTCTGGCCCGACTGCATGACGACGCCGAGACACATCGAGGCAAGGATGGCTGGATCGCCTTTCGGGATCTCGCCGCTTTTCATCAGGCCGCCAATCAGGGCTTCGACGACGCTGACCGGGTCGTCATCGCGGCGGGTATCATACGGCACAAACCGGTTGAGCGAGACCAGATGAAACGAAAAGAGCAGCCAGTCCTCGTCGGCAAGTTCGCAATAGGCGGTGACGGCGCCGCGCACTTTTTCCTTGAGCGTGCCGGGCTTGGCGAAGGCTTCCTGCATCATCTCGCCGAGCCGGTTGTGGGTTGCCATGAACAGCGCCAGGGCCAGCTCGTCCTTGCCTTTGTAGTGACGGTAGAGCGCGCCCTCGGAGACGCCTGCCTGATCAGCAATTTCGCGCGTTGTCGCCGCATCAACGCCTTCGCTGACAAATAGTTTCAGCGCCGCGCGCTCAATCTTAGGCCGGGCATTTCTGGCCCGTGGGCGTTTGGTTTCAGAGGCATCCATAAGCCGGTTCTCCATTTAGTGAGCAGTTGATAACATGAGCAAAATTGGCATTCAAGTGATTATTTGCTCACATACAAAATTTGACGCGACTGCATAAGCTGGCACACTTGCCAGAACAGAGACATGGAGGATGCAATGGCGGATGGCGCAGGGCCAGAGAGCAAAGCCAAATTTCGCGAAATGATTGATGGCACGCAGGAAGACTGGGCGGCGATTGTCGATCACGCCAAAGGCTTCAATAAGGGATTGGCGAAACGTGTCCTTGCTCACCTTCGGCTGCTGGATGGCGACTATGGCGGCTTCCCAATCGACCGGCTTGAGCATTCCCTGCAGACCGCGACCCGCGCGCACCGTGATGGCCGCGATGAGGAATATGTCGTCTGCGCCCTGCTGCATGATATTGGTGATACGCTGGGCAGCTATAACCATCCCGATGTTGCCGCTGCGATCCTGAAGCCGTTCGTGTCAGAGCAGAACCACTGGATGGTCGCCAATCACGGTGTTTTCCAGGGCTATTATTTCTTCCACCATATTGGCCTCGACCGGAATATGCGCGACCAGTTCACGGACCATCCATGGTATGACTATACGGCGCAATTCTGCCATCTCTATGATCAGGCAGCGTTTGACAAAGACTATGACAGCGAGCCGCTGTCGTTTTTTGAGCCGATGGTCGAGCGTGTCTTTTCGGCACCAAAAAATTCGATGTACCTGAAGGCGCTTGAACAACCGGCCTGAGTGCCCGATATCGCTAGGCTTGAAGCGTTACAGTTCTGTGTTTGCTAATCCGGCAGGGCACAGATATACGGGCGCAATCTTAATTTGGAGACATAATCGCCCATGCGTAAATTGTCCTTTCTTGCTTTGAGTGCGCTCGCACTTGCCCCGATGGCTTCGGCTGCCCCTGCTGGCGGCGCGACAGGCGGCATTCTCGGCCAGTTGATTTTCTTTATCCCGCTGATCCTGATTTTCTATTTTCTGCTGATCCGGCCAGCCAATCAGCGCCAGAAAAGGCATCGCGAAATGGTCGCTGCGGTCAAAAAAGGCGATACGGTCGTCACCACGGGCGGGTTGATCGGCAAGGTCACCAAGGTTGCTGAGACCGAAGTCACCGTCGAGATCGCCGAGGGCGTTCGCGTTCGCACCGTGCGCGGCATGCTCGCCGATGTTCGCGACAAGAGCGCGCCAGTGCCCGCCAATGACACGGCCAAAAGCTAGACACGGGGCGGGATCGCCATGCTGAATTTTCCGGCCTGGAAAGTTTCTCTTATTCTTCTGGTGCTCGTCTGGGGCGGGCTGCTGGCATTGCCGAACGCGTTTACCGATGGCTTCCTAGGCATCCAGCCAAAGGATACCGGCTCGCAGGATCCGCAAGAGGTTGCCAGATACGAACAGCAACTGGCCGAAGCGGACGCCTCCTGGTGGCCGGGTTTCATGCCCAACAGTAAGATGAATCTCGGCCTCGACCTGCAGGGCGGGGTGTATCTGCTGATGGAGATTGATCCAACTGAGGTGGCCGCCAATCGGCTTCAGACCATTCAGGCGGACATCCGGGATTCTTTCAATCGTACCCCTCGAATTTTTCGAGATCCACCGACACAGGTTGAAGACCGACTTACAATCATACTCCAGAATCCCGAAGATATGGATGAGGCCGTACGCCGCCTGCGCCGAATCAATCCGACAGTTGGTCAGACCCAGATTGAGCTGATGGATATCACGCCTGGCGATAATGGCGTGATCCGCATCACCGTGCCGAACAATGCCAAATCTGCTTTGGCGTCGGATGCGCAGGGCAAGATGATGGAAATCATTCGCCGCCGGATTGACCCCGATGGTGTCGCTGAAATCTCGATTACGCCGCAAGGTGAAACCCGGATCGTGCTGGAAGCGCCAGGCGAGGCAGACCCGAAGCGGATCAAGGATATTCTCAGCCGTGCAGGCCGTCTGACCTTTAACATGGCGGATGTCTCTGCCTCGGAAGTGCGCCGGGCCATTCAGGGGCGTCCAAAGCCGGGCTGGGAACTCGTCGAGGATGACGGCTATGGCCAGATCATCATCCGGACGATCCCGGAATTGACCGGCAGCGATATCGTTACGGCCAATCGCGGTTTTGACCCGGACGACAACTCACCCGCAGTGAATTTCAGCTTGTCAGGTGCCGCCAAGACCAAATTCTACAATCTGACACGCTCCAATCGCGGCAACTATTTTGCTATCGTGCTGGATGGCAAATCGATGTCAGCGCCGCGGATCAATGACCCGATCCCTGGTGGAAATGTCCAGATTACCGGTAATTTCACGCTGGAAGAGGCCGATGACCTCGCCGCGATCATCGAGGCTGGCGAGCTGCCGGCCAAATTGCAATTCCTCGAAGAGCGCACAGTCGGTCCGGGGCTTGGCCAGGAATCGATTGAAGCCGGTTCACGTGCCAGCCTGATTGGCCTCGCTCTGGTTGGCGTGTTCATGATCCTTGCCTACGGCCTGATGGGCAGCTTTGCGGTTGGCTCATTGCTCGCCAATATCGTCCTGATCATTGGCGCGCTGTCGGGCTTTGGCGCGACCCTGACTTTGCCGGGTATTGCCGGGATTATCCTGACCATTGGTATGGCGGTCGACGCCAATGTCATTGTGTTTGAGCGGATACGTGAAGAACAAAGCGGCGGGCGATCGCCTGCGACCGCTGTACAGGCCGGCTATGAGCGTGCGCTCTCGACCATTCTTGATGCCAATATCACGACCTTTATCGCTGCTTCGATCCTCTACATGCTGGGCTCTGGCCCGGTCAAAGGCTTCGCGGTGACATTGGCGATCGGTATCATCACATCCGTATTTACCGCCTTTGTCGTGACGCGCTGGTTCACCACCATGTACCTGCGCACGCTGCGGCCCAGACGGCTGGCGATGTAGGAAGGACACGACCCATGCTACTTCGACTTTGGCCTGAAAAAACCCATGTCAGCTTCATGAGCTTGCGCTTCATTGCGCTGGTTGTCTCGGTGCTGGCGATCATTGGCGCGGGCACCATGCTCAGCACGAGGGGGCTTAATCTCGGCATCGACTTTGCCGGTGGTTCTGTGATCGAGATCGTCCAGCCTGCGGGCAAGACCGCCGATGATGTCCGCAACGCTGTTGCACCGCTCGGGCTTGGTGATGTGGCGATCAACAGCGCGCGCGGAACCGGCGTTGACGCGGTCGATCTTGCCGTGATCCGGTTTGAGACCCAGACCCCGAAAGAGGGCGAGGATGTCGAATCTGCCCAGCAGAACGCCAATAATAATGTCCGTGCCGCGCTTGAGGCCGCGTTTCCGGGCGTCGAAGTGCGGTCCAGTGCTGCGGTGGGACCAAAGGTCTCTGGCGAGCTGTTTCGCAGCGGTATTATCGCGCTGAGCGTCGCCTTGCTGCTGATGATGGTCTACATCTCGTTCCGCTTTCAATGGCAGTATGCTGTCGGCGCGGTCGCGGCGCTGTTTCATGATGTCATCATCACGATGGGCGTGTTCGCGCTGACCGGCTACGAGTTCAATCTGGCGACGATTGCGGCCCTGCTGACGATTGTCGGTTACTCGATGAACGACACCGTGATCGTGTTTGACCGGGTGCGTGAAGAGGCCCGCAAATACAAGAAAATGGAACTTGGCAAGGTCGTCGACCTGGCGATTAATGCGACCATGTCACGGACGCTTTTGACGTCTGGCACGACGCTTCTGGCGCTGGTCTCGATTTTCGTATTTGGCGGGGAAGTCCTGCGCGGCATGTCATTTGCGCTGATTTTCGGCATCGTGATCGGGACATATTCCTCGATCTTCGTCGCCTCAGCGGTTGTGCTGCTGCTCGGCATTGATCGCGGCGACAAGCCGAAGCGCGAAGTTGAAGGCTTTACAGGCGTTTAGTTTGGTAGCGCAGCGA
>CAYGKE010000161.1:0-4627 GCA_964350465.1 uncultured Hyphomonas sp.
ACTCTCAGCTTGGAAGGCTCGCAAAATCCCTGATACTGGCTCCACTCAATCTCCCGCAACAGAAGCGCCTTGGCCTCGCGGAATTCATGCGCGCTTGTCACCATTGGAAACATCACTGAGAGCGGACGGTCCTCGGCAGCGCGAACCAGCGCCCGCAGCTGGCGCCGAAACAGGCCGGGCTTGTCGAGTGCAAACCGTATCGAGCGCCAGCCAAGCGCCGGGTTTTCCTCACGCGACTCATTGAGGTTTGGCAGCATCTTGTCGCCGCCAAGGTCGACGGTGCGAAAGTAAACAGGCTTGCCATCTGCCCGATCAAGGATTGACCGATAGAGTTGAAGCTGATCGCCAACTTTCGGTAATGTATCCGACATCAGAAACTGAAATTCGGTTCGAAACAGCCCAATGCCATCAGCGCCGGTACTGTCCAGATGGTCCATATCCAGAGCCAGCCCGGCATTGAGCATCAGCCGAACCGACACGCCGTCCCTGGTTTCGCTCGGCTGATCTTTTAGCTCTGCAAATGCTTTTTGACGCTCGGACCGCAAGACCTGGCGCATTTCATAGGCCTTCAGCAGCTCTTCATCAGGCCGGATGTGCGCTGAACCTTGTTCCCCGTCGACGATCACATTGTCGCCATTCGACACCATTGTGAGAAGCCCATCCATGCCGCCAACGGTTGGAATGCCAAGGCCGCGCGCAACAATCGCCGCGTGGCTGGAGGACGCAACCTCTTCAAGCAGGATGGCGGTCAGGCCAGCCTTGCCATAATCCAGCAGCTCGGCCGGGCCGAGGCGGCGGGCCACCAGGACAACAGGCTCTTCCAGTGTCTGGTTCGGACTGAGCGCGCCTGCCGCCCCTGAAAGCTCACGCAATAACCGGTTATCCAGGTCTTCGAGATCGTGCAGTCTTTCGCGAAGATAGGGGTCCTTGACCTGCTCGAACCGGGCCCGGTGCTCACGGCGCAGCCGATCAATCGAGGCCTCCGCCGACAAGCCGCCGCGAATACCTTCACGCAGCTTCTCGGCCCAGCTTGGATCAGCTGCCAGAAGCTTGTAAGCCTCGATCACTTCGCGCGGTTCGCCCCACAGGCCGCCAATCTCGGCATTCAGCATGCGATCAATCGACTCCTGCAACCGGTCGAGAGCAAGATTGAGCCGCTCGGTCTCATGCGCGCTGTCCTCGGCAAAGAATTTGGCCGCCGAGACCACAGGATCGTGCAGCAGGACCTTGCCCATGCCGAGACCGTCGCAAAGAATACGCCCGGTCAGGTTGACCGATCCACGATCGCCATTGGCCTGACGGTCCGCCTCGCTCTCCGCAACCGTAACGATCTCCGCCAGCACCATGGCAATGGTTTGCAGGCTGTCGATTTCCTCATCATCATATATTCGCTCGGCGCGGTTCTGTACGGTCAGTACACCAATAACCCGGCCGCCGCGCAGGATCGGAACACCGAGAAAGGCGTGATAAGGGTCCTCGCCGGTTTCAGGGCGATAAGAGAATTTCTCATGCCGCGGCGCGTCCTGGATCGACAATGGCTGCGCGGTGAGTGCGATTTGCCCGACCAGGCCCTCGTCGCGGCCCAGAAACGTCCGATGGATCGCTTCCCGCTTCAGGCCTTCGGTTGCGATCAGTTCCAGAAGACCATCCCTGGTCTGTTTGTAGATCGAGCAGACATCCGCAACCATGGTGCCGGCGACCATGCCGACAACCTTGTCGAGCCTTGTTTCTGTGTCCATTTCCGCGGCCATAAGCGCGCGCAGCCGGTTCATCAGCAGGCGTGGGATGGAAAAACTGTCGGGCATCAACCCTCAAATGGCCTGTTCAGCTAGGCAGCGTCAAGGTCAAACGCGGTATGCAGGCCGCGGACCGCCAACTCGGTATAGTCAGCATCTATAAGCACCGAAATCTTGATTTCGGACGTCGCAATTACATCAATATTGATACCCTTCTGGAACAGCGCTTCAAACATCGTCTCAGCCACACCTGTGTGGCTCTTCATGCCGACACCGATGACCGAGACCTTGGCGACATCCCCGATCACTTCCATACTCTCAAACCCAAGATCGGCGCGGTGTTCATTCAACACAGCCTCAGCCTTGGCACTATCAGCACTGGTGCAGGTAAACACGATATTGGCGCGCTCAGGGCCACGGGCATTAGCCTGAACGATCATATCCACATTGACCCCGGCGCGGGCCAGGAGCGTGAACAGGCGGGCCGAAACGCCCGGTTTGTCCTCAAGGCCGAATAGCGTGACTTTTGCTTCGTCCCGAGAATAGGTCACACCATTTACGATCTGTTTTTCCACGATCTCTTCCTCACTACATACCCAGGTTCCGGGATTGTCCGCATCAGGCGCGGCAAAACTCGACAGGACCCGAACCGGCACCTGATGGTTCATGGCCAGTTCCACAGATCGTGTCTGCAGCACTTTTGCCCCTAATGACGCCATTTCCAGCATTTCCTCATACGAGATTTTTTCGAGCCTTCTCGCTTGAGGCACGATGCGGGGGTCTGTGGTATAGACGCCATCTACATCGGTATAGATATCACAATGGTCAGCCTTCAGGGCCGCAGCCACCGCCACAGCGGTCGTATCGGAGCCTCCGCGCCCCAGGGTCGAGACCCGGCCCTCATCGGTGACCCCCTGAAAGCCCGCAATCACAGCAATCTCACCGCGATCAATCGCATCGGCGAGACCGCTATCTTCAAACCCGTCAATACGGGCGGCACCATGGCCTTCCCGTGTCTTCATGGCCATCTGCCAGCCAAGCCAGCTGCGGGCCTTGAGGCCGCGTTTGCGCAGGGAAAGCGCCAATAGACCGCTCGTCACCTGCTCGCCGGACGACACGACGACATCATACTCGTCATTGAACTCGCTACCGTTCACGGCGTCACCTGCAGCGCCGCGCGCCAGCGAGACAAGCTTGTTGGTCTCGCCCGACATGGCTGAGACAATCACCGCCATATGCTCGCCCTGGGCGGCGCGATAGGCGACAATATCGGCGACATGATTGATCCGTTCGAGATCCGCCACCGAGGTTCCACCAAATTTCAGGACAGTGCGCGCCATTGCCGTCTCGCTATCCTTTCCCATCTTCGTATTAGTAAAGCAGGCGCCTCCTTAAAGCGCTCAGGCGTAAATCGCAATCAGGAGATCTGAACCCCTTGGCAGAGATCGCTAAAGACACGGAAACACCGCCCGCCGCGCCCAGCATAAACCCTGAGGAAGTGGCCAAGTTTTCAGCCATGGCGGCAGAGTGGTGGGACCCGAAAGGCAAGTTCCGTCCGCTGCACAAGTTCAATCCGGTTCGGCTGGGTTTCATTCGTGACACGGCTGAGCAGCATTTTGACCTCAAACTCGGCGCCAAACGACCTTTGGAAGGCCTCCGCCTGCTCGATATTGGCTGTGGCGGCGGCCTGGTCAGCGAACCCATGGCCCGCCTTGGAGCCTCTGTGACGGCGGTCGATGCCAGCGAGGCCAATATCAAGACCGCAATGACCCATGCCGATGAGGCCGGTCTTGCGGTCGACTTTCGGGTTGGCGCGGTTGAAGGCCTGATCGAAGCGGGCGAAAAGCCATTCGATATCGTCCTCAATCTCGAAGTCGTCGAACATGTCGCCAATCCGGCGCAGTTCCTGAAAGACTGTGCCAGTCTGGTAAGGCCGGGCGGGCTGACCATTGTCGCGACCCTGAACCGGACGGCAAAAGCCTTCGCACTTGCGGTTGTTGGCGCCGAGTACGTCCTTGGCTGGCTGCCGCGCGGCACGCATGAGTTCGAGAAATTCCTGCGCCCGGAGGAGGTCTCGGCCCCGCTCCGGGCAGCCGGGCTGGAGGTTCAGCCTGCGCAAGGCGTCAGCTACAGCCCGCTCTCTGATCAGTGGCGGCTAAGCTCAGATACCAAAGTCAATTATATGATGGTGGCGACGCGCCCGCCGGTTTCATGACACAAGGCGAGACTCTACCCAGCGCCGACACCGTCCTTGCCTTCTGGTTTGGCGAAGCCCGCAGCGATGCTGAGGCCGCCAAGCGCCAGCATGATCTCTGGTTCCAGAAATCATCCGCGACCGACAGAATGATTGCCGAGCGCTTCCTGCCGCTTCTCACGGCGCTTGCCAGCGGTCTGGCTTATGAATGGGCGGGTCAGGGCGCGCGCCAGCGCCTGGCCGCGATCATTGTGCTCGATCAGTTCAGCCGCAATATTTTTCGCGGTGACAAGCTGTCTTTCGCGCATGACCGCATGGCGCTCGGCCTGACCAAGGACGGCCTGATGCGCGGCGAGGACAAGGGTTTGAGCGAAATAGAGAAGGTGTTTTTCTACCTCCCGCTCGAGCATTCAGAGCGGATGGCGGATCAGGATCTGTCGGTCGACCTCTACGCCAAGCTTGCTGCGGGGGGTGAGGCGGACTTCAAGGCGATGCTGGACAGCACGCTTGATTACGCCAAGCGGCACCGGGCCATCATCCAGAAGTTTGGCCGCTTCCCGCACCGAAATGAGATCCTGCAACGTCGATCGACGCCAGAAGAGGTCGAGTTTCTGACAAAGCCGGGAAGCGGCTTCTGAGCAAATGCCTGCTTCTCTAATTGGGCATCTCGGTCAAGCTCCATAGTTTCATCTTTGAT
>CAYGKE010000162.1:0-4616 GCA_964350465.1 uncultured Hyphomonas sp.
GAGGTAGGCCAAGCTCAGCGCGCCGGTCACCGCCCGGTTGATACCGCGCGCGCCGAAATTACGGCCCGACATATGCGCCCAACCGGGATTGTAGTCTTTCGCTTCGGGCACAATGTGCTCGAAATAGTCTGACCACGGTTTTTCAACGCCGAGCGCGACGGCATAAGGCAGGAATTTCTCATAGCGCGCCTTGGTCATTGGCGGCGGCGCTTCGCTGTTCACCTCGGCGGCGTTGAGCTGCAGTTTCTCAGCCTTTTCCATATACAGGCGAAGGCCCTCAATCTCGGTGCGTATATCCTGTCCCTTTTTGGTCGGGGCCGGCATCAAATACATGAAGAGACCATTCAACCCGATGATCGCGGCAATCGCCAGCGTGTGCCAGATCGACCAGAACGAAAACATGTTGAACGCCGCCACCAGCGCCAGGATCGAGACAATCCCGCCCAGCACCATATAGGCATGGTTCCACTTGAAATAATCGCTACCATAAGCGTCTTTGAGGCGCGATTTGAACTTGTCATAGTCGCTGATGAAGCCGCTATTCGGCTTGCCATCAAAGCGCACCGTGCGCTGGCCGCTGAACAGCTCGTCATAGAGCCGCACCGTATCGGCGGGCAGGATTTTGCCAGATGGCGCCGCCTTGGTCTTGCGGACCACCGTGTCTTTCTTCTCTTCGCTGATCTCGACATAGCCGCTGACGGCCATCTGCATTAGAGTGGCGACCAGCGCGTCATGGCCTCTGACCATGCGATAATAGATGTAATGCGCGGCGGCGGGTGAATAGCCCTCGGGCGGCTCATAGCGCGGGAAGACCGGCGGCTTGATCGGGTCGCGGCCAACCCTGTCAAAGCTGCGATAATAATAGAACCCAAGCGCCATGAGCGAGCCGAACAGAACCACAAGCGAGCCATAGCGCGCCCACCACAGCCAGCTCTTGTCACCAAAGGATGGCGGGTCAATCAGACCCTTTTCCATACTCAGCGAGATGGTCAGGCCTTCATAAGGTAGCATCGCGCGTGTCGTCTTGAACACCTGTGTACCGCTTGCGCTCACTTGGTATTGATAATCTTCGCCATCATCGCCCAGCGTCCCGGTATAAGCATTCTCCTCGCGGATGACGGCACCGTCCGGCAGCGTAATCCGTGCCTCGGCCTGCTTGATCGGGAAGGCCCAGTAATTCCCCGTCACGTTCCAGTAGAACTCGTCATGGCTGTCGAAATAGCGGATCTGGTTCTTGACCGTATAGGTGATCTCATAAGTGTGGACGCCGTGCGGCAGGAAGATATCGGCGTCGCCAATCTGGATCTGCTTGGCATTGCCCTGGATCGAGACTTCATCAGGCTCACGTTCGCCATTGCGGCGCACGCTTTTCACACTGTAGCGGTAAGGCAGTCGGCCACCGGTCTGATCATCGCGGTAATAGGCCGGCAGGT
This sequence comes from uncultured Hyphomonas sp., assembly GCA_964350465.1. GTDB lineage: Bacteria > Pseudomonadota > Alphaproteobacteria > Caulobacterales > Hyphomonadaceae > Henriciella. Next base: position 1,434 of record CAYGKE010000162.1, read on the forward strand.
CGCGAAAGATGCCGCGCCGGATCTGGTTGCCCTCAACCCGGACATCAAGCGTCTCTTTGACTGTGATATCACCGTCCTGCGCGACCGTGATCTCAACCAGGAAGCGCTCAATACTTTCCTCGGCCGAAGCCAGTGCGCCAAGACACAGCGCCGCCAGCGCCAGAAGCATGAGGCGAAGCACGCTCATGTGCTGCCGCCAAGATCGACCTCGGGCACAGCGCGGTCGGCGGTCTCGATTTCAAAAAAGCCCGCTGTCTTGAACCCGAACGGCCCGGCAATCAGATTGGCTGGCACACTCTGTACGGCAATGTTCAACTCGCGCACAGCGCCATTATAGAACCGGCGCGCCATCTCGACCTTGTTCTCGGTTTCCGACAGCTCGTTCTGTAGGTCGAGAAAGTTCTGGCTCGCCTTGAGATCGGGATAGTCTTCGGCAAGTGCCAGCATACGTGTCACAGGCCGCGAGAGCGCGCTCTCGGCAGCGCCGCGTGCCGCCGGATCATCGCCCGCCTGCTGGGCCTGATTGCGTTTGGCAATGACCTCCTCGAACAGCGTCATCTCATGACCGGCATAGCCTTTGACCGCTGCCACAATGGCCGGGATCAGATCAGACCGGCGTTTCAGCTGGACATCAATATCGGCCCAGCCATTGCGGACCATCTGACGCTTGCCGACCAGCATGTTGAACAAGACGACAACCGCGATCAAAATGACCGCCGCCAATCCCAGCGCGATATACAAACCTGTCATGGCCGCCCCTCCTCGAAGGCTGCCTGACTATCGTTCGGATTTTGCGTTCTGTGAAGTCACGCAGGCGCGCGACAAAGTCTAAGTCGCGATTTCCCACTCGGAAAGCGCCGCGTCGATGACGCCGACAGCCTCGCGGACATGTTCATCCTCGATCACCAGCGGCGGTGCCAGACGCAGTACATTATTGCCTGCGACGCCAACCAGAAGGCCTTTGTCGCGGCAAATATTCTGCACCGGCTTGGGTAGCGCTTTCAGCTTCAGGCCGACCAGCAGCCCCTTGCCGGTAACACCCTCAACCTTGTCCGGATGCATGTCGGCAAGGCTTTTCAATCCTTGAACCACCGTGCCGGAAACACGGCGAACCTCTTCCAGAAATGCCTCGTCAGCGATGATATCCCAAACGACATTACCCACCGCCATGGCCAGCGGATTGCCGCCATAGGTCGAGCCATGGCTGCCCGGCTGCATGACGATACCGACCTTTTCAGTGGTCAGGCAGGCGCCGAAAGGAAAACCGCCGCCAACGCCCTTGGCCACCGCCATGATATCGGGCGCGGCATCCTCGGCCCATTCATGCGCGAACAGTTTGCCGGTGCGGCCCATGCCGCATTGCACTTCGTCATAGATCAGCAGCGCGCCGCGTTCGTCGCAAAGTTTGCGCAGGGCGGTCAGGCAGGTTTCGGGGATTGCACGAACACCCCCCTCACCCTGAACAGGTTCAACCAGAACAGCGGCAGTCTTGTTGGTGACCGCAGCATCCAGCGCGTCATGATCGCCAAACTCGATATGCACAAAGCCCGGCAGTGGCGGGCCGAAACCTTCAAGATATTTCGGGTTGCCGCCAGCATTGATCGCGCCGAGTGAGCGGCCATGAAAAGCGCCAGTGAATGTCACGATCTCGATCCGCTCGGCATCATCATTGGCCCAATGATATTTGCGCGCACTTTTCAGGGCGCACTCGATCGCCTCGGTGCCGGAATTGGTGAAGAAAACCCGGTCGGCAAACGTCCGCTCGCACATCTTGCGCGATAATTCCTCGCCCGCCGGGACCCGGAACATGTTCGATGTGTGCCACAATTTCCCGGCCTGCTTTTGCAGGGCTTCGACCATTGCCGGGTGTGAATGACCCAGTGCCGACACCGCGATCCCGGCCACAAAATCGAGATAAGACTTGCCATCTTCCGTGATCAGGCGGACGCCGTCACCGCGCTCAAACGCCTCTTCTGGGGGACGATAGACCGGCATAATGTGCTGGCGCGGGTCGGACATGCTTCTCTCCTGAAAGATTCGGTATTGTTTTTCTAATCCGGCACGCTTGATCATGCGCGCGGTGAAAGTCAACTCATGCGGTTTGTTACGCAGTGTTTAGTCGGAATCTTGACTTTAACTGCTAGACTTGGTTACAATCGTAACACACGGCGCTTTAGCGTACCTGACAAAAAGTTTAAGTTATGGGAGGTCATTTTTCGATTGACGTAATTCGATAAATGCATATTGTTTTTCAATAATAAATATCGACAGGCAAACTATCCCCTCTCCCCTGAGTTGCCGTCGATGATAAACTCACTCCGAAACCTTAGCGGCCCCTCATGGGGTCGTTTTTCTGTCTGCGTCCCGCACACTCAAATCTCAGGCAAAAAAACGCGGCCCAAAGGACCGCGCTTATAAAGTGATTGCAGCGTTTCCTCCCAGAAACTTGCAAGGACACTAACGCCCAGATTTCGCCACAGTGTCAAGCCGTTTGTGACAGGGATGCAACAAAATCTGAATAGACAGCGTTGTCACCGCAATAGACGTGGTCCACCGTTGCAATAGAAACACACCCGAGCCCATTGGCCGCCAAGGTCCGCGCCGACTGTGCAGCATTTGCAGCAGAACACAGCGCGCCTCCTGATTGCAGCAAGGTGAGATCAAGATCACGCGCCAGAGTCTCTGGGATCGGCAATTCAGTTTCAAGGCGGCGCTGCGTCTCGGCCAGTCCGGTCGCCTCAACCCCGTCCAGCAAGACACGCAGGCTGGAGAGCGAATCATCGCTCCATGCGGCGCATCTCGCGCCCATAAGACCTGCCTGGCTTTGCAGGATCACGCCATCGGACAGGACTTTCAGCCCATTTGCTTTCAGCGTCGCTCCGGAAGAGGTGATGTCGACAATCACCTCAGCGCTGCCGGCTGCCGGGGCAGCCTCGGTCGCCCCTGCACTTTCGACCAGGCGATACTCACCAACGGCGCGGCCAGCAAAGAAGCGCTGCGTCAGTCGCAAATACTTCGTCGCGACTCTTAACCGCCGCCCATGCCGTGCGCGAAACTGTGCGCCGACCGCTTCCAGGTCTGACATCGTCTCGACATCAAGCCAGGACGCTGGCACCGCAACCACAACATCCGCGCCGCCAAAGCCAAGCCGCCTCAAGACAGAGACATCCCGGTCAACATCGC
>CAYGKE010000163.1:0-4564 GCA_964350465.1 uncultured Hyphomonas sp.
ACAAAGGCCAGTCGCTTGGACCTCAGCCCGGCTTTGACATAGGCGGCTTCTCCGGCACTGACCGGAAAACGCGAGCTAAGCTCGCTATAGGAAAAACCGGTAAAGGCGACGACGATTGCAGCGCCTAGAAATGCGACCGGCGAGTAGAGCCCTGCGTGTGACGCTGTTGTTCCCACCAGAACATAAATCCCTGCTCCTACAGTCACTCCCAACCCATACAAAATGAGAAGCGGCAGGGTCAGGCGCCGGCTGAGGTGCGCCGGTTCATTGGCTGCAGTGAGAAGATCAGACATTTGGGTTGGCTCAAGGTTTTAAAGAGTGACCTGATCAAAGTCTCCGGTCCTGTCTTTGACGATGATCAAACGCTCGCTCTGAGGTGTGCTTAGTCAATATTCAGGAACGCTTTGCCTTGTTCGGCGACCTGTTCATGAATGGGGATGGTCGCAACCGAGCCGGGTACAGTTTTCGTTGTTACAATAACGGCCGCTCCGGCTTCTCGCAGCCTGGTAACCTCGACACATCCTGCCAGCCCGTGTGTTGCGCAGCAGAATATCTCAAGATCAGGCCGGGCCGCCTTTATAAGGGAGATTACCTGCCGCATCGTCTCCCCCGTTGAAATCATGTCATCAACCAGCACAATCGAATGTTCTCCAAGGCCGTCCATATCCGGCAAGGTGATCGCAACATCCCGATCCCCCTTGCGTGATTTTCGAAGCGTTTGGTATGGAGCCTCAATCAAACCTGCAATCTTGCTGACCCATTGCTGGCTTTCTTCATCCGGCCCAATCAGCAGGGGGGACGATGCATTGGCCTTTATCCACGTTGCAAGAACCGGAGCGGAAGAAACGCACAGCGTCGGGATCGCATAAAGCTCATCAAGAGACATGTAGCGATGCAGATGCGGATCCACTGTGATCAGCCTGTCGAACGCCCCCGAGAGCAGTTTCGCAAAGGCTTCTGCGGACACGACCTCGCCTGGATTGAACTGCGTATCCTGGCGCATGTGCGGTAAATAGGGCGCAAATAGGATAAGGGTGCGCGCGCCCTGCTGCCTCACCCCTTCGGCAAAGAGCAGCAAAGGCAGCGTTTTGGGATTTGGGTCATGCAGATAGGCAACAATCAGGATATCGCGGCCGCTGACCGGCGTGAGTAGACGAAAATAGCTCTCCTGATCCGGGAAAGTATGCGTTTGCATCTGGCCGAGTTCCACACCCAGAACGTCCGCAATGTCTGTTGCCAGGTCTTCCGCTCCCGGCATGGCGAAAACTAAATCGGTCATGGCGCGGTGACCTCTACGATCCCTGGATTTGCGATCACATAGTCGATGGCATAGGCGAGTTCGCCTGGGCTTTCGGTATGCAATGTGAAAAGCCCGTCGCCCTGCTCAACCGCATCGCCAATGTAGACGTGGAGATCGATACCGGCTGCCGCATCCCCAGGCGCGCCAGCAAGTTTTGCGGCTTTGGCGAGCCGGCGATTATCGATACTGGCGATGCGTCCTTTGCGAGGCGCTGAGATGATCCGCTGATGTTCTGCTTTCGGCGGCGTCGATAAACGTCCCTGCGCCCGGCAAATCGCTTCGAAATGTGTATTGGCTTTTCCGCTGAGCAGGGTTTCACGGGCTGCTTGCGTACCATGCCCGCTTTTGGCCTTCCCGGTCAGCTCTAGCAAGGCGCCTGCTAGCAAGCAGGCTCGGTCGCGCAATTCGGGCGGCGCGTCTTCATCATTGCGCAGCACTTGCAGAATGTCACGCGCTTCCAGGGCTGGTCCTATGCCGCGGCCAATCGGCTGTGATCCGTCGGTGACTTGTACACTTAGCGCAATGCCAAAGTGGGCAGCAATGTCTTCGAAGTGGGCGCGCAGGGACTGTGCGGCCTCGTCGCTGCGCACCTTTGCTGTTAGCCCAACGGGGATATCGATCACGAGATGAGTTGCCCCTGCCGCAATCTTCTTGGATAGAACGGACGCGATAAGAGGGCCTTCGCTGTCGAGATCGAGCGCTTTTTGAATGCGGATCAGCTTGTCATCCGCCGGGCTAAAATTGACACTGCCGCCCCACACGAAACAGGCATTATGGTCTTTCAGGACGGCCCGCATCTCCTCAATGGTGAGCGCCACATTTGTAATTGTGCTCAGCGTATCAGCCGTGCCCGCTGGTGATGTGATGGCTTTTGATGAGGTCTTAGGCATGGTCAGGCCATATGCGGCGGCGATCGCTACAATGATCGGTGTTGTTCGATTGCCTGGCAGGCCGCCAATACAGTGTTTGTCGGCAATCACATCGCCGGACCATTCCAGCTTGCTGCCCGTATTGACCATGGCATTGGTCAGAGCCGTTGTTTCGTCGCGGTCCAGCACCTGAGCCGAGCAGGCCGATACGAAAGCGGTCAGCTGAATGTCGGAATAACGACCCGCCACGACGTCGGAAATGATTTGATTACAGCTATTCTCATTCAAGCGATGACCAAAAATTTTGCCTCTGACAGCTGCGAATGACGTCAGCGGAGCGGCGTGGGAAATTCGTAGCGGCGCAGGGTCTGTTAGTCCCAAACGCTGCCAGGCAATCTCTGACAAACCGATCTCATTCAGACCGATCAGATCGCTGGTGATATAGTGAAGCGTCGCGACGATCTCCTTGTGCCCGTTCTTCAGCATAACGCGAGAATGGGCAGAGAACCCTTCAGCTTTGCAGGCCGCGCAATCTTTCTGGACGAACGCAATGGCTTCATGTTGGGAATCTATCCCAAGTCTGCGGGCCATCAGAAGATCATCCTCACCCGTCTTACTCATGTCAAAGCAACCACATCATTATGTTCGGCAACCGTAACCTGCCAGCCCTTGTCCTCCTCAATTCGGTGGCGCAGCGCGTCGGCAGCATCGGCCTCGCCATGCACAATGAAGGTCTCCTTTGGCGGTTCATCGAAACCCTCAAGCCAGGTCATGATTTCATTTGCATCAGCGTGCGCTGAAAGCATGTGGAGGTTCGAAACCTCGGCGCGTATCGGATGGTACTTGCCGTGAATTTTGATCTCCTGAGTGCCTTCAAGCATGTGTGCGCCGCGGGTTCCGCCCGCCTGAAAGCCCGCGAACAGGATCGCATTTCGAGGGTCGCGGGCATATTCCTTGATATGAAAGAGTATACGTCCACCGGTGGCCATCCCGCTTGCGGAGATCAGGATTTTGGGCGTGCGATCCCTGTCGAGCGCTTTCGAGTCGGCAGTACTACGCGTGAAGGTTGCAAGCCCGCATGCCGCGCGCGCCTGTTCCGGTGTCAGCTTCAAGCCATCCGTAAAACCGCAGAAAATATCGCTGGCATCAATCGCCATTGGGCTATCAAGATAGACCGGCACGTCTGGAATGGTCTCGCGACGGATCAGGTTGTTTATGTGGAAAAGAAGTGCCTGGGCACGCCCTACCGCAAAGGAGGGAATGATCACCGACCCGCCCCGCTTAACGGTTCGATTGATGATATCCGCCAGCGCGTCTTCTGGGTCCAGTGCCGGATGCGCACGGTTGCCATAGGTTGATTCAAGCAGCAGGTAGTCGGCCTTTTTTATCATCGAAGGTGGCATCATGATCGGATTGTCTATGCGTCCGAGATCACCGGAGAACACGATCCGTTTTGAGCCGGCTTCAATTTCGACTATCGCCGCCCCAAGGATATGTCCGGCGACATGAAACCGGGCACGGATGTCCTGCGTGATTTCCACCCCGCTATCAAAAGAGTGACCCTTGAGTCGCGAAAGCGCCTTGTCCGCTTGCTTCTTGTCGTACAGTGGGCGCGCTGGCTTGTGGCGGGTATAGCCGCCCCGATTGGCAGCCTTAGCTTCGCGCTCTTGCAGGTAACCACTATCAAGCCAAAGGATCTCACAGAGCGCTTGCGTGCCCTCGGTACAGTGAACCGGGCCGTCAAACCCGTTAGCGACCAAAGCAGGCACATAGCCCGAATGGTCAATATGCGCATGCGTCAGGACGACAGCATCAATCTTGGCGGGATCGACAGGCAGCGGTTTCCAGTTTCGCAGGCGCAACTGCTTGTATCCTTGGAATAGGCCGCAATCGACAAGAACCCGTTGACCGCCAAGCGTCAGCAGGAATTTCGAGCCTGTAACGGTACCTGCGCCGCCTAGGAATTGTAGTGACAAATCCATGCCGCCGCCCAGATCCTTGCTTGCTTGTATTCAAGCCCTTTGAGGTCTCCAGTTAAAGCCCCTTGATTGGGATTTTTCTGGATGATTTCTTCGCCTGATCGGTTTTGGGCATTGCGATTTTGAGAACACCATCTTTCAAAGAGGCTTCAATCTTATCCTCATCAACTTCGCAAGGCAGAGCGATTTGCCGGCGGAAGGAGCCAAACGAACGTTCGACGCGGTGATAGTCCTTTGACTTTTCCTCGCGTTTGTCTTCGCGTTCCCCGCTTACGGTCAGCGTTTGGCCATTCAGCGTGATATCGATGTCCTTCTGAGCGATACCGGGCGCGTCCATTTCCAGCTCAAGACTGTCTTCTGTTTCGCAGAGATCGATCTTGGTACTCATCTTCATCCAAGCACCGTTTTCCGGCTCG
>CAYGKE010000164.1:0-4363 GCA_964350465.1 uncultured Hyphomonas sp.
GATGTTGATGGCGTGCAAAACATGATCAGTGACACAATGTCGGCGTTTGGTCAGATCGACATCATTATTGCCAATGCTGGTATCCTGCGTGACCGCTCATTTTCAAAAATGACAATCGAAGACATAGACTTGGTGCTTGATGTCCATTTGCGCGGCACATTCCTGCCGGTTCATGCCGCATGGAACATCATGAAGGAGCAGAATTACGGCCGGATCGTCGTCACCACCTCCTCGACTGGCCTTTATGGCAATTTCGGGCAGGCCAATTACGGTGCAGGCAAGCTCGGCGTTGTCGGCATGATGAACACGCTCAAGATCGAGGGCGCAAAGAACAATATCCGTATCAATGCGGTTTGCCCGATTGCCGCGACACGGATGACCGAGGACCTGATGTCTCCAGAAGCCCTGGCTCAGCTCAAACCTGAATATGTCACACCGGGCGTTATGAACCTCGTCAAGGAAGAAGCGCCGACAGGTACGATCCTGTCAGCTGGCGCTGGCGCGTTCTCGATGGCTGAAATCGTTGAAACGAAAGGCGCATTTGTTGGCCAAGGCGCTGCGCTTACGGCCGAAGCGGTCGAGGCCAAATGGGATGAAATCACCAATAGATCCGTCCAGACGCATTTCGATTCAGGCTCGGGACATGGCCAGAATATCTTCGCACGGCTCGCCGAAGCAGCTTCATAGGTCCAATATGCAGGCACAAACGGCGTTATTTAGCCGATTGGCAAGCGCATCTGGTATCAATCCAGTTTTGTCTCTATGGTGAATCAGGTGTTTAAGGGTTCAAAGGGGTAAACCATGAAACGCTGGGTTTTGATTGCTGCCATGGCCGTTCTCGCTGCTTGCGGCGGCGAAGAGGCGACAGATGCACCTGCCGCCGATCCTGTGGTAGAAACGCCAGCTGAAATTGAGGCTGCGCCCGTCATTGATGTCACCGGCGAAGATTGCGGCGGCATTGCTGGCGTCATCTGCCCATCAGGCTTCTACTGCCAGCAGCCAGATGGCCAGTGCCTCGAGATCATGGACGGCGCTGGCACCTGTCAGCCTGTGCCACAGGTTTGCACCCGCGAATATCGTCCGGTCTGCGGTTGTGACGGCCAGACCTATCCAAATGCCTGTGAAGCCGCGGCGGCAGGGGCGAGCGTCGCGATTGAAGGCGAATGCGCCAGCGTTGATACCAACTAGCTTAGAGGCTTTTTGACAGCCCCGGGCTGAGGCCTGCGATCAAGTCTGGCATCGGCTCATCATGCACCGATTTGTCAGCTCCGACCCGGCGCAGGATTTGCGTCCCATCACCCTTCTGGATCGGCGTCACCAGAACGCCGTCCTTGGTCAGCTGTTCCATCAGCACCGCCGGGATGGTGCCAATCGCGCCTGCCAGTAGGATCCGGTCATAAGGCCCATGCTCCGGCAGCCCTTCCAATCCGTCGCCATGTCGAACAGAGGCGTTTTCAACTTTCAAGGCGGCCAGACGCTCGCTTGCCGCATCCGCCAGCGTCCGAAACCGTTCAATGCCATAGACATGGCGGCTGATCTGCGCCAGCAGCGCGGTGCTATAGCCGCTCCCCGCTCCAACCAGCAGGACGCGGTCCTCCTTGCCGGGTGAAACATCCAGCGCCCGCAACAGATAGGCCGTCACAATCGGGCGCGGAATGGCCTGCCCGCAGGCAATTGGCAGGTGGCAATCCTCGTTGCCAAGATCGGCCAGTTCCTCGTCGACAAAGGCGCCGCGATCGACCGTCTCCAGCGCCGCCAGAACCCCATCATTGGTAATCCCCTGACGGCGCAGCGACAGCACCAGCCGGGCGGCGCGAAAGGGGTCAGCGATCAGGTTGGCCATGTCCCGCGCATCTCACCCAGAAACTCCTCATGGGTCAAATCGACATGCAGCGGCGAGACCGAGATATAGCCGTCATAGATTGCGCGCAGGTCAGTCCCCTCGTCCGGATTTGACAGCTTGCCGCGATAGCCGATCCAGTAATAGGCATTGCCGCGCAGGTCCTCGCGCGCTTCGGTGCGGATGATCCGCTCATCGCGAAAGCCCTGGCGGGTAAAGCGCACGCCCTGGACATCTTCCGGCGCGCGATCAGGAAAGTTCACGTTCAGCACCAGATCGCCCGGCCAGCCTTTTTCGATCAGCGGCCTCAAAACCTTGCCGCCCCATTCCGTCGGCGTTTCCCACGGACAGGAATGCGGGTTCTGAAAGCCCTTGGACTGGCTCAACGCTATTGACGGCACACCGTGCTGCATCCCGAACAGTGCCGCCGCGATAGTGCCCGAAAAGGTCGTATCCTCAGCAATGTTCTGCCCGGCATTGACGCCAGACAGGATCAGGTCCGGGCGCTCCGGCATGATCTCGTCCAGTGCCAGAAGCACGCAATCGCTGGGCGTTCCATTGGCGCTATAGCGCTGCGGCGCAATCTCGCGCACGCGGACAAATTCGGTCAGCGAGATCGCCCGCCCCTTGCCCGATTGCTCAAGCTCCGGCGCGACAATCCAGATATCATCGCTCAGCTCACGCGCGATATGTTCCAGAACCTCAAGCCCCGGTGCGTTGATGCCGTCATCATTGGTAAGAAGTATACGCATTGTCGCTCCCGATTAGGCCTCATCCTGAGCGAAGTCGAAGGACGAGGCCGCGCTTCCTTCATCCTTCGACTTCGCTCAGGATGAGGAAAACTCTCTTACTTTATCACCTCAAGTCCGCCCATATAGGACCGCAGCACCTCAGGCACGGTGATCGAGCCATCGGCGTTCTGGTAATTCTCCAGCACTGCGACCAGCGTCCGCCCCACGGCCAGGCCAGAGCCGTTCAGCGTATGCACGAATTGCGGTTTCGGCTTGGGGTCGGCTTCACTTGGCGCCGGGCGCCAGCGCGCCTTCATCCGCCGAGCCTGAAAGTCGCCGCAATAGGAGCATGACGAAATCTCGCGATAGGTATTCTGGCTCGGCAGCCAGACCTCAAGGTCATAGGTCTTGCGCGCGCCAAATCCCATATCACCGGTGCAGAGCAACATGCGCCGATAGGGCAGGTTCAGCGCCTCAAGGATGCCCTCGGCGCAGCCTGTCATGCGCTCCAGCTCGGCCAGCCCCTCTTCCTCGTCTCGCACGACGGAGACCAGCTCGACCTTGTTGAACTGGTGCAGGCGGATCATGCCCTTGGTGTCGCGCCCGGCGCTACCCGCTTCAGAGCGGAAGCACGGCGTGTGCGCGGTATAGCGACGCGGCAAATAGCTGTTGTCGATAATACTGTCGGCGACGATATTGGTCAGCGGCACTTCGGCGGTCGGGATGAGGTAGTGAGCTGCTTCAAGCCCTTCTACCTCGGCTAGCAGCTTCCCATGATTTTCTCCATATCGCTCTATTAGGTAGCTAATAGTTTTAGAATCGATACCAGAGACCTTAAACAAATCCTCCTCAAACTTCGGTAACTGCCCCGTCCCGAGCAGCGCATTATCGCGCACCAGTAGCGGCGGCGAGCATTCCGTGTAGCCATTCTGTTCGGTCTGCGTGTCGAGCATGAAGGCGGCCAGCGCGCGTTCCAGCCGCGCCAGCTTCCCGCTCAGCAAAACAAACCGCGCGCCGCTCATCTTGGCCGCTGTCTCGAAATCCATCATGCCGAGGGCTTCACCCAAATCAGCGTGGTCTTTCACATCATTTGGAATCTGATGACGCGCCTCGGGCTCCCAGGTCTTTTGTTCGACATTCGCGTCTTCATCCTCGCCTTCCGGCACATCCGGCAGCGGAATATTCGGCGTGCCCATTAACAGCGCGTCTCGCTCGGCCAGCGCGGCGGCCTCCTGCTCGCCCGCCGCTTCGATCACGTCTTTGGCGGCGGCGACTTCCGCGCGCAGCTTCTCAAACAATGCCTCATCGCCGGACGCCTTGGCCTTGCCGATTTCCTTGGATTTGGCATTGCGAGCGGCCTCAGCCTCCTGCTTGTCGGCAATGGCTTTGCGTACAGCAGCATCATGCGCCAGAATGGCCGGCACAGTCTCATCGCCCAGCCCGGCTTTCTTGCGGTTCCAGCCGGCAATGAACGCATCGGGATTGTCTCGAATGGCACGAATATCAAACATATATGCGACCTCGGTTTATACGCGACCTCGCTCCTAATCCGATGCGCGGGGCGCGTCCACAGGACGTTGCGGCTATTCCACGCAAAGTACATCAAATCCAACACAAGCCGGTAGGCTAATCTCAAACCTGTTGTGCTAGCCTCCACCTCAAAACCTAGAGGGATTTGGGATGAAATGGATCGTCGGCATCATTGGCTTCATCATTGCGGTGAAGGGCGGAATGGATTTCGGCGCGGCGACACGCGGCGGATCTGACGACCAAAGCGCTCAATCCTCCACCT
>CAYGKE010000165.1:0-4314 GCA_964350465.1 uncultured Hyphomonas sp.
GATCCTCACCCACGACCTCATAACCCCGTCTCAGATCATCGATATGCCGCTTCATCCAACGCCTGGCCTTGTCGGCATCCTTAGTCTCAAATGCTGCGATCAGCTTGCGCTGTGCTTCGGTAATTCGTTTGCCCGCTTCAGGCAGCTGCCCGATCACTTTTGCAAGACTGGAGGCCACAAGGATGTTCAGCGACTGCAGCGATACTTCGATGACACTATTGCCGGTCGAGGCAGTGATGACCTCGAAGAAATTGAAGGCCCCATCCACGATCTCACCTTGCGAGCTGGCGGTCTCAATCGCCGAGACGGTTTCCTCAAGCTTGGCCAGGCTGCCTGCATCCATCCGCTCTGCCGCCATCGCCGCTGCCTGCGGCTGAAACAGGGAAAGCGCCTCCCACACTTCCAGAAAGGTCACTCCGTGCAGGGCAAGCCCTTTACTGGCTCGCCTTGCAGCATCCTCTGTGCCAGGCAGTGCCACCACCATGCGTTTGGCTGGCCCCCGCGCAATAAGCCCGGCTTGCTCAAGCAAGCGCATGCCTTCGCGAACCGTCGATCGGTGAACGTCAAATTGGTGCGCCAGATCCGTTTCGGTCGGCAAGATATCTCCATCAGCCAGTTTACCGCTGACAATCTCGGCCTCTATCGCGTCGTAGACCCGCTGATAAGCCGGTGCACGTTTGAGGGGCGTAAAGCTTGCCGCCATCCTACTTGCCCGCCGCAAAGAGTTCGCGTCCGATCAGCATGCGGCGCACCTCTGATGTGCCTGCCCCGATCTCATACAGTTTCGCATCGCGCAGCAGGCGCCCGGTTGCATATTCATTGATATAACCGTTGCCGCCGAGCAGCTGGATCGCATCCAACGCGACCTGCGTCGCCTTCTCGCCCGCATACAGAATACAGCCAGCCGCATCTTGGCGTGTAGTCTCGCCGCGGTCGCAAGCCGCACCGACAGCATAGACATAGGCCCGGCACGCATTCATCGTCGTGTACATATCGGCGATCTTGCCCTGCACGAGCTGGAACTCGCCAATCGACTGGCCGAATTGTTTGCGATCATGGATATACGGCAGAACGATATCCATCGCCGCCTGCATGATGCCTATGGACCCGGCAGATAGAACCGTCCGCTCATAATCAAGGCCGCTCATCAATACGCGGACGCCGTCATTGACTTGTCCGAGCACATTCTCTTCCGGGACTTCGCAATCCTCAAAGACAAGTTCGCAGGTGTCGGAGCCGCGCATACCCAATTTGTCGAGTTTCTGAGCCGTCGAGAATCCCTTGAACCCCTTTTCGATCAGGAAGGCGGTAATGCCGCGTGAGCCCTTCTCTGGATCGGTCTTGGCATAGACCACAAGCGTATCGGCGCCGGGACCGTTGGTGATCCACATCTTGTTACCATTCAGGACGTAATGGTCGCCCTTCTTCTCGGCTTTGAGCTTCATGGAGACAACATCCGAGCCCGCCCCCGGTTCTGACATCGCCAGCGCGCCGAGATGCTCGCCGGAACACAGCTTGGGCAGATATTTCGCCTTCTGGGCGTCTGTTCCATTGAGATTGATCTGGTTCACGCACAGGTTCGAGTGTGCGCCATAGGACAAGCCAACAGACCCTGACCCGCGCGAGATCTCTTCCATGACGACACAATGCGCCAGATAACCAAGCCCCGTTCCGCCATGATCTTCGTCAGCCGTCAGGCCCAGCACCCCCAATTCGCCGAGCTCTGGCCAGAGATCGCGGGGAAACTCATTGGTCTCGTCAATTTCTGCCGCGCGCGGTGCCAGCCTATCCCTGACCCAGCGCGCAACCACTTCGCGCATCTCCTCGATCATTGGATCAAGCCCGAACCGCATTTGCGTGAGAGAATTGGACAACATGATAATGACCTTTCTAGCGCTGGATTGAGAAAATTATATACGTTGTCCGGTTGTCGGACAACCCAGAATCCGCTATAGCCCGAAAATCGGTCCTGTTACGGTCAATCTGTACGGACCGGGCAAGGTCCGCGCGCTGGGGAGACATCCAAATGAGCAAGATAACCAGTAAGCTGGATACCCGGTCTGAGGGCTTTCAGAAGAATCAGGCCGCGATGCTGAAACTGGTCGAGGAGCTCCGCGCCAATACTGCCACAGTACAAGCTGGCGGCGGTGAGCGCAGTGTCCAGCGCCACAAATCGCGCGGCAAGCTTCTGGCTCGCGAGCGTATTGAGCGCCTGCTTGATCCGGGGTCAGCCTTCCTCGAAATCGGTCAGTTTGCCGCCTGGGAGATGTATTCCGGCGATGTCGTCTCGGCAGGTGTTGTCACCGGCATAGGACGGATCGAAGGCGTCGAGTGTATGATCGTCGCCAACGACCCGACAGTCAAAGGCGGCACCTATCATCCCATGACCGTCAAGAAGCACCTCCGCGTGCAGGAAATCGCGATGGAGAACCGGCTGCCATGTATCTATCTTGTTGAAAGTGGCGGCGCTTTCCTGCCGATGCAGGATGAAGTCTTCCCAGACAAGGATGATTTCGGCCGCATTTTCTTCAATCAGGCGAATATGAGCGCGGCTGGCATTCCCCAGATTGCTGTCGTTCACGGAAGCTGCACAGCTGGCGGAGCCTATGTCCCGGCCATGTCTGATGAGGCTATCATCGTTCGCAATCAGGGCACAATCTTTCTCGGCGGCCCACCGCTGGTCAAGGCCGCAACCGGCGAAGTTGTAACCGCCGAGGAGCTTGGCGGCGGCGATCTGCATACCCGCGAGAGCGGCGTCGCCGATCACCTCGCCGAGGATGATGATCACGCCCTAGGCCTCGCCCGGCGCATCGTCTCGCGCTTCAATTGGGTCAAACAGGGTGAGTTGGTTGTGGCCGAGCCCGAACCACCCGCCTACCCCGCCGAAGAACTCTATGGCGTTGTCGAAACCGATGCTCGCAAGCCCTATGACGCGCGTGAGATTATCGCCCGCGTGGTCGATGGCTCACAGTTCGACGAATTCAAGCCGCTCTATGGCTCTACTCTCGTTACCGGGTTTGCGCATATACACGGCTACCCGGTTGGCATCCTCGCCAATAATGGCATCCTGTTCTCGGAAAGCGCACTGAAAGGTGCTCACTTCATTGAGCTCTGCTGCCAGCGCAATATCCCTATTGTCTTCCTGCAGAACATTACCGGGTTTATGGTCGGTAAATCAGCCGAAGCGGGCGGCATCGCGAAAGATGGGGCAAAACTCGTCACAGCGGTTGCTACCGCGCGGGTGCCGAAATTCACCGTCGTAGTCGGCGGCTCTTACGGCGCTGGAAACTATGGCATGTGCGGGCGCGCTTATGGCCCGCGCTTCCTTTTCATGTGGCCGAATGCCCGCATCTCCGTGATGGGCGGCGAACAAGCCGCCTCCGTCCTCGCGGTCGTCAAACGTGACGGCATGGAAGCGCGCGGCGAAGACTGGCCCGCCAAGGACGAAAAAGCCTTCCGCGCTGAAATCCACGAAGACTATGAGCGCCAGGGGTCACCTTATTATGCCTCCGCACGCCTGTGGGATGATGGCATTATTGACCCGGCCCAAACCCGTGACGTGCTGGGTCTCTCAATCTCCGCCAGTCTTAACGCACCTATTGAGCCGACCCGGTTCGGCCTATTCAGGATGTAGCCGATGTTCAAAAAGATCCTGATCGCCAATCGCGGCGAAATCGCCGTCCGTGTCGCCCGCTCTGCTCGCGCCCAAGGCATCAAGACAGTCGCCGTCTTCTCTGACGCTGATCGCGGGGCGCCGCATGTCAAAGCCTGCGACGAAGCCGTGCATATCGGCCCTGCCCCGGCAGCCGAAAGCTACCTTGTCGCCGACAAGATCATCGCGGCAGCAAAACGAACCGGCGCGGAAGCCGTCCATCCTGGCTATGGATTCCTGTCTGAAAACGCCGACTTTGCCGATGCTTTGGATGCAGCTGGAATCGCCTTTATCGGACCGACGGCGAAAACAATCCGCGCCATGGGCTCAAAGTCCGCCGCCAAGGACTTGATGGAGTCGGCAAGCGTCCCGACCACACCCGGCTACCAAGGCGAAGACCAATCCATTGCCACGTTCAAAACCGAAGCCACGCGGATCGGCTACCCGGTCCTGCTCAAGGCCACCGCTGGCGGCGGCGGCAAGGGCATGCGCCGCGTTGACCGCGAAAAAGACCTGGAAAGCGCACTAAAATCCGCCCAGCGCGAAGCCAAGTCTGCCTTCGGCGACGATCGCTTTTTGATAGAGAAATATATCCAAACGGCGCGCCACCTTGAGGTCCAGATAATTAGTGATAGCAAGGGAGAAGTCGTCCACCTCTTCGA
>CAYGKE010000166.1:0-4275 GCA_964350465.1 uncultured Hyphomonas sp.
ACCGTGGGAATGCCTGCACTGTGTAGTTTTTGCAGCAATGCCAAGTCAGTTTTACTGCCAAATTGGTACTCAAGGGTTTCGGTATCGCCATGCCCTTCGGCATAGGGTTCCTCGCCAAATACGACTATGGCTACGTCAGGTTTCTCGGTGTATTCGCCATTAACCGCCAATGTAGCGCTACCGCCAGCGGCTTCTGTAGTGGCTTTAATGCCATCGAAAATGGATGTTCCACCCGGAAAATCGCTGTTCTCGTTACGCGTGCCCTGCCAGGTAATGGTCCAGCCCCCCGATTGCTTGCCGATATTGTCAGCGGCGTCGCCCGCTACCAACACATTTAGCGTTGGTGCTAAGGGCAGAAGGCCCGCGTCGTTTTTGAGTAATACTAATGATTCCCGTACCGCTTGCTGCGCAACCGCACGATGATCCGCATGCCCCACTAGGCTAGCATCACCCGCGAGAGGACGATTAGCGGGACTGTTTTTCTCAAATAAACCAGCGCGCAGTTTAACCCGCAGTACACGGCTCACGGCATCATCGATCCGCGCCATGGGGATCTCGCCGCTCTTAACTTGTTCGATGGTATTGGCATACAGAGGCTTCCAAGAATCACCAGACGCCATAAAAATGTCTAAACCAGCATTAATGGCTTGGCTACAACTCTCGTTGGTGCAACCAGCGACTTGACCATGTCCGAGCCAATCACCGACCACAAATCCGTCAAAACCCATGCGATCCTTGAGCACATCAGTCAGCAGGTAACGATTACCATGCATTTTTTTACCGTGCCAAGAGTTAAACGACGCCATCACCGACTGGGCGCCTTCGGTTAAGCCACCCACATAGCCTTGTGCGTGCAAATCAAACAAATTTTGTTCGCTTGATAGATTGTTGCCTTGATCGATACCATGCTCCGTTCCACCGTCTCCCACAAAATGCTTTACTGTGGAGATAACGTGCTTTTCGCTTAAGAAGTCTTGGTCGGCTGCGCCTTGCAAGCCGCGCACAATGGACTGGGCATAATCGTGCACTATCTGGGGGTCCTCCGAATAGCCCTCGTAAGTACGCCCCCAACGGTCATTGCGCACAACGGCCACGGTCGGAGCAAACACCCAGTCAATACCGGTGGCCATTACTTCAGTGGCCGTGGCTTTGGCTATTTGCTCTATTAAAGCGGGATTGTTGGCCGCGCCTAAACCAATGTTGTGCGGGAAAATGGTCGCCCCAATAACATTGTTGTGGCCGTGCACTGCGTCGGTGCCCCACATAGTAGGAATGCTGGTGCCGTCTAGGGAATCGTCTACCGAGGCAGCGTGCATGGCTTCGGCGAGAGCCACCCAGTCTTCCACGCTCGCGTGTTTATCGTTGTTGGGGAAAGCTCCACCACCATTTAAATAGGACCCGAACCCGTAGGTGCGCATGTCCTCTACAGTAAAATCGCGAATCTCCGGTTGAATTAACTGCGCGACTTTTTGTTCGAGCGTTAAGGTCGCCAAGATGTCGCTAACCCGTTGTTCTATTTTAGGATCCTTTTTTACCTTAATGGCTAACTCAGGCCATATTTCGACATTGCCGTTGGTGGGGTCTACTTTAACAGACGGCTCATTGGCGTCGATCAGAACGGCATCTTGCTCGGCATCAGAGCAGCCAAACAGAATGGTTGAAACGAGGCAAATCGATAGGATGGCTTTGGTGGTGTTTAGATTCTTCATTATTATTCTATGGTGGTTATATGATGCTATTTTGAGAATTTAATGAATACTGCATTAGCGTCTTTAACAGCGCGACTAAATCATGTTTAAGACGGTAATTTAGACACCCACCGTCATTCCCGTTCTTCCTCGTCATTCCCGCGAAAGCGGGAATCCATTAACCAGCAGCGCGGTGCCAAATGGATCTCAGCCTGCGCGGGGATGACTCAGGTAATGAGCGGGGATGACGATTCCGACGGCTCGGGGATGACGATGGTGATGACGCCTAGGAAGACGGCCCCGTTATTTAACTGCTTGTACTTGCAGAACCCGATTACGGTATTCAGTGGGCGTAGAGCCGACTAATTTCTTAAAGAAGGTGTTGTAGGTAGCCTTGCTATTAAAGCCACAATCTCCAGCGATCTCGATCATGGTTTTATCTTTTTGCTTAGGATCGTTGAGTATGGCCTTCGCTTCCTCAATTCGATACGAATTAACAAACTCGTAAAAATTGGTTTTAAAGCTGTGTTTGATTACCGCCGACAATGCCCGTGGGTTCATTTCAAGACCAGCCGCTAAATGGTCTAAGTTCAGTAAATGCTGCAGATAGGGCTTTTGTTCTTTCATATACTGTTCGACGCGTCCTTTCAGTTCGGGGTCGGCGGCGAACCGACCTTCTGGGACCTGCGCGTCTTTCTCGATGTGTCCGCTCGCAAAAGCTGACGACTGTAGGCTGTAGAACATCATTATTGCGACCAGTGCGAAGGTCAGATAATTGCCCGCAATGCCTAGAACATCGAACGTGTTGTCCTCGATTGAAGGAAAGGCAATCGAAAGAAAAACCACGATCAATATCCATACACGCACTGCTACAAACGCAATCACGAGCATAGTCAGCCACGATAAACTGATTTTCTCGATATTTGAGTATTGGTCCTTAATGTTTGTTTGTGCTTGACGGATGTCCAAAATGCAGAGCACTCCAAAAAACACCCTTAAGCTCTCTCTCAGTGCCTCTATAAAGTGTTGCACCGATGGGGCATCAAGCCCTTCAATCGTTTGAATGTGGGTAATCTTGCCGGCGTAGGACAAGCTATAAAACGTGATGGCAATGTACAAGGCATAGCCGAGCGATGGCAAAAAGTAGATCGAATAGGACCATCTAAAGGTATAGTTGCGGTACAGAAGCGCGCGTGTATACAAGAACAGTAAGGGCCCTTCTAACCAAAAGGCGATACTAAATAAGTAGAATAAATCGGGTGACGTTGCCAGTGCGATGGCGCGAAAAGCCTCGCCATAATTGATGAGCGCGTGTAAAGATATAGCGGCTTGCGCCAGAAAAAAGCCCGCTAAACTGTAGTCGCTATAATGCCGTTCGTGTCGCGCGAACAGGATCAGCACCACAAACAAGCCACTTAAACAAACGGTGGCGATTAATATGGTGTCATGAAAATTAAAAATTGGGTCGGACATCATCAGCGAAGGACCTGCTTAATATTTGGCTCACTCAAGAGTCTTGTATAAAAAGAAATTGCGCGGTGGCTATTATTCTAGTGTTTAAATCACGCTTAATCACTCATTTGTACGACTAAATTACGAGTGAGTGCTTCACTTAGTCGCCACGTCTGCTCAACATAACTACTATTTAATGCGCAAAAGTCTACTTTTGTGATTATGCACGTTGATAAGTTGCGTTTTGAGCTTTCGTTAGTCAATTTGTGGCGTACAAGAAGAGCTGTACAGTACCGCGCTAGGCCCACCAGGGTATTGCGCGGCTGCTAAAACACTCACTATTTACATAATAAAGTTGCAGCACAAGGTCAAAAGGCAAAGTGCGAAAAGTGCGTTGTTGCAGAGTTAGATGCGCACGTTTTAAAGCTTAAAACAAAACCTAAAGAAGTAACCTCAGAGGAGAAATATGAATACTAAACAAAACTTGGGACAACGCACCAAGCTGGCGTCAGCCGTAGCAAGTGCTATGTCCACCAAAAAGGGTTCTCGTTCGGCGGTACTGGGTTTGATGCTTGGTGGAGCTATGCTCGCGCCAATCGCTCATGCTCAAGAATCGACAACAAGCGCTACTCCTAATGACCAACTCGAAGAAATCGTAGTTAAGGGTATTCGCGGAAGTCTTCAGCGTGCTGTTGACGTAAAGCGTAACTCCGACGGTGTGGTTGACGCTATTTCGGCGGAAGACATTGGTGTGTTCCCAGACACCAACCTAGCGGAATCATTGCAGCGCATTAGTGGTGTGTCCATTGACAGATCACGCGGTGAGGGCAGCAAGATTACCGTGCGTGGTTTCGGGCCCGAATTCAATTTGGTGACACTCAACGGTCGTCAGATGCCTAACCACAATGGCGACAATCGTTCATTTGACTTTGCGGACTTGGCCTCAGAGGGCATCGCAGCGGTACAAGTGTACAAAACCGGTCAAGCGGATGTCCCATCAGGCGGTATCGGCTCTACTATTAATATCAAAACAACGCGACCACTAGATGCACCAGGACGTAAACTCGTTACCCAGCTTAAAGGTGTGTTCGACACATCTACAGAAAAAGGCAGCGACGTTACACCAGAGTTGTCG
>CAYGKE010000167.1:0-1808 GCA_964350465.1 uncultured Hyphomonas sp.
GGTTCTACATTGAACGTCCCAGTCATTTTTTCGCCGAGTGTCCGGAAGAAATCCTGAAGCCCTGCCAAACCGACATAATCCCCTTCAAGATCAAACAGATTGGGATTGAAATAGTGGAATACGAAATCTTCAGAGATGATATCCTTACAAGAATCCAGATTGTGGATGTCGAGGCGCTGAAGAAGTTGGAGATTAGGATGGACGGTATCCATAAGCGTGGCTCCCGAATAGGATCAGCAAAATGCCAGCTGAGTTTCAACATACGTTGGGCATGAGCCGGTCCCTCTAGGCAGGCGCGAAAAATTTTGGCCGGAACAACCAGACCGCAAGAGCGCCGATGCCGATCAGCACAATCGTCAGGGTGCCAATCCATCCGAGCACTGGAATGCGAGATATCAGTGTTGCCGCCAACGCGCCGGTTGCCGCGGTCATCGCGCGCCTGGAAAACCCACTCTGCTCCCCTCGCCCGGCCCAGGACAGAATGCCGATGCCGACCAGGTAAACACCCAGAAAATATCCGGCGAGCGCACCGACAAACGCAACGAGCAAGGAAACGGGCACGAGAATAAAGGCGACTCCCGTGATCATAAGCACGATGGCCGATCCAATCGCAGCAGACAAAGCCAGGAACCCAAGCCACAAAGTTGAAAACGGTCTGCGGAAAACACTCTGGCGAATCTTGGCCGATGTTTTTGGTGCCAGGACAGCAACCAATCCGGCGCTGAAGCCGACAAGCAACAACCGAATGACGAAATTCACTACTGGATGATCTCGAGCCCAGACATCGAGGTCCTCGATTGCCGCATCCGATCCCGGTGCCGGGCGACGCTCAACGCGTTCCGCAGGAACAACGCTTTCGGGAATTACCGTGGCGCCGACCTTCTGTTCGAAGACGGTCAGCTTGCCATCAATTTGTGCGCTCTCTGAAAACATCACCCTATGTGCGGTGAGGCTGACATCGCCATTGACCTGCGAGCCAAAATTGACGCGGTCGCCGTTAATCAGCGTGTATCCAGTCACCTGCCCGGACAGTGTGACTTTCTTTCCGGAGACCCTCAGGTCGCCGCCGACGTCTCTAATGGAAACGTCATAGCCGGCCACTGTTGCATCGCCGGAGATTGGCGCATTGATCGCGACATCCATTCCAGCCGCATAGAGATCTCCGCCAACGGCGCCATCAAGGACCACATTGCGTCCGGCCATATGCGCCGAGCCAAAAATCGCTGTTTCGCTTCGAATACTATCGCCGGACATGAAGAGGTCATCAACGCCGCCTGCCGTGTGAACCGGCGCAGATCCACTCAGGAATCGATCCTGGCCGAAATCAAGTTGGTTTTGCGCATGCATCGCCGGAGGCAGAGCAACCAACATGCAAAAAACTACGATTTGTGCGATTCTATTCATGTCATCACCGCTCAGCTTGGATTGCGGGAAGCCAAGATAGGGGTCAGCATTATTCCAGGGAATACGGAGATTTACGCAGACAGAAAATGTGCATTCCGACTGCCCGAGCCTGCCTAAATGGAAATAGAGGCGGGCAATCCAATGTCCGTTTCTGAGCCACAGCGAATACCAAATGCTCAACCTGTGTGCCGTCCGTTCTAAGTATTCTTGCGTAATGCACGCGTGGATTTCACATAATTATGGTGCCTTAGTCTGCCACGCATAGTTCGAGGACCGGATGGGTCAGGAGATTCTTGAGAGCAGTTTCACCGCCGAAGACCACGAAGCGTTTCGTAAAAAGCTTCGCGAAGAAACCAGCTGCCTTAAGCAATGGTTTGATCACGGCAAATTACACACAAGTGATG
>CAYGKE010000167.1:1818-4243 GCA_964350465.1 uncultured Hyphomonas sp.
AACCCTTTCTCAATACTGCTGGTGACTCTGAAATCGTCGAAGAACTTTCGCGTTTCAATTTCGAAATCAATGCACCACCTCAGCCGTTGAGGAGTGGCTGTCTTTCGGCGATAAAGGACGATCTGGAGGCCCGCTGGCAGCGAAGCAAAGTCGCTGCGGAAAAGCTAAAGCTTCGACCACTGGCGATCGGCATTTTGCCAACGATCCGGGACGAAATGCTGCAACCCAATTGGATGTCCAGCTCTAATCGATATCGCGCCTTAAATTGTGAAATCTTCAAACGCCGGCAAGGCAAAGATCTACACATTCATATCGAGGGCAATGACACGCTCGATTATCACTGCAGTCACATTATGCTGGAAGCGGCCTGCACGTCCTTGCAAGCGCACCTCAAAATCAATCCTGATGAGGCCGCGCGGTTCTACAATGCTGCCTTACTTGCCGCAGGGCCTCTCGTTGCTGCAAGCGCGAACGCTCCCTTTCTGTATGGTAAATCGCTTTGGCGGGAGACCCGGATACCCGCATTTGAGCAAGCAACCCAGTTAGATGGGTTTCGAGGGCGCGACGGTCAGAATATCGGACGGGTCACGCTTGGTGTGGGTTACGTTCGCGAGTCAGCAATGGAATTGTTTCTGGAAAACCTCAGCTTCGAGACCTTGTTGCCACCGAGCTCGGAGGAGCCACCCCCGCCTCCTCATCTCAGGCTGCAAAATGGAACGATTTGGCGTTGGGTGCGGCCCATTCTCGGGTTTGGTCCTGGCGAGCAGCCACATCTGCGACTAGAGCATAGAGTGATGTCGGCTGGGCCTAGTATTCCCGATACAATTGCCAATCTTGCGCTCTGCTACGGCCTGATGATTGCGCTTGCTCGCGCTGACACACGACCAGAAACGGAAACCAGTTTTGAGGAAATGTCTAATAATTTCTACGCTTGCGCACGAGACGGTTTGCAGGCCTCAATTCGTTGGGCGGGGCGGACGGTCAACGTGCAGTCTCTGTTACTCGAAGAATTACTCCCGATGGCTCGGCGCGCTTTGGAAAAGGCAGGATTGAACCAACCTGAGCTAAATGAGGCGTTTGACCATACTTTAATCCCTCGCTTGCGGAGTGGTTTAACAGGTGCCGCATGGCAGAGAAGTTACGTTGATTGCAATGGTTGGAATTTCCAGGCACTCACAGAGAGATACGCAGAGATGCAAGCGACCAATGAACCGGTCCACCTTTGGACAATCTAGCCCTATGTCACAAGGGTATCAACTCGACTTTTTGGATCACTTTCCGCCTGAATTAGCGTGCGCAACACAACAGACCTTAGAGACAGTTTTCCCCAATCCGACCTTGATTTCCGTTGAGGGTGAGAGAGCGCAACCACTGTTTGTTTCTCTCATGCTTCATGGCAACGAAACCACGAGCTTCGACGTCCTTAAATCACTCGATAAGATGTATCGCTCAACCCTGCCGCCACGGCGTTTGTTGATCTTCGTTGGGAATGTGCGCGCTGTATCGCGTAATGTGAGGTTTTTGCCTGATCAACCGGACTATAATCGCATTTGGAGCCATGGCGCATCGCCTGAGCACGCGCTTGCGGCCGAAGTGATAAGAATCGCTCGAAAAGGGCGCCTCTTCGCCAGCATCGACATCCATAATAATACTGGCGCAAATCCTGTCTATGGTTGTATCAATACGCTGAGAGCAGCGGACTTGTTTCTCGCAAATCAGTTCGCCCCGATTGGTGTGTATTATCAAAACCCTAGCACGACGCAGTCGGTTGCGTTTTCGCATTTTTGCCCAGCGATCACGATTGAATGCGGCAGAAATGGCGACTCTGAAGGATTTGCAGCAGCGATGAGTTTACTCGAACGTGTCATGCGCCTCGACCAGTTTCCAGTCCAGATTTCTGGGGCGGATGATTTCCGCTTGTTTGAGACGGTCGGCCGTGTGGTCGTCGACCCAGACTGTAATTTTGACTTTGTCGATCGAACGGCTGACTTGAAGTTTCCGAGTGATTTGGAGGCCTTAAATTTCACGGACTTGCCAGCGGGATTTGCGCTTGCGAGCGTGAAACAACGGGACTTTCCTTTGAAAGTCCTAGATGAGCATGACACAGATTTGACGGCGGAATTTCTGCGACTCTCTGAGGGCGAAGTGCTCACGACCAGACCGGTCATTCCGTCTATGATTACCCAAAACAAGCAGAATATCCTTCAAGACTGCTTGTGCTATTTCATGAACGAAATGACGTTCTAGCCCGACGTGCTGCAACCGATCAAAAAGCACCAGCGACGAGCTGTGCCTCAAATCTGCTGATCTTAGTGCTCTCATGTTCTTACCCACATAAGATGCGGACGTATTTGATGGGCCGTCGAACTAAAACTAGAGCGGTTCAGGCATTGAGTGAATCGGAAGGGATTCCGTTTTCCGGCGA
>CAYGKE010000168.1:0-4194 GCA_964350465.1 uncultured Hyphomonas sp.
CCAAATGGAAACCAACCCATAAAGTGATTTGCGGGGTTTTCACACAGGCTCGGTCATAAGCAGACATGCCCAACCTTCCCGTAGGTGCAACCAAAATCGAGTTACGCAGCTCTAGTTTTGTTTCTTGGATACGACCTGCTCTTAGACTACGTACTGACATAACGGTTCGAAGCGCTATGATCACTGCATGTGCGGACGACATTTCAGGCATGGTGTGAGCTGGGAGGAGTATCACGCTCAGCTGAGCTTGTTTCGGCCCGAAGAGATCCCGCATATCGAACCCGGCTATAATATCGCGCCAACCCAACAAGTGCCGATTATTCGCAAGCGCGAAGTGAGTGATGATCTTGAGCTGATCATGACGCGTTGGGATTTCGTGCCGCGTTGGTGGAAAAAGCCGCTCTCCGAGAAGAAATTCTCGACCTTCAATGCAAGGGGCGAAGACGTTGCGACGAAGAGCACTTTCCGGTCATCGTTTAAAGATCGCCCCTGTCTGGTCCCCATGAGCGGCTATTATGAGTGGACTGGGCCGCGCGGGAAAAAGCAACCCTATGCGATAGCGATGAGGAACCGACGCTGGTTTTATGTGGCCGGGCTCTGGGATCGTGCCTGGATAGATGGCGAGCCGATAGACAGCTTCACCATTCTGACGACTGGGGCCGCTCCCGATCTTGAACATATCCATGCGCGGATGCCTGTTATTCCAGAGCAATCAAGTGTGGTGGATTGGCTCAGTGCAACGCCAGAGCAACGGCGGGATATGATCAAACCAAATGTTTCCGGTGACCTCTACTTCTGGAAGGTTGGGCCTGAGGTGGGCAATGTGCGCAATCAAGGTGAAGGGCTGCTCGCGGAGATCGATTGATCGAATAGAGCGATTGGGGTTTGACTCTATCACGCAAAAGAACAAAGAAGGAACATATGAGCGTGAGCGACTTACAAAACCTTGTCCCGGCTGGGGCGATTGAGCAAGGCGGCAATGCCTTGGCGCTGAGCGATGAGCTAAGCTTACGGCGTGCTCGCGTACACGAAGTCACAGGCGTCGCAGCCGATATGTTCGCCATTCTGGCAGCGGCCAGGCAAGACTGCGATGTGATTTGGATTGGGCTTGGGCGGGACGTTGAAACGCTCTGTCCATGCGGGCTACAGGCGCATATCGGGCCTGAGCGATTGATCGTGGTGGAAGCTGTCTCTCGCGGTGAATTACTCTGGGCAACGGACCAGGCACTAGGGGCCGAAGGTCGCTTTTGCGTGATTGCCGATATGCCCGATGCTTTGTCCTTGAAAGAAAGTCGGCGTTTACAACTCGCAGCAGAACAAGGCGGCGGTTTGGGACTGATCCTGCTACGTGGCCCGGCCAATACCTCAGCGGCGCAGACTCGCTGGTACTGTGAGCCTGTCATGGCGGCTCGCGCATCTTGGTTATGGGACTGCGTAAAAGGCAAGAGCGGCGAAGCCGGGACTTGGCGTGTTCAAGCGGCGGGAGGGCAGAATGCCACGGATACTCTCCTTATGGCTCTCGCAGCTTCCCCTTGATCGGTTGATCCGTGCCACAGACCCCCGGCTTGGTGGGGCCTTTGCCGTCACGGCTGAGGACCGCAATGCATGGCGGATTACGCATGCTAATGGGATCGCGCTCAAGGCCGGTGTACAGGTTGGACAAGCGCTTGCGGATGCCCTCGCCATTTGCCCTGATTTGCTAACAGAGCCTGCCCATCCTGTGCGAGAAGGGTTACTCTTGCGGGCGCTTTGGCGATGGGCCGATTGCCTCTCCCCGCGTGTGGCCCTTGATGCGCCTGATGGGTTGTTGCTCGACGTTACAGGCTGCGCGCATTTGTTTGGCGGTGAGCCTCAGATCGGAGCGCATGCGCTAACCCGTCTAAATGATCTCCAAATCAAAGCACGGATTGGCATTGCAGACACAAAGGGCGCGGCGCGGGCTTGGGCGAGGTTTGGGGCTGAAACTGTTTCAATTTCTGAAACCGGACACACGTCCAAAGCGCTTGAAAGCTTGCCCATTGCGGCCTTGGATGTGCCTGCAAAAATGGTCGCTGAACTGGCGCGCGCAGGGCTGACCACCATTGCTCAGCTCTATGACCAGAAATCGAGTGAACTGGCACGGCGCTTCGGCCTCGAACTGACATCAGCGCTTGGCATGGCGACAGGCACGAGCGCTGACCCGGTAACGCCAAAAGCCGCTGATCCGGTCTATGCGGCGCGTATGACTTTGCCGGAACCGATTGGTTATCTGGAAGACCTGGAAGCGGTATTGCAGCGTTTGGCCCATCAGGTCTGTGGACGACTGCAAACGGATCAATCAGGCGCACGTCAGTTTCATCTCACAGTGCGCTGTGTCGACACGGGTGATCATCATCGTACGATTGGATTTGCGCGCCCCTGCGCCGAGCCTGAGCCGATCTTGCGGCAATTCTCGCATCCGCTGTCCAAACTCGAAATCGAATATGGCGCAGATTGGTTTCGGCTTGTGGCCGCTGGGGTTGAGCCTGTGCGTTTGCGACAAATGGCGATGGGTGAGGACACCAAACGTTCCAATCATCGTCTGCACCTGATTGAGACGCTGGGTAACCGCATCGGCTTCGACCATGTGCGCGTGTTTCAGGCCTGTGCTTCGCACTTGCCTGAACACGAATTTGCGCAAGTCGAAGCCGTTCAAGCGCAATCGAAATGGGAGCGCAGCCCAAGGGAGCGCCCAATACGGCTTTTCCAACCTCCTGAATATGTTGAGGTTGAAACGCCCGGGCGACCGCCGCTCGCGTTCAAATGGCGGCGAATGCCATTTCAAACCCACAAGGGGCATGGGCCTGAGCGGATCACCCCGCGCTGGTATCTCGATAATGACTTACGCACCCGCGATTATTGGAAGGTGCAGACAAAGCAAGGCCGTAGGCTTTGGCTTCTCACCTATCCAGGCGAGGCGCGTGAAGCGTGGTATGTCGCAGGGGAGTTTCCATGAGCTATGTGGAACTCTTCACCATCAGCAACTTCACGTTTTTGACCGGAGCCTCACACGCAGAGGAATTGGTTGTGCGGGCACGCCAGATCGGTTTGGGTGGTTTGTCGATCACTGACCGCAACACGTTTGCTGGAAGTGTGCGCGGACATACAGCCGCGAAAGACTTGGGGCTTCGTTACATTGTCGGCACACGGCTTGTATTGATGGATGGGACCGAGCTTCTAGTTTATCCCCGCAACCGCGATGCGTTTGGGCGTCTGTGTCGGCTTCTAACATTGGGGAAACGCCGGACTGTCAAAGGCTCTTGCGAGCTGCATTTGGACGACGTGCTGACCTATTGCGAGGGCTCTATTCTGATCGCCCTCAATGGGCCTGACTTTGAAGGCACACTAGAGCGATTGAAAGCCAGCTTTGACGATCATGTCTTCGTCGGCCTTGTGCCGCACTATGACGGGCAGGATCAGGCGCGTTTTGCGCAAAGCCAAGAGCTTGCCGATGAGATCGGTCTTGATCTGGTCGCGCTCGGGAACGTGATCATGCACCACGGATCGCGTTTGCCCTTGGCGGACGTACTGTCTTGCATTCGAGAGAAAACGAGCATCGACAAGCTGGGCCGGTTGGCGCTGCCCAATGCGGAAAGGCGGCTTAAATCTGAGCTGGAAATGCGCAGGCTGTTTCGGGACTATCCGCAGGCGATTGCCAATACGGCGCGCATTGCAGAGGCCTGCCCGTTCTCTCTCGATGAGCTGCGTTATGAGTACCCGGATGAGATCACAGACGGGCTCGCCCCGGATGAACGGTTACGCAAGCTTACCGAAGAGGGGCTGGTTCGGCGCTATCCTGATGCCGTGCCGCTCAAGGTGCGCAGCATGGTTGAGAAAGAGCTGAAGCTCATCGCAGAGCTGAATTATGCCCGCTACTTCCTGACCGTGAATGATGTTGTGACCTTTGCGCGCTCGAAAGGCATTCTGTGTCAGGGGCGCGGATCGGCGGCAAACTCTGTGGTCTGTTACGCTTTGGGCATCACCGAAGCGTCACCTGAGATGATTACGATGGTGTTCGAGCGCTTCATCTCAGAGGCCCGTAATGAACCCCCGGACATTGATGTCGACTTTGAGCATGAGCGCCGTGAAGAAGTCATCCAGCATATCTATCAAAAGTATGGCCGCGAACGTGCGGGCCTCTGTTCAACCGTGGTGCATTACCGCTCTCGCCGCGCC
>CAYGKE010000169.1:0-4181 GCA_964350465.1 uncultured Hyphomonas sp.
CCGCGGGGATGCGCCGCGTTCAACGCGGACTTTGTCGGTGACCAGATGGCCGGTCACGTACCACTCAGCCTGGAGGCCCAGCTGGAAGCCCGCGTGCTGATGATGTCGACCAATAACATCCTGTCGCCAGCGAATGGCAAGCCGATTATCGTGCCGTCGCAGGATATCGTCCTTGGTCTCTACTATTTGTCGCTGGATAAGGACGGTGAGCCAGGCGAGGGCATGGCAATTGCCGATATGGCCGAGCTGGAACATGCCATCGCGACAGGCAAACTATCCCTGCATGCCAAGATCAAGGCACGCTACACGTCGCTAGATGAGGACGGTAAAGAGACTGCTCGGGTGATTGATACGACACCGGGTCGTTACATGATCGCTGACATCCTGCCGCGCCACCACGCGATTGACCCTGATGACCTGCTTGGCGGGCTGATGGTGAAGAAGAATATCGGGCGTTTGATCGATGAGGTCTATCGGACCTGTGGACAGAAGGCGACTGTGATCTTTGCCGATCAGCTTATGGGGCTTGGTTTCCGCGAAGCTGCCAAAGCCGGTATCTCGTTCGGTATGGACGACATGAAAATTCCCCCAGCCAAAGAGAAACTTGTGGCGCAGACCAAGGAACTGGTGGCTGAATATGAGCGCCAATATGCCGACGGCCTGATCACACGTGGTGAGAAGTACAATAAGGTCGTGGATGCCTGGTCGACCTGTACCGACAAAGTTGCCGACGCGATGATGGATGTCGCCGGTGAAGCCGAGATCGATCCCAAAACCGGTCGTCAGGCTGAAACCAACTCGGTTTACATGATGGCCGACTCTGGCGCGCGTGGATCGAAGAACCAGATGAAGCAGCTGGCCGGTATGCGCGGTCTGATGGCGCGTCCGGATGGCTCGATCATCGAAACACCGATCATCTCGAACTTTAAAGAGGGCCTGACGGTTCAGGAATACTTCAACTCGACCCACGGTGCCCGTAAGGGCCTCGCGGATACAGCGTTGAAGACAGCCAACTCTGGCTACCTGACGCGCCGTCTGGTTGATGTCGCGCAGGACTGTATCGTCAATGAAGATGATTGCGGCACTGACAAGGGCATCGAGCTGTCAGCCGTCATGGAGGGCGCCGATGTTGTGGTCAGCCTGAGCGAGCGGATCCTGGGCCGGACGACCGGCGAGGATGTCAAGCATGCCAAGACCGGGGACCTGGTCGCGCCAGCCAATACCTATATCGATGAAAGCCTTGCGCAGGAGATTGAAGAGGCGGGCGTTGACCGTATCAAGGTGCGTTCGCCGCTGACCTGTGAAACGCCAATTGGTGTCTGTGTCGCCTGTTATGGTCGTGACCTTGCCCGCGGTACGGTTGTCAATCGCGGCGAAGCGATCGGCGTGATCGCGGCGCAGTCTATCGGTGAGCCGGGGACCCAGCTGACCATGCGGACCTTCCACATTGGCGGCGCCGCATCGGTCGCTGAGGAAAGCTCTGCCGAAGCGCAGGTTGAGGGCAAGGTCAGCTTTGACACCCCGACTTTCGTCAAGCGCGCAGATGGTGCCTTGATCGTTACGGGGCGGCACATGCTTGTGTCCATCGTTGATGGTGATGGCCGTACCCGCCAGACCTTCAAGCCTACCTATGGCACAACGCTGTATGTCAAGGACAAGGCGAAGATCAAACCGGGCGACAAGATCGCTGACTGGGATCCATTTGCCCAGCCGATGATTGCCGAAATTGTTGGTACTGTGAAACTTCTCGACATTGTTGATGGCCTGACGGCCCGCGAGGAAACCGATGAGGCAACCGGGATTTCTTCACGCGTGATCATTGACGGTCGCGGCTCGAAAGGCGCTGATCTGCGTCCATCGATCATGCTTGTCGACAAGAAGGGCGAGCCGCTGAAACTGCCGAATGGTAACGAAGCGCGTTATATGCTGTCGCCGGGAGCTATCCTGTCCGTCGAAGATGGCGGCGAGGTGAAAATCGGTGAGTCGATGGCACGTGTCGCAACTGGCGGCGCCAAGACCAAGGACATTACAGGTGGTCTGCCGCGTGTGGCCGAACTGTTTGAAGCACGTCGTCCGAAGGACCATGCGGTTATCGCTGAAATCGATGGCCGGATCCAGTTCATCCGTGAGTATAAGCAGAAGCGCAAGATCGCGATTGTGCCGGATGAAGAAGGCAAGGATGCGCTCGAGTTTCTGGTGCCGAAAGCCCGGCGACTGGATGTTCAGGACGGCGACTATGTCAAGCGCGGTGATTATATCATCGATGGCAACCCGGCCCCGCAGGATATCCTCTCGACGCTCGGGATCGAGGCCCTTGCCAACTATCTCGTTGACGAAGTGCAGAAGGTCTATCGCCTGCAGGGCGTGCCGATCAATGACAAGCACATCGAGGTGATCGTTCGCCAGATGCTGCAAAAGGTCGAGATCACTGATGCTGGTACGACGACACTGATCAAGGGCGAGCATGTTGATGTGATCGAACTGGAAGAAGCCAATGCGGCGGTGCGCAAGTCGCGCAAGCAGGACCAGCGCGAAGCTATCGGTGTCCCGGTCTTGCTGGGGATCACCAAGGCGTCGCTGCAGACCCGCAGCTTCATCTCTGCGGCCTCGTTCCAGGAAACCACGCGGGTGCTGACCGAGGCGGCTCTGCAAGGCAAGGTAGACACGCTCGAAGGCCTGAAAGAGAACGTTATTGTTGGCCGCTTGATCCCTGCGGGCACGGGCGGCGGTATGCGTGCCTTCCGCAAGGTCGCAGCGAAGCGTGATGCCAAGCTGAGACAGCGCCGGGAAGCGGCCGAGAAGGAAGCGGCGGCAGCCTTGCCGGCACCCGACGCGGCAGAATAAATCAAGTCTTGAACGGGCAGGATCAATGGTCCTGCCCACAAGGCTTGACGCGGCTCGCGCGGGGCCTTAACACGCGCCAATGCTGGCTGGGCAGGTCTTTATCAGATCTGCCCGGTAATCCTTTTGGGGGTTGCCGGTTTGGCACACATCGAAAGCGGGTAGACCCCAAGGCGTCTCATGGCCTGAGGACTATCTATTTGAACAAGAGCCGGTCCAACAGGGGCCATGAAGTCGAGAGAGTATCAAGGCCCCTATGCCAACGATTCAACAGCTGATCCGTAAGCCGCGAAAGCCTAAGCCGCAGCGGTCCAAAACCCCCGCCCTTAAAGGCAATCCGCAACGTCGCGGTGTTTGCACGCGCGTCTATACAACGACCCCGAAGAAGCCGAACTCGGCACTTCGTAAAGTTGCAAAAGTGCGTCTGACAACCGGGTTTGAATCGCTTTGCTACATTCCAGGTGAGGGTCACAAACTGCAAGAGCACTCGGTTGTGCTGATCCGCGGTGGTCGTGTGAAAGACCTTCCTGGCGTGCGCTATCACATCCTGCGCGGTGTTCTGGATACCCAGGGCGTTAAAGACCGCAAGCAGCGCCGTTCGCATTACGGCGTCAAGAAACCGAAATAAGGGAGACCGCAGATGTCACGTCGCCACCGCGCTGAAAAACGTCAGGTTCTTCCTGACCCGAAATTCAAAGATATCATTCTGTCGAAATTCATGAATCAGATCATGAAGGACGGTAAGAAATCCACCGCCGAGCGTATCGTTTATGGTGCTCTCGATCTGGTTGAAAGCCGCGCCAAGAAAGACCCGGTCGAGGTCTTCCACGAAGCCCTTGATGCGATCTCGCCGTCTGTTGAGGTGCGTTCGCGCCGAGTTGGTGGTGCGACCTATCAGGTACCGGTTGAGGTGCGCCCTGAGCGTCGCCAGGCCCTGGCCATCCGTTGGCTTGCCGCCGCCGCGAGCGGCCGCAACGAAAACACCATGCGCGAACGCCTCGCCGGGGAGCTGATGGATGCTTCTCAAGGGCGCGGCAACGCCGTCAAGAAACGTGAAGACACGCACAAAATGGCTGAAGCCAACCGTGCATTCTCGCATTATCGCTGGTAATTTTACCGGCATCCTCCCGGAACAACCAATCGAAGGTGATCCTCATGGCCCGCGACTATCCGCTGGAGCGCTATCGTAACTTCGGCATCATGGCCCACATTGATGCTGGCAAGACCACGACGACAGAGCGCATTCTCTACTATACCGGCAAGTCACACAAAATCGGTGAAGTGCATGATGGCGCTGCGACCATGGACTGGATGGAGCAGGAGCAGGAGCGGGGCATCAC
>CAYGKE010000170.1:0-4055 GCA_964350465.1 uncultured Hyphomonas sp.
GGAATACACAATCGAAACCGAAGAAGAATCAATCGCCGGATTGTCATTTCCCACCTGTAGTTTTTACGAGAATCAAAGGCGATTGATGATGCACAAATTTGCCAGCGCGATACTGGGTGCGCTACTTTTGGTCGCTTTGCTCGCCATTGCCTCCGCGCAAACATCAACGGCTACGTCGGTTCCCGACAACGCGACCAAACAAAGCTACGGCCAAGGCTGGTCCTGTGAATCGGGGTACCGAGAAGCAGAAG
This sequence comes from uncultured Hyphomonas sp., assembly GCA_964350465.1. GTDB lineage: Bacteria > Pseudomonadota > Alphaproteobacteria > Caulobacterales > Hyphomonadaceae > Henriciella. The sequence continues at coordinate 252 of CAYGKE010000170.1, forward strand.
GCGCTTGTGCGGCAATTGTCGCGCCGGAAAACGCTTACCTCAATAACAGGAATTATGGTTCTGGCTGGGATTGTCGTCGCGGATTCGAGCCTGTGGATGGCCGTTGTCAAAAAATCGCCATTCCCGCAAACGCCTACTTAAAAGCTGATGGTCAACGCTGGGAGTGTGAGCGCGGGTTTGCGAGACAGAGCGGCACATGCCGAAAAATCAAACTCCCAGTGAACGGTTACCTGTCTGTAAGTTCGTATGGAGATGGGTGGGCATGCCTGCGTGGATACCGGAAAATCAGTAATGACTGCAAGCTGATTAACGTTCCTGAAAATGGCTACCTAACAGATTTGCCCTATGGAACCGGATGGGAATGCCTGCGAGGGTTTTCTTCTCAGGCCTCAGCATGCCGGGCCGTCATTGTTCCCGAAAATGCCCATCTGACAAATTCAGGAAATGACTGGCGATGCGATCCTCCCTTTGAGAAACGAATGGGTCAATGCGTCAGTGGGTCTCGATGAAGATTGGAGCGTCAAACGGGCACACATTTTACTCGTCCACGCGCCCCAATACCCCGTATGGAAAGAACCAGATATGATATTCATTACACTCCGAAACCTAGACCGAAACGTCGAGGAACATATTAATCCTGAGCATATCGCGAGACTTCGTGACGTTCAAAGTCGCGACGAAAAAAAGTGCACGGTGACATTCAGTTCGGGTGATACATTAACGGCGCTCGGGACTGCAGATGAAATACTCGCTCACATTCGAGATGCTGACAAATAGACCCCGGATTTCGTGCCAGCTTTCGTAAAAGCTCAAGCCATGATTTTGTATGATAGCGAGCGGCTTGCTTAAAGTCGGTTTGCGTGGCTCGCTTAGGTCCGCGCCGACGCCGTTAGGAGACATCCCCTATACTCGCTCATAGCTCTCCAGGCGATCCTCGCCGATGCGCTCTATGCTTGTGCTGTGCCAGCGCGGGGCCTCATCCATCTTGCCGAAGCCGAGCGCCGCAAGCGCTGGCAGGCCGTCGCCGCCAATCAGGATCGGCGCACGAAACCACTCGATCCGGTCAACCAGATCAGCGGCAATAAAGCTCGCCGCGAGCTTGCCGCCGCCCTCAAGGAACACTGATTTTGCCCCGGCCGTGGCGGCGTGATCGAGCAGGCGTTCAGGCGAGGCCTTGCCCGCCCCGTCGCCGCAGCGCCATAGGGTTGCCCCGGCTTCCTCCAGCGCCCTGACCCGCGCGCTATCAGGAATGGCCGCGGCAATTGCGATGGGTCCAATGCCGATAGACTGGATCAGGCGTCCGCTGACCGGCGTCCGGGCTTTGCTGTCGGCAATGATACGCAGCGGCTGTGTCTTGGGCAGCGGCACAGTGCGCACCGTCAGTAATGGATCGTCCGCGAGCACCGTGCCGACACCGACCAGAACCGCGTCATGGGCCCCGCGCATTTCGTGCACACGGGCGCGCGCCTCACTGCCGGTAATCCACTGGCTGACACCATTGGCCAGCGCGATGCGGCCATCCATACTGGTCGCCAGTTTCAGGGTGACGGTCGGACGTGCCACCTAGTCCTCTTCCAGTTCCGAAGTTTTGATAAACTGGGCAAAATCGGACGGGTCGCCAAAGTCGCGATAGACGCTGGCATAGCGGACATAGCCGACCGGATCGACGGCGCGCAGGCTCTCCATGACCAGTTCGCCAATATCGGAGGACGACACCTCGGTCTCGCCGCTGCTTTCCAGCTTGCGGTTGATCCCAGACACGAGTTGCTCGATCTGTTCTGGCGTCACCGGGCGTTTGCGCAGCGCAATTGAGACCGAACGGACGAGCTTGTCACGCTGGAACGGGGTGCGCTTGCCATCGCGCTTGATCACGGTGATCTCGCGCAGCTGGACACGTTCGAATGTCGTGAAGCGCCCGCCGCAATTGTCGCAAACACGCCGGCGCCGAACCGCCGTGTCATCCTCAGCCGGGCGGCTATCCTTGACCGCTGTATTCTCTGAGCCGCAGAACGGACAGCGCATCTATCAGGCCCCTAACCCGTTATAGATCGGGAACTTGGCGGTCAGGGCGCGAACCTCGGCGCGAACCTTGTCTTCGGTGGCAGCACTGTCACCGGCGGCGACGGCATCAACGATCTCGCCAATCCACAGGCCAACCTGGGTAAACTCGGCGGTGCCAAAGCCGCGGGTTGTGCCAGCTGGTGAGCCGACCCGGATGCCGCTGGTAATCATCGGCTTTTGCGGATCAAACGGCACGCCATTCTTGTTGCAGGTTATGTAGGCGCGCTCGAGTGCCTGTTCGGCATCGCGCCCGGTCACGCCTTTCGGGCGCAGGTCAATCAGCGCGAGATGTGTATCAGTGCCGCCGGACACGATGTCGAGACCGCTATCCCTGGCCGCCTTGGCCATGGCCTGAGCATTGGCGATGACGTCGGCTGCGTATTGCTGGAAGGCCGGGTTCAGCGCTTCGCCGAAAGCCACGGCCTTGCCGGCAATGACATGCATCAGCGGACCGCCCTGAATACCAGGGAAGACAGCCGAATTCACTTTCTTGGCGATGTCTGCGTCATTTGTCAGGACCATGCCGCCGCGCGGGCCGCGCAAGGTCTTGTGCGTTGTCGTGGTGGCGACATCGCAATGCTCGAGCGGATTGGGGTGCTGCTTGCCAGCGACCAGACCGGCAAAGTGCGCCATGTCGACCATGAAGATCGCGCCGACTTCATCGGCAATGGCGCGGAACCTGGCAAAATCGATATGCCGCGGATAGGCCGAGCCGCCAGCGATGATCAATTGCGGCTTGTGCTCCCTGGCGAGCGCCTCGACCTGGTCGAAATCGATCAGGTCATCTTCCTTGCGCACGCCGTACTGGATCGCGTTGAACCATTTGCCTGACTGGTTTGGCTTGGCGCCGTGGGTCAGATGGCCGCCGGCATCGAGGCTCATGCCGAGGATTGTATCGCCGGGCTTGATCAGCGCCTGAAACACCGCCTGGTTGGCCTGGCTGCCGGAATTGGGCTGGACATTGGCAAACTCGCAATCGAACAGCGCCTTGGCGCGGTCGCGGGCCAGATCCTCGACAATATCGACATACTCGCAGCCGCCATAATAGCGCCGGCCCGGATAGCCTTCGGCATATTTGTTGGTCAGAACCGTGCCCTGCGCATCGAGCACCGCCTGCGAGACAATGTTCTCGGAGGCGATCAACTCGATCTGATGCTGCTGACGGGTTTGTTCCTGAGCGATAGCGGCGAACACTTCGGTATCGCTTTCGGCCAGCGGCTTGTTGAAGAATACGGATGTATCGAACGAGGACGCAGGTGACGTATCAGGCATGAGGGGCGACTCCTTGGATTCGCGCTCACATCTACGGTGCCAGGGCGCACCAAGCAAGACCACAGTGCGGTTTGATCAGCCAACCTCTCAGGAACTATACAGAAAACTGAACTAAAGCATTTACTTGTATTCGTCTTAGATACTATGGTTAAGGCATATAAAAACTTCATCAGAACGATGAGTGAAAAGAAGTCCTGTGAGAGAAAAATGACCGATCAACCACAAGCCGAAGACGTCCTGGAAATGACAGCGGAGATTGTCTCCTCTTTTGTTTCGCACAATCCTGTTCCAGCCAGCGCACTGCCAGAGCTTATTAAAACAGTTCACACAACGATGACTGAACTGGCATCAAATGAACCAGAGCCGGAGCCCCGCCCCGACCCAGCCGTGCCGATTTCCAAGTCGATCACACCTGATCATATCATTTGCCTCGAAGATGGTCGCAAACTGAAAATGCTCAAGCGTTACTTG
>CAYGKE010000171.1:0-3892 GCA_964350465.1 uncultured Hyphomonas sp.
ATTAACTCGCGCTCCCTAGGCGTCAGCGGGAGGACGTTTTCGAACCAACCATCGATGGCGGGGGTATTTCCATCGGGCGTAACCAACGTCTGTAACGCCTGAACGAGCCGCCATGCGGGTGAGTCGACCATGGCTTTTAAGCTGGAGTGGATATCCTTTTTAGGCCCACGACCCCAATTCTCGCCGCTCGCGATGAGTTCCAGCTCTACAATCCCTTTAGCCCCCAGGTTGACGCTCACGTTACCTTGTATATCCTGCCAGCCAATCGGAATAAAAATGCCTTCAGACTGCTTTAGTCGGGCCATGATATCGGGATGGCCTACAATCTGATGAAAATGCGGCGAGCCAATTTCTTCTTCACCTTCTGCAACTAAGACTAAATTAACCGGCGGCTTTATACCCGCTGCCCGCATAGCATGTAAACCGGCGAGCAGAATCGCTTCTGGGCCTTTTTGATTGACTGCGCCGCGGCCAACAATGGCTTTACCAAAACCAGGCTTATCCACAATCAGTCCCGCCAACGGGGGGGACGACCATTCAGCTGGGTCGTATTGCTTCACGTCGTACATGAAATAGATCGCCAAGGTGCGTTCTGCACCGTTGTCCATCGTAGCCCAAACACCCGGATGGCCATCCGTGGGAACAATCTCCGCTTGGTCGAACCCGGCATCGAGTGCCAGTTGCGCCATATACTCCGCGCCTTCGGCCATATTAAGGTCCTCAGCCGCGATTGAGGGTAATGCGATCCAGTCCTGAATGCGTTTGATTGAGGCAGCGCGCCCCGCTTCCGCCGCTTTGCGAATCACTGCGTAGTCAGTAGTGCCTTGGGCAAGCGCCAACGATGAGCCACCGAGCATCGAGCCAATGCTGGCTAGTAGAGCGCTTTTTAATACATCGCGTCGTCGCATAAGTGGACTCGGGTCTAATTGCTTGCTCATCCTGGTATCCTCTAATCTTCTTGTTTTGTGAAGTACATTATAAATCTCGCTCAATCTACAGAAAAACTTGCTACAAGGGAATTAAGCCGATTCTGCGGGGGCTTGCTTACGGCAGGATTCGGGAGCTTACTACGTTTGCACAAACTATTTTTCACCTAGCAACCTGTAAGAATCCGCGGAGTATCATTATGCCTGCCGGCTCACAGTGTCATTCAATACAACTCGGACATATTCTTTGCGACGTACTCAGACCCAAATTTAGGGTCTAGTGTCGGATTATTGTTTACGCTCCAATCTTGAGAGTACCCATGCCGATTAATGTAACGATCGAATAAGGGTTTGAAAACCGCCACATCCGATTCTACAAACCAATCTCGCCAATGATTGTAACTACGAGTTCTGATTACATGCGACACGGGGTCAGGTACCGTCACATGACCTTGGGATAACGGCAGTTTTAAATACTGTGATAATTCAGAGAGTTTGGAGTCAACCAAGTCCTCGTAACGAAAAGTCAAGGCGTGGTCGTAGTACTGTTCAAAGCCGTGTAACCAAATATATAAATTGCGAATCCATGCAATAATTGATTCTAGGTCCTGTTCAGAGCATACCGTAAATTCTTCAAATAGATCCATAAAGGAAATTGTCTTTGGAGCGGCCTCCTTCTCGCGCAGAATGTTGAGAATACGGGAGACGGATTGCTTATTTTTGGCTATTTGCGGACTCCTCATTCTGAACAGCACCGCACTGAGAATCCAGTCTCGCGGATCGCGAATTAGATAAACTATATTGTTAAAACTACTATATTTGGCAAAGTCTATAAGGGTATTGTTTGTTAGCAGGATCTTCGTCAAGCTGCAATCAAACTCATTAGGATCATTGGGTTCAGAGTATGCAGCCGGCTCAAAAGCCTCGAACACTCGCGTTGGATTTAACGCCTCCATGATCTTATAGTACAGGGCGGTCGTTCCTGTTTTGCCTTGACCAAAAATGACGATTCTTTGCACGATCGTTCCTAAAGGTTGTGGAGCCTCTATTTAAAGAGCCGCAATTTAAATGGAGGCTCGTACCCTTAAGTAGTGTCAGGTATGCCCTGTATTTTAGCCTTGCAGCGAACGCAACATCCAGGCGGTTTTTTCGTGAACTCGCATTCTGTCTGAGATCAATGCGGCCGATGATTCATCATCCGCTTCCTGTGCAAAAACAAGTGCTGCTCGACAGGTTTTAACCACCTGTTCATGACCTTCAGTAAGCAGTTTAATCATTTCCTCGGCAGGGGGAATGTTGTCCACCTCTTTTATTTTACTCAGCTGCGCAAACGCTTTGTAAGTACCTGGTGCGGGCTCACCTAGACTGCGGATACGCTCAGCAATATCGTCTACCGCAATCGCGAGCTCGGTATAGTGCACTTCAAACATTTGATGCAACTGTGGGAACATGGGTCCGGTTACGTTCCAATGAAAGTTGTGTGTTTGCAGGTACAGTGTATAAGAGTCAGCGAGTAACGCTCCGAGTTGCTGAGCGATGTTCTTACGCGCCGTTTCCGAAATTCCAATATCAATCTTATTCATGTGTGAGTACCTCATTGATTAACTTAGGATTATCTTAGAGCAGGTTGATGATCTAGTATAGTGAATTAAACGGCACACTATATTCACATTAACTGAACGTTGTAAAAGGAGTTTATCATTGCGGAGCTAAAACAAATAATCCACAGACAGCTATGGTGATTTACCCACGCAGCGAGGAGTGTTTTTCCCCACATCTGTCTTTTTGGTTGCCTTTATAGTCCACTTTGGTAGAGTGGCAGCGCGCGCAGTTCCATTGACTCACTTGGTAAGCCTGTTGCGACGAGTCGGATTGTTTACTCTACTTAAAGCACGAACTGCAGATACGACACTATGAGCAAAACATTAACGGTAATTTCGGCCACTAGTGGATCGCAGCGTGCCAAGTTTCGTGAGCTTTGGCAGTACCGCGAGTTGGCGTGGAACATGACTTTGCGCGATATTAAGGTACGCTACAAGCAAACCGTTCTAGGTGTAGCGTGGGCAGTGCTGCAGCCGGTGGTTACGATGATTATCTTTACCATTATTTTTGGTGGCTTGGCCAAAATACCTTCAGATGGATTCCCTTATCCCGTCTTTGTGTATTCCGGATTATTGGCTTGGAATCTGTTCCAAACCTCAGTCAGCTCAGCCGGTGCGTCGATGGTGAGTGCGGCCAATATGATCGGCAAAGTCTATTTTCCGCGCTTAATTGTGCCACTCGCCGCGATGGGGGTTGCGGTGATCGACTTTTGTGTGTCGTTTGTTGTATTGGTGCTTTTAATGGCGGTCTATCAGATGTTGCCGTCGCTGCAGATACTATTCTTTCCGGTGTTTTTAATGGGTCTGCTGCTGGCAGCGATAGGCATGGGTACGTGGTTAGCCGCGGTTACGGTGTCGTATCGCGATTTTCGGTTTGTGATTCCTTTTATGTTGCAAATATGGATGTACATTACGCCCGTTATCTACCCAGCCAGTTTTATTCCCGAAGACTATCGATGGCTCGTCTATCTTAATCCAATATTTGGTTGGGTGGCCGGTATCAAATCCGCCATTCTCGGCACGCCCATTGAGTGGTTTGCAGTCGCCTGTTCGTTTGGGTGGACGCTCGTTTTGCTAGCCTTTGGCTTATCCTACTTCAATCGCGCCGAACGTCGCTTTGCAGATATTATCTAAGTTATGACTGAATTTGCGCTTAAAGCCGAGAATCTCGGCAAGCAATACCTGATTGGCGGAGCCGAGCAGCGGCACGATTCATTTCGAGAAATGTTAACAAGCGCCTTCGCTAGTCCGTTTAAAAAGTTTCGTCGCTTGAGTGGTCAAGATCAGGATCAAGAGCGGTTTTGGGCGCTTAAAGAGATCAATTTTGAGATTATTCCGGGCGAGAAGATTGGTGTAATTGGGCAC
>CAYGKE010000172.1:0-3842 GCA_964350465.1 uncultured Hyphomonas sp.
CGCCTTTGTGACCGGCGATCACCTTGAGCGCTTCCCGCTGGTCGGCGGCATCGTGCGCAAGCTCGGCGCCATCGTGATTGACACGTGCGGCGGCGGTGAGCGCAAAGCCGCCTCACTTGCCGAGGGCATGGCCCGCGCCAGACAGGAAGGCCGCCGCGTGCTGATCTATCCGGAAGGCCACCTCGCCCCGGTTGGTTATCACTTTCGCTACAAGCCCGGCGTCTGGCATATGCAAAAGGCAATGGATGTTCCGATCGTACCGGTTGCGACCAATCTCGGCATATTCTGGGAACAGGAAGATATCGCGAAAAAGCCCGGCACAGCCGTGATTGAATTCCTGCCGCCCATCCCGGCAGGCCTGACCAAAGACGAAGCCATGTCGCGGCTCACCGAGGCGGTTGAAGCGCGGTCAGCTGAGCTGATCGCCGAAGCGACAGGCGAGCCGGTCACGCCAAGCGTGCTGATCCCGGACCCTGTGAAAGGATCGCTGGCTGCGCCAACTCAGCCTGCCGACGTCACGTCATAGCCGTAAATCCAGTCAAGCCGCGACCGCACCACACTTGGCGCAAGCCGCCCGCCCAGCCACATCGGCCCATAGGTCGATAAGCGGCCAAGCGCAGAGCGCTGGTGAAACGTCTTGGCATTGGCGCGCGACAGAGCCTGGACCTTACTTGTCCTTGGCAGGCGCGCAGTCTGATAGGCTTGCAGTGCGTGATCAACATCCTCGCTTGTAGCCAGTGCGGACATCACTGCCCAGGCATCCTCGATGGCCATCGCCGCGCCTTGCGCCACGAAAGGCAGCATCGGATGTGCTGCATCGCCGAGCAGAACCGCCCTGCCCTCACACCATGTCTGCAGCGGCGCGCGGTCATAGAGCGCCCATCGAAACAGCTCATCAGCTTCCTCGATCAGCTTGGTAATCCCCGGATGCCAGCCAGCGAAATCGGCAAGCGCCTGTTCGCGGCTGCCTGGCTCACTCCAGGATTCCACCGTCCAGTCATCGCGCTCGACCACACCGACAAAGTTGGCTAGCTCGCCGCCGCGCAAGCGATAGGTCACGGCATGCTTGCCTCGCCCCATCCACGCGCAGGCAGTTGGCGCTGGCGCGAGATTACCCAATCGGTCGACCGGCACCACCGCGCGCCAGGCCATGTTGCCAGTGAAGCGCGGCGTCTCTTGTCCCAGCATTTGCGTGCGAATGGCGGAGTGGATCCCGTCCGCACCGATCAGCGCATCACCGGTCATGGCCTCGCCATCCCTGAGCCGAACCGAAACCTGCTCGCCATCCTGCTCATAACCCGCAACTTCGGCTCCAAGCCGGACAGCGCCCGGCGCGCGCGCGTCAAGCGCTGCGCGCAAAACCTCGATCAGGTCGGCGCGGTGAATGTGAAGATAAGGCGCGCCCCACCGCGCCTCTGCCGCAGCGCCGAGCGGGATGCGAAACAGGGACAGCGCACTCTCGCCCATCCGCGTCTCAATCGCGTCCGGCCTGAACCCGCGCGCTGCCAGCTCATCGGCCAGTCCCAGCGCCTTGAAAACCTGCATCGCGTTCGGGCTGAGCTGCAGGCCAGCGCCAACCTCGCCGAGCTCTGCTGACTGCTCCAGCACGGTGACATCCTGCCCGAACTGCAGGCCGCACAGGGCCGCGGTCAATCCGCCAATCCCGCCACCTGCAATCAGGATTTTCATCGGGGTTCGCCTATTCCCACTCAATCGTGCCGGGCGGCTTTGAGGTGATGTCATAGACGACCCGGTTGACGCCCTTCACCTCATTGATGATGCGCGTCGCGACCCGGCCGAGAAAGTCGTGCTCGTAAGGGTAATAGTCCGCCGTCATGCCGTCCGTGGAGGTCACCGCGCGCAGCGCCAGCACACTCTCATAAGTGCGCTCATCGCCCATCACCCCGACCGTATTGACCGGCAGCAGTACCGAGAAAGCCTGCCAGATCTCATCATATAGGCCCGCCTTCTTGATCTCCTCGATATAGATCGCATCCGCCTTGCGCAGCGTATCGGCCTTCTCCCGCGTGATCTCGCCCGGGATACGGATCGCGAGGCCCGGCCCCGGAAAGGGATGGCGCCCGACAAAAGCCTCCGGCAAGCCAAGCTCACGTCCGAGCGCGCGCACCTCATCCTTGAACAGGTCACGCAGTGGCTCAACCAGCTGCATGTTCATCCGTTCCGGCAGGCCGCCAACATTGTGGTGGCTCTTGATCGTCACCGATGGCCCGCCAATGGCACTGACGCTCTCGATCACATCCGGATAGAGCGTGCCCTGGGCGAGGAAATCTGCGCCGCCAATCTTGCCTGCCTCTTCCTCAAAGACGTCAATGAACAGCCCGCCAATAATCTTGCGCTTGGTCTCCGGGTCCGACACCCCGGCCAGCTTGCCGAGGAACAGGTCAGACGCATCCACATGCACCAGCGGAATATTGTAATGCTCACGGAACAGGCCGACGACCTCCTCGCTCTCATTCGCCCGCATCAGGCCATGATCGACATAGACGCAGGTCAGCTGCGAGCCGATCGCCTCATGGATCAGCACTGCCGCGACCGAGCTATCGACGCCGCCAGACAGGCCGCAAATCACCCGGCCCTTGCCGACCTGAGCGCGGATTTTCTCGATCGCTTCGTCGCGGTAAGCCGCCATGGTCCAGTCGCCCTGGAGACCGGCAATGCCATGGGTAAAGTTGCGCAGCATCTTCGCGCCATGCGTCGTGTGCACGACCTCGACATGGAACTGCGTCGCATAGAAGCCGCGTTCCGGATCAGCGATGGCCGCCAGCGGCGCACCCGGTGATTTCGCGATCACGCCAAAGCCCGGCGCCAGTTCCGCAACATGGTCGCCATGGCTCATCCAGACCTGCTCATGCCCCTCGCCCTCGAACAGGCCAGTGAGCAGCGGATCATCGGCAACCTTCTCGATATAGGCGCGGCCAAACTCGCGGCTGGTGCCGCTCTCCACCCGCCCGCCAAGCTGCTGCATCATCACCTGCTGGCCATAACAGATGCCGAGCACGGGCACGCCCAGATCGAACACGGCGTCCGGCGCGCGCGGGCTGTCTTCCCAGGTCACAGAGGCCGGCCCGCCCGACAGGATCACCGCCTGCGGGTGATAGGTCTTAAGGAAAGCCGCATCGACCTTGTTGAAGGGGTGGATTTCACAATAGACGCCGCTCTCGCGCAGCCGCCGTGCGATCAGCTGCGTCACCTGCGACCCGAAGTCGATGATCAGCGCGCGCTCATGTTTCTGTTCAGCCATGGCGCGCTTTAGACAAGGCCGGGGGATTCGTCTATATGCGCGTTGGTCTATAGCGCACTGGAAAACAAAACACCTAGAGGCCCGCCCCTACTGTTCCCCCCTCACCTAAGCTAGCTGAATGGAGCGGTTAAGTCCCAAATGGGCGCTGGAATTCATCACCCAAGGCGCTCAAAACCCGGGAATCCGAAAAAGCGTCGCCAGCTAAGCTCCGAAGAAAAGGGGGTCACAGCCGTACGGATGCAAGCATGCCTAGGATGATCATGTAAGCGATGTATGCAGTCAGCAACACGCCCCCCTCAATCCTGTTAATTCGCCAGCGGGTGGTTGCTACAAACAGTAGAAGCGCGGTCGCGCCAATCATGACCCAGATATCGAAACGCGCGATGGACTCGGGTACGTCGATAGGATGGATAAGCGCCGTCACGCCAAGTATAAAAAGCACGTTGAAGATGTTGCTGCCGACAATGTTGCCGAAGGCAATGTCCGACTGTCCGCGACGAGCGGCAGAGCGGCTGGTGACGAGTTGCGGCAGGGATGTGCCGCCGGCAGCAGTAGGACGGCGGCGGATGGGTGCGGGCCG
>CAYGKE010000173.1:0-3841 GCA_964350465.1 uncultured Hyphomonas sp.
ACTATCTCGTCAATGCCGGCTATGCTTCTGCTGAAACCTGAAACGCTCTAGGCGGCCTGAACCTCATTGCTTCCCAGCGCCTGTCTCAAGTCGGCCAGAATATCGTCAACCGCTTCCAGCCCGACCGAGAGCCGTACCAGGCCCTCGCTGATGCCATGCGCCTCGCGCTCCTCGCGCGTATAGGTCGAGTGCGTCATGCTGGCCGGATGCTGGATCAGGCTCTCGGCATCACCAAGTGACACCGCCCGCCGGATCAGGTGCAATCGGTTCATCATGGCGAGGCCTGACTGATAGCCACCCTTCAGTTCGAACGCGATCATGCCGCCGCCAAGCGCCATCTGCCGCTTTGCGATATCGCGATAGGCAAAGCTCTCAAGCCCTGGATAGTAAACCTCCGCCACGCCCGGCTGCTCCGCCAGAAACGCCGCCACCACAGCTGCGCTCTGGGCATGCCGCTCCACACGCAGTTCCAGCGTCTTCAGCCCGCGCAGGATGAGCATTGCATTGAACGGCGCCAGGACCGCGCCGGTCATGTCCTTGACGCCAACCATGCGGACCTCGGCCATGTCTTCGGCAGACCCTGCCGCGATGCCGGCGATCAGGTCGCCATGCCCGCCTAGATATTTCGTTGCCGAGTGCACAACAATGTCGGCGCCATGCTCAAGCGGCCGCGTAATCACCGGCGTCGCATAGGTATTGTCGACCACTGTCTTGGCGCCATGCCGCCGCGCAATCGCGCTGATCGCGGCAATATCGACCAGCCTCATGTTCGGATTGGCCGGGGTCTCGAAATAGACCACCTTGGTCTGGTCGCTCATCGCCGTCTCCAGCGCCAGTGGATTGGTCAGATCGACATGTGTCACCTTCACGCCAAACCGCGTCAGGCCATGACTGAAGAATGAGAAGGTGCAGCCATATAGCGTCTGGTCCGTGATGATCTCATCGCCAGCGCGCAGCAGGCTCCACAGCACGGCCGTGATCGCCCCCATGCCGGAGGCTGTGGCCACGGCTGCCTCGGCTCCTTCCAGCACCGCCATGCGGCGTTCCAGTAGGTCCGTCGTCGGGTTGGAGATGCGCGTATAGATGTGGCCCGGCGCCTCACCGGCAAAGCGCGCGCCGCCAGCCTCGGCGGTCTCGAACGCAAAAGTCGAGGTCATATGCAGCGGCGGGGTCAGCGCGCCTTGCTCGTCTAGCGGGTCATATCCGAAGTGGATGGCGCGGGTCGAAAAACCCGCCTTTGTGTCATCATGCATGGCAGATTGAACTCCTCTACCACAAATATTAGCACGAACCATGCCGCATGACTTATCAAACATACTCCTGAAAGGGTGCATTATTGGCACAATCTGCTAATATACGTGCCATGGATAGCAAAGACCGTCAGATTCTCCGCGAGCTACAGGCCGATGGCCGGCTCACCAATCAACAACTCTCAGAGCGGGTCAATCTCTCGCCCAGCCCGTGCCTGCGCCGGGTCCGCCTGATGGAGGCGCGCGGCCTCATTCGCGGCTATACGGCGCTGGTTGACCAGAAAGCCTGGGGCCTGCCGGTCACCGTCTTCATCCGCATCAAGCTCGAACGTCACGGCGATGACGCTGTACAGGCCTTCGAGCGCGCCATTCACGGCATGGACGAGGTCATGGATTGCTGGCTGATGACCGGGCGGTCCGATTACCAGCTGCGCGTCATTGCTGCCGATCTGGATGCCTATGAAACCTTCGTGCGCAGCAAGCTGCAGCGTGTCCCCGGCATCGCCAGCATCGATACCAGCTTCGCCTATGGCACGGTGAAACATGCCCAGGTCCTGCCAGCGCTCTAGCGTTAAACTGTTCAGATGGCCGGGTTTGCGCTAGGCTCCTGAAACGGGAGGACTGAAAAGATGAGACTATTTCTAGGCATTCTGGCGGGCCTGGTCGCCGCTATCGTGAGCGTGTTTATCCTTGAAGCGATTGGACACATGATCTTTCCGCCGCCTGAGGGCGTCGACCTGAAAGACCCCGAAACGCTCAAGACCCTGATGAATGACATCCCGCTCGGCGCGAAAGTTGCCGTTCTGGTCGCCTGGTTCATTGGCACGATTGTTGGCGGCATCACCGCAGGCAAAGTGGCGCAATCGGGAACCCTGCCGGTGTGGATTCTGGCGGGCATCATGCTCGCCTTCATCGCCATCAACCTGTTCATCATCCCGCACCCGGTCTGGATGGTTGTCGGCGCCGTGGCGCTGACAGGCCTTGGCGGCTTCATCGCAACCAAATTCGTCCCGGCCAAGTTGTAGGCACGGTCAGTATCGTGCCCGCGAAGCGGCGCCTCGACATGCTAGCGTAACGTGTTTGCTGCGGGTCAGAAGGAAACGTTAGCGATTTCAGGTGCAACGGCGGCTGCTGGCCCCAAATTGCCGTTGGTCTGGCGTTGTGCCTACGACTGCTTCGCGGGACTAAGTTACCTTTAGGTGCGCACGATCAAATGTCCGCCTTCAATGAAGTGAAGGCCATCTAGTCGTCAGTCGGCTCGGTAAGCAATAAAGCGTCCAATGATCGTCATCAGCAACCCAAGGGTGACAAAACTGGCTAACAAGCTCCCTATCGATATTGTTAGGCCGCTCCAACCCAGCTCGGGAAGATTCAAAAAAGGATACGGATAGAAGCCACTAAAATTCGCCCGGACTAGAATATAACTACAGTATAGCAATGGCCAGACGACCCAGATTAACAGATCTGAGAGGTGTAAGCGCGGCTTTGGCGCAAGAAATACCCACCAAATGACCGACAATGCGGGAACAGCAGTATGAACCCCGTGATCCGCCCAAAAGGCCAGACCTTCAAATTCCACTAAGTGAGCAAGTAATAAGTGATAGATAATGCCAACCATTGCGATGGCGACAACGATGGCCTTTACCCATCTCGTTGAAAGATTCCTACCCAAAAAAATCCAAAGCATCAGAACCATCACGACCGCGTTGGTTAGGATGGTGAAGAACTGAGAAAGATAAGAAAGCGCTGCAAGAACCCCACCGCTCTCGTCCGATCTCAAGTATACGCGCGTCAGAAGGGTCACGGTCGCCACCGCCGAAATCACTCCTGCTCCGCGCTGTGCCTTCGCGCCAAAGGCGCTCGCAGTCTCGATTTTTGTCGAAGTCATGAGTACATCGCCTTGAAGATTGGCGATGAAATACCGTCTTCATCGCGGGGGAGCAAGGTTTCCCCCAGCAATTGAAAAACGGATAATCGTTAGCCGCGCAGCATCGCGCACTTTGTGCTCAAACCAGTTGTTAGCCGCCGAGCCAACAAACGGGAGCCTTTGGCGAATTTGCGCTGGTCCATCTTGAGGACCTAACGTCAGCTTAGACGACGGAAGCTGACGAAATAAAACGCTATCCCCGGCTTTGGGCTCAAAGCCATGGGCAAATCACCAAATCTATCCTCCCCCACATGGTTTGACCCTATACTGAGCCTCAATTGACCCCTGATTGAGCCTGTCTGGACCCCATGATCTTCACCCGTTTCCGCGACCTGTTTGAGGATTGCCCGCCTGTCTTCTGGCCGTGGCTGTGGTTGCAGCTGGCCTTTCTGCTGGCGCTGAAGGACCAGGATGGCCGCGAGCGGCTGATCATGGTCTCGGCCTGGGGACAGGTCATCGTGCTGGCGCTGGGCGATGATCCACACGCACCGAAGGGGTGGCGCGCGGAGGATTTACGCGGATATGTGCGGCCTCTGCATGCCCGGCTCTTCGATCTCTCCGCAGATGCCCGCGCAGGCCATTGGTCACGGCTCGCGCCACGCTCTCAAACTCGCCTCCCCATGGCTTGTCCATGGGGTCCAGCTCCTGAAGTCAGCACGGCTCA
>CAYGKE010000174.1:0-3737 GCA_964350465.1 uncultured Hyphomonas sp.
AACAACTATCTCGTCAATGCCGGCTATGCTTCCGCTGAAACCTGAACCGCTCTAGTTCTGTGCTACCAGAGAAATCCTCGATATGCCTTCTTTCAAATCTTAAGAAAACATACCCAGAGACCATTTTGCGGCGAGGTTAAGACACCCGGCGAAAGTCGGTTCGAGGTGCGATTACAAACGCACGGCAACCCAGTTGCGTCCACAACTTCATTGACGGTTTATAGTCGGTTGATCGGGAGCTTCAAATAGGTGTGTCCGTCTTGTTCCGGCGGGGGTAAGGCGCCTGCACGGATATTGACTTGCAAAGAAGGTAAGATGAGACGCGGGGCCGCCAGCGTTTGATCGCGGGTTTCGCGCATTCTTACAAAAGCATCTTCGTCATGATCGCGCAGATGGATGTTGGACGCTCGCTGCTCAGCCACGCTGCTTTCCCAGGCCGCAACGTCTCGCTCTGGAGGTAAGTAATCGTGACCCACGAAGATCCTTGTTTCTGGGGGTAAGCTCAAAATCTTTTGGATTGACCCATATAGAGTTCGCGCATCGCCGCCGGGAAAGTCTGCTCGCGCCGTGCCATAGTCCGGCATGAACAGCGTGTCGCCAACGAATGCAGCATCGCCAATCAGATAGGTAACGCAGGCCGGCGTATGACCGGGCGTATGCTTCACCTTGATCGCGGATTCGCCAAACGGAATTTCATCGCCATCATTTAGCAGCGCATCAAAGACTGCACCCTGGTCGCAAACATCGCTTGCGTTGAAGATGGGTCGAAACAGTTTTTGAACTTCGGTAATTTTCGCACCGATACCTATTCTGGCGCCGGTCTGCTTACGGATATAGTCGGCCGCTGATAAGTGGTCGGCATGTGCGTGCGTGTCTAGCACCCATCTTAGGTGGAGATGGCGCCTTCGCACCTGTTCGAGAATTCTATCCGTGGATTTGGTCTGCAGCGCAGCTCGGTGAGGTTCATAGTCAAGCACCGGATCGATAAGGACCGCCTCTTTGGTCGCCTCATCTTCAACCAAATAGGTTACCGTATTCGTGGCGTCGTCAAAATAGGCATCAATCTTGATCATGAGTAAATCTCCTTCCCTCATCATATATTATCTCTTGCTAATTTAGCAATAACTAATATATAGGAGTCATGAAGAACACTGTTGAACTGCTCGACCCTGAGGTTTTCGAGGCTAAGGCTGGCGAAGCTGCCAACCTATTAAAGGCTATGTCGAACCCGCATCGATTAATGATCCTGTGCCGCCTCGGCGCGTCTGAGGCGTCGGTGGGAGAGCTGCAAGCCGATAGCGGTTTGTCGCAATCGGCCTTGTCGCAGCACCTCGCCGTTTTACGCCAGGGTGACTTTGTTGGAACCCGCCGGGAGGCTCAGACGATTTATTACAGTCTGTCAGATCCAGCCGTTCGCGATGTGATCACAACCTTGATGAAGATTTATTGCCCGGAGATGCTGAAATGACCACTTTGACCAAACTCAAACCTTCAGAGGCCGCAACCCGCTTGAAAGAGGGACGAGCCGTCCTGATCGATATTCGCGAACGTGATGAATATGCCCGCGAACATATTCCCGGTGCTGTGTCCCTTCCTGTTTCGGCCCTGGACGAAGCTGACTTGACGCTAGAAGTCGGCCAGCAGGCGATCTTTCATTGCAAGTCCGGCATGCGTACGGACTCAAACTGCGCGCTCCTCGCACAGCATGTCGAAGGCGAGGCCTATATGTTAGACGGGGGTCTGGACGCATGGCGTGCGAAGGGATTGCCAACCGCTAAAGATTCCAAAGCGCCGCTTGAGATCAATCGGCAGGTTCAAATCACTGCGGGAGGCTTGATCTTGCTCGGCATTATCCTCGGCTGGTTCGTCAATCCAGCCCTCTTCGGATTGTCGGCTTTTGTCGGCGCTGGATTAATGTTTGCTGGGATAAGTGGCTGGTGTGGTATGGCCAATGTCTTGGCTGCAATGCCTTGGAATCGGCGCCACGCCATGTGAATGACCGATGCTTGAGCTTACCCCCCAAATCATCGCTCTAACGCTGTTAAGCGGCGCTATTGTTGGCGTCTTTCTTGGCACTTTTGGCGGCGGTGGCTCGGTTTTGGCAGCGCCTTTACTGCTGTATGTTGTCGGGGTCGATGATCCTCATATTGCGATCGGGACGTCGGCGGCCGGGGTGGCCGCGATTGCCATGTTCAGCCTGATCGGGCATTGGCGCGGCGGGCGCGTGAAATGGCCCTGCGCGATCGTCTTTGCTTTATCGGGCCTGATTGGCTCGCTCCTTGGTTCAAGCCTGGCGAAGATCACCCAAGGCGACATTCTGATGCTTGGTTTCGCCAGCGCGATGGCAATGATCGCTTTATCCATGTTTCGCAAACCGAAGACTGCTGGCCACCCGGATGTCGCCCTGACGCCGAAAATGGTCTTACAACTGGCGCCGGTCGGATTGGTGGTAGGACTGGCTGCGGGCTTTTTCGGAATTGGTGGTGGATTTCTGATCGTGCCCGGACTCATGCTGGCCGTTGGCATGACGATGACCAATGCGCCGCCATCCTCACTCGTCTCGGTAACCATATTCGGAGCCGCGACGTCTGCAAATTACGCTGTTTCAGGGATGGTCGATGGCCATTTGGTTTTACTGCTCCTTTTAGGCGGCGCAGCTGGCGGCGCACTCGGTATTGTGATTTCAAAATGGCTCGAAGGTCGGCTTGATCTCGCGCGTGCGGCTTTCGCAACGATGATTATTCTGGTGGCCGGTTTCGTCGCTCTTCAGGCAGGACAAAACCTTCTGCTTGCTTGATGAGGACTGCTACGTAATCCCGAAGATCAAAAGCGCGATGCAGGTTGCAAAGCCAATGACCGGCACGGCCAGAGGTACAGAAAAGCCGTCTTGCTGGACGGGCGCGGCACCTCGTTTCAGCTGCACCAACGCTAGATTTACCAGTGCAAAAATACCTAGGGCGATCTCTGACGTGGTTTCAGCGAGGCGTTCAATCGGTACAAACAGACTCAAAACCATCACTATCAACGTAACCAGCGCTGTCGCCGTCAGGGGCGTTCTCGTCTTGGGGTGAATATAACCCAGCTGCCGGGGCAATTGTTCTTGCTTTGCTAGCCCGTAAATCACCCGTGACGACATAATGATCTGGATCAATACGCCATTCAGCGTTGCAACAGCTGCGATCAAATTGAAGCTTGCCCTAATAGCAGGAGGCGTATCTGCGAAGACCAGATTAAGAGGCGCAGCGGAGTTTGCCAGATCCTCTATCGGGACACTCAATACAACGACAGATACGACAGCGAGATAAAGCACGGTTGCCAAGATCAAGGTCCAGATAATCGCGAGCGGCATATTGCGCCCCGGATTGACCGCCTCCTCAGCAATATTGGCGAGATCCTCGAACCCAACAAAAGCAAAGAAGGCGAGCAGACTGGCCGAGCCGATACCGATCCAGACCTCTCCATCCAGCGGGGGTATGAGCCGGTCAAGTTCCATCAAGAGCCCGGGGTTCATCGTCACCCCAAAACCGAGGACCAGAAATAGACCAACAATCTCGATGACGGTGAAAACAGCAGCCACACTGACAGACTCCAGAATACCCCATACCGCGATTGCGCCAAGCAACAGACAAATTCCGACTGTCAGTATCTTGGCGTCTATTCTTACAAAATCTTCCAGATAGGCGCTGGCTCCGACCGTGATGGCCGCGGCAGAAATCGCTCCCACAGCCGCTACCAAA
>CAYGKE010000175.1:0-3645 GCA_964350465.1 uncultured Hyphomonas sp.
TTAAGTGACATTTATATCACCAGTCGGTGACATTTGCTAAAGCTTTTTATTCCTACGCACTTAAATCTACTAATTGAGGGTTAACTTGCGGTGGGTGCTACGCCCAGGGAGTCAATTAGCTTTTTATAAACAGACTAGCCAAACCGCGCTCTAGCGAAACAATGTGCATGCTAGGGTGTATGAAAGGGACACCTGCACACTGAAGGAATGCGGTGAAGATTCTGGATTACATTTTTCAACCGTCAACGAGATATCTAAGTACCGTCATCATAAATCAGCGAGCTGCTCCCTTATATGCTGAGTAAGCTTGATTGAGTATCTGTGCTGATCAGTTAGAGCAACGCTGGTGAACTATCGCCCTCTCTAAACGCGTGTGTCCCGTCTAACTTCCCGTCTAATTTGGAAGCAATCTCGCGCTTAATCAGACAGCGACTATTCAGACACCGGCCACTGCTGAGGTACTTTAACTAATTCTTGAACGTCGTAACCAAAGGCGGCAACGCGGTCAGCCATGGCTGAATAGTCTTCATTCGATATCTCTGGCGTGCGCGCCATCACCCACACATAATCGCGAGCTTGGCGTCCGATAATTACCTGGCTGTAGTCTTCAGCTAAATAAATAATTCGGTAGTCGGCCCTAAAGGGCCAAATAAATTGCATATCCCACAAAGCGTTAGATTCTTCGTCTTTTACAAACCCCTTCGGATGGTATTCCTTCAAGGACCCGTCAAAGCTTCCTGCGCGAAACCGAAAGGTTGTTTCTATCTCTCCAGCATCATTTAACTCATAGGACTCAACGGCATTATGTGCGCCTTTCTCGAGAAAGGTGGGGATGTTAGCAATCACATACCAGTCGCCCATAAAACGATTGAGATCAACATAATCAACTGTTTTCATGGGCTCGAGAGTCGCACACCCCGAGAACAAAGGTATAGCAAGGAGCAGTGACGCTATTCTAAAATTTTTAAGCATAAGACCTCAGTCTGATTTGATGGGTTGGCGATCTGAAACGCAAGTGACGCACTGATATCCGCGCGAACGTAAGCTATGAATATATTGTGCCTTGCGGCAATGATGGTGATGTAGTTTAGGTGAGCCCTGTAATCATTCTTCAGATAGAAATTTACCCACTCTGAAAATGAAAAAGCCCGCTAACGCATGGCACGTCAGCAGGCTTAGGTTTAGCTTTCTAAGTTTATGATGCTGGAATCAACACGGTGTCAATAACATGGATCACTCCATTACTTGTCATGATGTCAGTTTGCGTGACCTTAGCTTTATTCACAGTGACGCCATCAGTCGTAGAAATCGCAACATCTGACCCTTGTAACGTTGTAGCCGAGTCTAGTTTCACTACCTCTTCAGCAACTACCTTGCCCGCAACTACATGGTAGGTAAGAATCGAAGTAAGAAGTTCTTTGTCAGCGAGAATGCTTTCGAGCTGGTCAGCCGGAATCTTCGCGAACGCTTCATCGGTGGGTGCAAAAACTGTAAATGGTCCATCGCCTTTTAACGTGTCGATTAAGTCTGCCTCAGTAAGGGCTTTAGCGAGTGTTGTGAATGATCCAGCCGCTACGGCTGTATCAACAATATCCTTCTTCATTTCGGCATGGTGTGCAGCATTCGCTGAAGCCGCGAATAATAGAGCTGTCATGACGAAAAAGCTGCGAATAGAAAAGTTTTTAAAGGTAGTCATCTGAGTTCCTTAAAGGTTGGTTTTAAATGAACTTTGACCTTAGCAACGCCCCAGTGGATGATTTGTTCTTTCGCGATTACGATGCTGACAGAGAGTTGAGGACTGCGTTCACGCATGTCACAACAACTCTTCACATACGAGAAAAATTCTTCATTAGGCTGCATGAGATAGGTTAAGCGACAGGTTAAGCGGGACAGTCGCTCTTAGGATTTTAATGGCGAATGATACAGCCGCGGTCAGTAGTTGATTCTCTAAGAATTCGCGCCGATGTTCATAAGACTTACCTAACTTAATAACATTGCCTCAAAGGTAAGCCTGACGAGCACAGCGAGACACACAGTGATTGCAAGGAGTGTCCGACAGGGAAATATGAGTGCACCGCCGCTGAGTCATTCCATTGGCTCGTTTAAAAACTCGCTACTTAGGTATGCCGAGAACGACTAGAAAGTGCTAACGTTAAATGCGTGTGTTCCTTAGTTTTTACTATTGATCTGCGAGACTATGATTTTTAACTAAGGAGATCATGATGTCGCATTCAGTTGACGTGGATTAAAGCCACTCTATGTGAAATCAGAATGTCTCTAAAGGGCAAGATTGCGCCAATTGACTGGCTGTGGAATACTCATAGCAGTCACTCGACAAACCAAAAACTCCGCAATACTAATCGCTCAATATTTGCGTTAAAAACTAGTTTAGGTCGGAACACTAACTGAGGAGATGTATTTTGTTTTCATTGCCGTGGCGAAAACGAGAACCTGCGACAAAAGTGGAGGAACCACCTGAAACCGTTAAACTAGATTGGCTTGATAAGTTCATGCCGGTGGATGCAAAGCTGCCACGCCCAAATTGGGAGACGATTAATGATTTCGTTGCGAAAAACCACAACGATCTAGATCAACACGAGTTGTGGTGTAACATTGCTCGAAATTGGGTCGACTTACTTGCAGAGCATTTACCAGGCGAATACACCAAAATTGAAACCGATAATTTCATACTTTTAAGTAGCGGTGAGACTTGGTACGGAACGAACCTATCGAACTATTTAGAACGCTGCAGGAAAAGACTTCTCGCAATAGCAAAGGGAGTTTGCGCAGATGATGGTTTTGGCAAACATGTCGTAATCGTATTCTCTGATATCGACAGTTATTATGACTATGTCAGTTATTACGGTCCTCAGGAAGGAACATACGGACTTAGCGCGGGCATGTACCTAAACTACGGATATGGACATTTCGTGTTTAGGAACGAAGATTTAGACACCGCTGAAATGATTTCAGCACATGAGCTGACGCATGCGTTGCTGGCGCACTTGCCCATACCGCTTTGGCTCAATGAGGGCATGGCAGTAAATATGGAGTCGATGATCACTGGTGTTTCACCAGAGATGCTAAATAATACAAGAATGGAACTGCATCAGGCCTTTTGGAATAGCGAGACTATTCAAGAGTTTTGGCACGGTGGTTCATTTTTTAGGCCAGATGACGGCCAACTTCTCAGCTATCAACTCGCGCAAATATTAGTTACAACCCTATCTAAGAACTACAGCACGTTTACTAAGTTTGCAAACGCTGCGCATTGGACTAATAGTGGAGAAAGTGCGCTCGATGAGGCTTATGGGCTTAGCCTTGGAGATTTGGTTGGTAACTTTCTGGGCCCAGGCGATTGGCATCCAAAACCATGTATGTGGTCATCAATAGATAATATCGACAGCTGAACTATCGATTATTTCATCGGACACATACATACTCGAAGCCGTCATTCGCACAAAAACCACCTTTGCCGAAATTACGCTCAAGTCGGCGAAAAAATCACCCAGCCTACGGCGGGGGAAAAATAGTTAAGAAGTTAAAAAGCCCGAACAGCACGAACACCGCGAGTGTTGCCCTTACCGGTGTCGGTTGGAAAGCCATTGAAGAAGCTCTGGCCCCAAGCGAACTCGCTGTTGATCC
>CAYGKE010000176.1:0-3624 GCA_964350465.1 uncultured Hyphomonas sp.
CTTTCGACCCTATCGGTCGTCAGCGCTTTGCCGCGCTAGTGCACGCCGACGATCCGCCTGACGCTGAGCCTCCTTGCGATCTGGTTTGCTGTCTCAATTGGCGCAGGCATTCTGTTCCGCGACTTTCTGGATCAGTTCTCTGTCGGGGGTGCGCCGCTTGGTTTCTGGTTCGCGCAGCAAGGCTCAATTTATGTTTTTGTGGCTCTGATTTTCTACTATTGCTGGGCGATGGCGAGGCTCGAACGCAAGTTCGGGTTGGGGGACTAGGCCATGGACTGGACCCTGTTTTTCGTCGTCACGACGTTTGCGCTTTACATTGGCATTGCGGTCTGGGCGCGCGCCGGATCGACCGATGATTTCTACGTTGCCGGGCATGATGTTCACCCGACCGTAAACGGCATGGCGACAGCGGCTGACTGGATGTCGGCGGCATCCTTCCTGTCAATGGCCGGGCTTATCGCGTTCATGGGCTATGGTGGCTCAGTTTACCTGATGGGGTGGACCGGCGGCTATGTGCTACTGGCGCTGTTGCTTGCACCGTTCCTGCGGGAATTTGGCAAGTTCACGGTGCCGGATTTTGTCGGTGACAGATATTATTCGACCCTCGCTCGGGTGATCGCCGTGATCTGCGCGCTGTTCGTGTCCTTCACTTACATTGCCGGCCAGATGAAAGGCGTCGGCGTTGCCTTCTCCGGCTTCCTCGGTGTCCCGTTCGAGTTGGGCATTACGATCGGCATGGTGATTGTGTTCTTCTATGCCGTGCTCGGCGGTATGAAGGGCGTCACCTATACACAGGTCGCCCAATATTGCGTTTTGATCTTCGCTTACACGGTCCCGGCGATCTTCATGTCGATCATCATTACCGGAAACCCGGTGCCGCAATTGGGCTTTGTTGCCAATGCGGCGGGCGAAGACATATCGATGCTGCAAAAGCTCAACAATGTTGTCACCGACCTTGGCTTCCATGAATATACGCAGACTGACAAGTCGATGTTCGATATGTTTGCGATCACTGGCGCCCTGATGTTTGGCACGGCCGGTCTGCCACATGTCATCATCCGCTTCTTTACGGTGCCCAGCGCCAAAGCGGCGCGGTTTTCAGCGGGCTGGGCGCTGGTCTTTATCGCCATCCTCTACACCACCGCGCCAGCGGTTGGTGCGTTCGCGCGGCTGAATTTTGTCGATACCGTCAATGAGGCGACCTATATCGCCGATGACGCGGACTATGCGGCTGAGGCGGCTGCAATAACGGCCGCTGGCGGAAAACCCGTTCCAGCCTGGTACAAGGATTGGGAACCGACCGGGCTGCTTGAGTTCGAGGACAAAAATGGCGATGGGCTGATGCAGTATTGCGGCCCCGATCCGGCTGCAGACTCTGCCGTGTGCCGAACGGCTGACGGCGCTGCGATCGCCAATGAAGTCACCCCGAACCGCGACATTTTTGTGCTTGCCAATCCGCAGATCGCGCAATTGCCAGGATGGGTGATTGGTCTGGTTGTTGCGGGCGGTCTCGCTGCAGCCTTGTCGACAGCGGCTGGTCTTCTGATGGTGATATCATCTGCGGTCAGTCACGACCTTTGTCGGCGGACCCTGTTCAAAAGCATGGATGACAAGACCGAGCTGCGGGTCGCGCGCGGCGCGGCAGCTGGCGCAGTGGTTGCGGCGGGATTGCTCGGCGTGTTTTCTTCGCAGCTTGGCTTCGTCGCGCAGGTCGTCGCCTTCGCCTTTGGTCTCGCTGCGGCGTCCTTGTTCCCGATCATCTTCCTCGGAATTTTCTGGAAACGGATGAACAAGGAAGGCGCCATCGCTTCGATGGTTTTCGGCCTGGTTTCGACCTTCGCCTATATCTACTATTTCAAGTTTGTGGATACCGAACCGACCTATTGGTTCATGGGCGTTTCACCCGAGGGCATCGGCTTCGTCTTCATGTGGGGTTCGGCCCTGCTCGGCATCGCGGTGTCACTGGTGACCAAGCCGCCGCCACAGGATGTTCAGGACCTTGTCGAAGATATTCGGGTTCCAGGCACACGCCAATCGCATGGTACGGCGGACGCTGGAATGGCCCCGGCGGAGTGACCATCTCCAAGGGATGTGAGACCAGCGCTTTGCATTCTGTGTGCGGGGACTTAAACCCGCCGACTTGAGCGAGAGGCATAGTATGCGAGACGGTGGAAGAATAGCAGCGGCAATCGATGTCCTGAGCGATGTCATCGGCCGCCACCAACCCGTCAAGGTCGCCGCTCGCGATTGGGGCAAGCGCGCCCGCTATGCCGGGTCGAAAGACCGCGCCTGGGTTTCGGGCCTGGTGCTTGATGCGCTGCGGAAACGCAACTCGATTGCCCATGCCATGGGTGATGATAGTCCGCGCGGCTTGGTCCTTGGCGCGCTCGCCCATGCCTGGGGCTGGGACATCCGCCGTATTGATGACGCGATGGATGAAGACCACGCCCCTTCCGCTTTGACATTACAGGAACGCGAGCGCCTCGTCATGGCGCCCGATCCGACAGCTGCGCCGCATATTGCCGGGGATTATCCCGAATGGCTTGCGCCGCATATGCAGCGTGTATTTGGCGAAATGGCCGCTGTCGAATGTCAGGCAATGGCCGTTCGCGCCGATGTCGATCTTCGCGTCAACACGCTGAAAGTCGATGCGGAGAAGGCCGCCGCGCCTTTGCGCTCTGCCAATGCGGAGCCTTCGCGCTTGCTCAAGCATGCTTTCCACATTCCGGCCCGTGATCCGTCACAGCGCGAAGCCAGTCTGGAGAGCATTCCGGCTTATTCGAAAGGCTGGGTCGAGGTCCAGGATGCCGGCTCCCAGATTGCTGCCGCAGCAGCGAATGCAAAACCCGGCGAGCAGGTTCTCGACTATTGCTCCGGCGGCGGCGGGAAAACCCTCGCGCTGGCCGCCGCGATGCAGGGCAAAGGCCAGGTCTTTGCCTATGATATTGATGGCCGCCGCCTCTCGGCAATCATCCCGCGCCTGAAACGAAGCGGCGCGCATAATGTTCAGCTCGTCCATCCAAGAGAGCCCGAACAGCTGCACGCCCTGAAAGGCCAGATGGACCTCGTCTTCGTTGATGCGCCCTGTACCGGAACCGGAACCTGGCGCAGGCGGCCTGACACCAAATGGCGGGTAAAACCGGGCTCGCTCGAAACCCGCATTGCCCAGCAGATGGAGGTCCTCAACGCCGCTGCCGACTATGTGAAGCCCGGCGGGCGAATGCTCTATGCGACCTGCTCCTTCCTGATCGAGGAAGACGAAGACCGCGTGCAGGCTTTCCTCGCTGAACACCCCGGCTGGACCGAGGAAGACGCTGCCAGCCACGCCGAACAAAGCGATCTGCTCACCGAAGACGGCATCGCCGCAATCAAGGCCGGGCAGGGCCCGACGGGAAGTGTTCGCCTGACGCCAAGGTCAGCCGGTACGGATGGGTTTTTCTTTGCTGTGCTGCGGAAACCATAATTTGGCAAAGCGCTAAGGCCTGCGGCCTCGCTTTGCAAAGCAGGTTCCGTATCGCTTCGCTCACATGAACCACGCCCAGCCGCGCGTATTCCGCAAAGCAGCTAGCGCGGCCAATCCAGACGCCTGATGCGCGGGCCGGGTCGCGGCATGGGCCCAAGCGG
>CAYGKE010000177.1:0-3622 GCA_964350465.1 uncultured Hyphomonas sp.
CTACACTGACACGGAGGTAGGACTTATCCGGTTGTTTCGCCAGAATCGCTTTAATGCGCTTGGCAGCGGATTCAGAAAGGGTGACGTTGCTCATGCCTCGTAAGATAGTGACACCGGACATCCCTGAAAAGAGGGCAGAGTTTGCGACCCGCTGGGAAGATTCGCGCGGGCGGTATGTCGATGAGCCACATTCGGCGACACGCACGCCGTTTCAGCGTGACCGGGACCGGATTATCCATGCCTCAGCTTTTCGCCGGTTGAAGCAGAAAACCCAGGTTTTCGTCGCGCATGAGGGCGATCATTATCGCACGCGCCTCACACACTCGCTGGAAGTGGCACAGATTGCCCGCTCTGTGGCCCGGACGCTGGGCCTGGATGAAGATCTCGCTGAGGCGATGGCGCTGGCGCACGATCTAGGTCACCCGCCTTTCGGTCATGCCGGTGAGGATGAGCTTGATGCGCTCATGAAAGAGTTTGAAGGTTTCGATCATAATGCCCAGACACTGCGCGTGGTGACCAAGTTGGAGAGCCGCTATCCGACGTTTGAAGGCCTCAATTTAACCTGGGAGATGCTGGAGGGTCTGTGCAAGCATAATGGCCCACTGGTGACAGCCGATAACTCGGTTGACGATCTGCCGGCGGCGTTTCGAGATTTCTCACACCTTGAAGACCTCGAGATTGATCAGTTTTCAGGACCAGAAGCACAAGTCGCCGCACTGGCGGACGACATCGCCTATAATAATCACGACATTGATGATGGCATTTCAGCCGGCTTGTTCTCCATAGAGGAGCTGATGGAGTTGCCCTTAATCGGCGATATATTTGAGTCGGTGAAGGCCGATTATCCTGCATTGGGTGACAAGAAGGTGGTTTATGAGGCGGTAAGACGCCTGATTGGCCATTGGATCAATGATCTAGTTGGCGAAACCCGGCGACGCGTCGCGAAATACAAACCCAAATCGGCTGAAGCTGTTCGACAGATGCCCGTCCCGCTTGTCGCCTTTTCCGATGATTTGGAACGGGATCAGCGCGCACTCCGGGCGTTTCTCTATGAGCGCATGTACAAGCACTACAAAGTCAACCGTATGCGCAGTCAGGGCAAGCGTATCCTGCGCGAGCTGTTCGGTCTGTTCATGGCTGAGCCTGAGACCCTTCCTGACTTGTGGCGACGGGACGCGGAACAGGTCAATGATGTGCGGCGTGCCCGGATGATATGTGACTATCTGGCCGGAATGACAGACGCTTATGCGATTGACCTGCACCGCCGGCTTTTCAGCATGGAAGCCATGCTTTGAGGCCGGTCTGCAGCGCACTTTGATTCAATGATCCTTAACGAAACGCGCCTAGCTGTTAACGAAAGCAGGAATGGCTAGGATAGAATATGAGTCGATCAATCTCCGGTTCGGACCCAGATTTCGGGCCTTATGATGATGAATACCGCGGTTTTGAGATCCGCGATGACGACAGTGGGCGCGGACCGCTGATCCTGTTGCTGGCGCTGGGTGTTCTGCTTATTTTTGCTGGCGTAGTTTGGAACACGTACCGTCAGGGTGTTAGGCCAACGCAGGGCGGTCTGCCGGTAATCGGCGAGAGCTCAGTTGATTTCAAGCGCGCGCCGGATTCGCGCGGTGGCCTTGAGGTCGCCGAGCAAGATACGGGTTATTACGATCTGATGGATGGCGGTGATTCGTCTCGTCCCAAGACAGTTGCCATGAGTAACCCACCTGCGATTCGGCGCCAATCACCAACGCTAGCCGGTGCGCCCGAGACAGGTGCGCCACCCAATGAGGTGGTTGAGCCTTCTGTGACCAAGCCTGCGCCTGTGGAATTCGCTGAAGGGCTTGATAGCAGAGTTCCGCCAAAGGCAGATGCTGGTGAAGTGAAAACAGCGGCCTTGGGCCCCGTTGCGATCACGGAAGGCCGCGAAACAAGCATCCCTGAGGCATCACTTCCGCCGCCAACACGCGTGGCTTCAAAATTCTCGAACACCGGGACTTTTCAGGTCCAGTTGCTGGCTTCACGGAGCGATACTGCTGCTCGAGCGGCATGGGACAAGATTAAGGCGTCTTCGCCAGCGCTGTATAACGGGGCCGAACTGATGGTGCAGCGCGCCGACCTTGGTGCGAAAGGCATTTTCTATCGCGTTCGGCTCGGCTCATTTCAAACACGTGAGGCCGCCAAGTCGTTTTGCGATGATGTGAAGAATACCGGCAAAGACTGTATCGTGGTCGCCAAGGCGGTTGGATGAGTGTTTCCGCCTGCATCACCAGCGTTTCCGGGCCGGTATTACTGCCCGACGAACGGGCATTTCTGCGTGATGCACAGCCCTGGGGCGTTATCCTGATGGGGCGTTCGTGCGAAACCAAAGATCAGGTCAGATCGCTGGTCGAGTCCATTCAGGACGGTTTGGGCCGGGAGGCGCTCATATTCATTGACCAGGAGGGTGGACGGGTCGCTAGACTAAAACCGCCTGAGTGGCCGAAATTTCCGCCTGCGGGGCAATACGGAGCACTATACGATATCGCACCGGACCTCGGTATAGAAGCTTGCCGGGTTGGACACCAACTGCTCGCAGGTGAGCTTCACGATCTTGGGATCCATGCCGATTGCGCCCCAGTCGGCGACTTGCGTCAAACCGATACGCATGATGCGATCGGTGATCGTTCGTTCGGATTTAGTGCCGAAGCGGTTTCTGACCTTGCTGGCGCAGCCCTTGATGGCCTCTCAAGAGGCGGCGTCGCGGGCGTGATTAAGCATATGCCAGGGCAAGGGCGGGCAACGGCGGACAGCCACTATGACTTGCCAGAGGTCACAGCGTCAAAATCAGAGCTCGCACTGGATTTTTCCATATTTTCAGTGCTTTCCGAGAATTCCCTAATGGGGATGACAGGGCATGTGGCCTTCAAGTCACTTGATCCGGCAAATGCCGCGACAGTGTCCGAAACAGTCATTTCAGAGATTATTCGGGGTCGAATCGGTTTTGATGGGCTCTTGATGACGGATGATCTTGGCATGAATGCTCTGGGGGGTGATCTGGCCGACCGCGGCGCTCGAGCGCTGGCGGCGGGCTGTGACGTGCTGCTGCATTGTTCGGGTTTCCTGCGTGATCCTGACGACATATTAAGCGAAATGGAAGCTGTGGCCGGTGCCGCAGGCGCCATGAGCGTAGAGGCCTCAGCTCGCGCAGCAAGGGTGATGAACGGTTTGCAGGCACCAGAACCTTTTGACAGTGAAGCCGGATGGTCGAGACTTTCCTCGCTCCTCTCTCATGTGGCAGCAGGAGCTTAGGATGGAACTTGTTTCAAACGCTCTCGTGACACCGGAGGAGGATGTCGAGGAGAAGGATTTCTTCTCAGTCGATATCAACGGATTCGAAGGGCCACTGCATCTTTTGTTGGACTTGGCGCGGCGTCAGAAGGTCGATCTGCTGCATGTCTCGATCCTTGATCTGGCGACGCAGTATGTCAAATTCATCGAGGATGCGCGCGAAAAGCGAATTGATCTGGCAGCCGATTACTTGCTGATGGCAGCCTGGCTAGCTTAGCTGAAGTCAAGCCTCTAGCTTCCTAAAAAGCAAGAGCAGGCAGCTGCTGAGTTTGTTTGGGTTCTTTATAAGATGTTG
>CAYGKE010000178.1:0-3607 GCA_964350465.1 uncultured Hyphomonas sp.
ACTATCTCGTCAATGCCGGCTATGCTTCTGCTGAAACCTGAAACGCTCTAGGCGGAGCCGGACTTGTGGCCACTGCGTGTGGTCAGTCAGGCGGCGCGGAAAGCGCCTCTGGTGCGCCATCCGTACAGATCAAGAAACGCACACTGAACATGACCACGACCTGGCCAAAGGACCTGCCGGGGCTGGGCGTTGCTGCGCAGCGCGTGGCGGACCGGATTGGCGAACTGTCAGATGGGCAGATCAAGGTCAATGTCTATGCGGCTGGCGAGCTGACCCCTGCCTTCCAGGCGTTTGACGAGGTCGCGTCCGGCAATATCGATATGTATCACGGCGCTGAATATTACTGGCAGTCCAAGTCCAAGGCCTTCACCTTCTTTACCGCCGTGCCGATGGGCATGACCGCAGCCGAAATCATGGGCTGGATTGATTTTGGTGGTGGCCAGGCGCTGTGGGAGGAATTGTCTGGACAATATGGCGTCATCGCCTTTCAGGGCGCCAATACCGGCCACCAGATGGGCGGCTGGTTCAAGACAGAGATCAACAGTCTGGACGATTTCAACGGCTTGAAAATGCGTATTCCGGGACTTGGCGGCGATGTCGTGCGGGCACTTGGCGGCGCAGCTGAGGCCCTGCCCGGTAATGAAATCTATCAGGCGCTGCAGACCAGCCGGATCGATGCGACCGAATGGGTCGGACCCTGGAATGACTATTTCCTCGGCTTCCACCGCGAGGCGAAATACTATTATGGCCCAGGCTTTCACGAGCCGGGCGCATCGCTGGGCGTTGGTATTAATCGCCGCAAATGGGACAGCCTCAGCAAGACCGAGCAGGCCATCATCCGCGCCGCGTGTAATGAGGTGAACCACCTCTCGGTTGGCGAGTTCACCTATCAGAATGGTGTCTATCTCGATAAATTGGTCAATGAAGAAGGCGTCGAACTGCGCCGGTTCCCGGATGATGTCATGGCGCGCGTACAGGACGTTTCCGCCGATATTCGCAGCGATGCAGGTTCAGGCGGCGATATTGAGCGGCGTATTTATGAGAGCTTCGAGGCCGCACTGAAGAGTATGCGCGGGTGGTCAAGCATTGCGGACGGGCCATACCTCGCGGCACGGGAGCTTTAGGCACCTATGGACGGGCTGGTCGAGACGTTTGGAACCGGCCTGCGCTGGCTTGGCCTTGGACTGCTACCGCTCGGCCTGCTGCCGCTCTTGACCTTGGCGCTGCCAAAGCAGGTCGGCGGGATATCGAAAACGATTTCTTCCCTGCTTGATCGTCTATCCGGGGCAGCAATGAAAGTCGCGATTGTCGCCGCGTTTCTGATCATCCTGATCCAGCTCGCGGCCGTTCTGCTTCGCTATGTCTTTGGGCTAAGTTTCAGCTGGATGACAGATAGCGTGATCTTTGCCTTTGCGGCGATCTTCATGCTCGGTGCTGCGGCAACCCTGCGCGATGATGGCCATGTCAGAGTCGACATCATGCGCGGACGGTTTAGCCCGCAGACCCGCGCAACCATCGAGTTGGTCGGCGCGCTCGCTTTCATCTGGCCGATTGGCATCCTGATCCTGTATGCCGGGGCCGCGTCTCTGGCGCGGTCCTGGACCGGGCTTGAGCCGTTCAATGAGAGTGACGGCCTGCCGGTCAAATATCTGTTCAAGTCATTGGTGCCCCTGTTTGCCGTTTTGATGATGACGCAGGGCCTGTCGCAGGCGCTAAAAGCGGCGCTCGGCTTGCGCGGACTGGCACCGCTCGACGAAGTTCATGAGCATGCTGTGGGGCCAGCCTGATGGAGCTTGAACTCGTCCTCGCACTCGGCATGTTCCTCGCGGCGATTGCCGCGCTGCTGGCTGGTTATCCAGTCGCGCTCACTCTTGGCGGTGTGGCACTTATTTTTGGCATAATTGGTGTGGCCCTGGGGCTGATCCCGGAGCCGATCTTGCGCACCTATCCAGGGCGCATCCTTGGCTCGATGGAAAACCAGACGCTGATTGCCGTGCCATTATTTGTCCTCATGGGGGTGATCCTGGAACGCTCCCGCGTTGCTGACGATCTGCTGCACACGGCGAGCCGCCTGCTCGCCAAGGTCCGCGGCGGCCTGGGTTATGCTGTGGTGATTGTTGGTGCTTTGCTGGCGGCCTCCACGGGAATCGTTGGCGCAACCGTGGTCACAATGACGCTGATCGCCCTGCCGACAATGCTGAAGCAGGGCTATGACCCGAAACTTGCCACCGGGACGATTGCTGCTTCCGGAACACTCGGACAGATCATCCCGCCTTCCATTGTGTTGATCCTGCTCGCCGATGCGGTCTCCAACGCCAACCAGTCAGCTGCCAGCCAGCTCGGCGGCGGGGCCAGCGTCGTGTCCGTAGGGGACCTGTTCGCGGGCGCGATGATCCCGGGCCTGATGCTGGTCGGGCTGTACCTGCTTTATCTGATCGCGACGGCAATCCTGCGCCCATCTGCGTCGCCCTCGATCATCCTTGATGAGGACACTGGTCCGCTTACCGCCAGGCAGATCACACTCAGCCTCGGCGCGCCGATGTTGCTAATCATCGCTGTTCTTGGATCGATTCTCGGCGGCCTTGCCTCTCCGACCGAAGCCTCGGCCATCGGCGCGGGTGGCGCGTTGCTTTTGGCCGGATTGCGCCTGGCCCCTGACCATAAACTGACACGGCATTCCAGGATTATCCTTGTAGGCATGTTGAGCGTCGTCTTGCTCGGCCTATTGGCAAACAGTATTGATATGCGTGCCGGACATAGTGATGCGACAGCGATCAGCGCGTACGGTACCCTGGCTGCCGTCATTTTGAGTCTGCTGTTTCTGGCTGGACTTCTGGCCGCGGCACATGTCCTGATGCGGGCGCAGCAACTGGAAAACGCGCTGAAATCCGGGACGCAGGTCACGGCCATGGTCTTCCTGATCTTGATTGGCGCATCGCTGTTCTCACTGGTGTTTCGGGGCTATGGCGGCGACGCGATTGTTGAACAATTGCTGCACAGCGTTCCCGGCGGCCTGTGGGGCGCCCTGTTCATCACCATGCTGGTGATGTTCGTCCTCGGCTTCTTCCTCGACTTTATTGAAATCGTATTCGTGGTCGTGCCGATTGTTGCCCCGCCGCTGATCATTCTCGGCGCAGACCCGATCTGGCTAGCCATATTGATGGCGCTCAACCTGCAAACCAGCTTCCTCACGCCGCCTTTTGGTTTTGCGCTATTTTACTTACGCGGCGCCGCCCCTGATGGGGTGAAGACGTCCGATATTTGGCGCGGAGCGATCCCGTTCATCGGACTTCAGGTCGTGATGCTGGCTCTGGTCGCCGCTATCCCGGCCTTGGCGACCTGGCTGCCGACTTTGGTCAGATAAAAAGGGCGCCCCGAAGAGCGCCCTGTCCATATCGCCTAAGACGTTGTCGATTTAGAAATTCACCTCCGGCGGCGTGCTCAGAGCCACGCGATCCTCGCCAAGGTCAAAGAATTCACGCGGGGCAAAATTGAAGCTGCCCGCCACAATCGAACCCGGGAATTGCTCGCGGGCCGTGTTGTAGTCCTGGACAGCAGAGTTGGAGAACCGGCGCGCGGCGGCGATCTTGTCTTCAATCTGCGACAG
>CAYGKE010000179.1:0-3522 GCA_964350465.1 uncultured Hyphomonas sp.
GGGCAACTTTGACCCATTCGCATTGACATAATCGACTGGGTCTTAAATACTCAAAGCCGACATTCGCACTAAAACCACCTTTGCCGAAATTGCGCACAAATAGGCGAAAAAAATCGCCCCGCCTGCGGCGGGAAAAAAAATAGTTAAATGGTTAAATAGTTAAAAAGCCCGAACAGCACGAACACCGAGTGAGTTGGGCTTATTGTCGTCTTGCTGACCGCCATTGCCGAAGAACTGGTACCAAGCGAACTGCTCGCTATGCTCTGACGAACTCCAATAGGAGGTACTGACAAAACCGCCTACAACTTCTTTCTGAAGGTACAGTAAATTCAGCTCCTGTTTGTTTGGTAAAAAGCCATCCCTTTGACCATTCGGCCAAACATAAACGGTTGTAACCGCCGCCGCGCCTCCGCAAGCGACAGCAACCAAGGGCGTATTCACCGCACCTGAGTTTGAGTCCAAATCTTGCACACCTTCTAGATCATCTACACCTACTACATTCGTGCTTTGGCAACCCCAAGGCGCTAACGCCTGATCAAATGGCGCTGCCTCCAAACCATTCAATCCGCCATTAGTCACATGAAACACAATGCCACCTCCTGGCCCTGTGTCACCGATTGCATATACGGTGGGGGGCGGGGCGTCATCACCGCCTAGAGGAATAACCACGACCTTAGTCTGCCCATACGCCGAAGATCCGCAGAGAAAAATAAAAAGCGCGAGTATAGCGCGCGAGTAAAATCCAATCATGTCCATCTCGATTATTACAATTAATTAGTAGCTTAGAAGCCGAAAATCAGGAACAACGTAGGCCAAACATACTATGAATTTAAAAAGCAAGAAAGAAAAAGCCTCGATAATTGCTAGCGTTAAGGGGGTACTATCAAGTTTTTGAGTGTTAATTATTAGGCAGCACTCGTGGCTGTTATGGGCAACTTTGACCCATTCGCGTTGACATAATCGACTGGGTCTTAAATACTCAAAGCGGTCATTCTCGTATCGAGTTAACCTTATTCAGAACTTCCGAATGTTTTTAATTTCCCCACATGATGTCGGACAACAAAGCTGCTAGCTGTTCAATAGAAAATTACTTAATTTAGTTGTTCGCAACGTTTAAAAATCCATTGCTGTATCGTGCGTGATTGTCTTACTTTAAGAAGTAAGTCATTTTTTTATGGTCTTATTGGATAAACGAAATACTAAGGAGTTGTTTAAATATGAAGCTAATGAGCTGCCTATTAATTGTGTCTTTTTTTACCTCAGGTTGTATGACAAACGTTGAGTCTCGAGGTCGTGCTCCCAATCAAGCGAAAGACTCAGTCTTCATCAAAGAGATAGTTTTTGAGAGCGAAGGCGTTAAATTAGCAGGAAGCATATATAGCCCACAAAATGCTCAAGCAGCAGTTGTGTTAGTACATGGCTCTGATCCCGTACCACGGATGACAAAGTTAGCAGAGTTATTAGCCAATAATGGGTTACTAGTGTTGACGTATGACAAACGTGGAGTTGGAGAGTCTGGTGGAGTTTATGTGGGACCTCAAGTGGGAACTAATAATATCAGTGTTGATAATTTAACGCTGTTAGCAAAAGACGCAAGTGCAGCGATAAATATTATTCACCAGCATGCCCAAGATTTGCCTGTTGGGCTTTTTGGCGCGAGTCAAGCAGGTTGGATAATCCCCATCGCCGCACTTAAAAATCCGTTAGTAGAATTTATGGTTCTTTTTAGTAGTCCTACAATCACTACTCTAGAGCAACTTAGATTTCAGTTCTACACCAACGGTAGAGAAGATTTTTGGGCAAATCACACGGATCAAGATGCGCGTGAGCACACTGAAAATGACCCTGATAAATACCAGTTTAAAGCCACAGACCCGAAAGTTTCTTTGAACGCTCTATCGATACCAGGCATTTGGCTTTTTGGAGAAAAAGATATACAGGTCCCGGTCAAAATGTGTATCGAGCAACTAAATGCACTAAAAGCTCAGGGCAAGCCTTTTGAATACGTTTTGTTCCCATCTCTAGGACACAACACTAATAAAGCAGAACCGCTAGATATTGCGATATCTTGGATAAAGGAAAAAGCGCTGCTCCATTAAACCGGAGTGGTTGTTTCGGTGAGGGCCACAAAGCCATCTAAGGTCTCTGCTAATAAAATTGCTCAAGTCCTACTGCAATTCGTTGCGTGCACCGCAGTGGCTTAGCTGGTCGTTAGTAAATCGCAGAAATAGGCAACTTTGCGACAAACTAGAAGAATGCGATCGTCTCTGCAGTACTCATAACGGACGATCAAATTTTGAATCTAAATAGGAGTTTGAGGCATCTAAGTAGAAACTAAAACTCATCACTGACTGATAATGAATATATCCAAGGACAGGTTTCGAGCGTCAGTCCCATCTCTAGTAACATTTCTAATTCTCACAGTAATCTTTTACTGTGTTGGCTATTGGCTAATTTTCAGACTCGAGCGAGCATCACCCTTGATGATGTCGGTCGGTTTGGCGGCTATAGTGACGTGCTTTTTACATGGTCGTCAGCTTTCTTCATTGGGGTTATTGTGGGGTAATAGTCGTTACCAATGGATTAGTTTTTTAGTACCTCTTGGCATCGCTGCATTATCATATCTAATCATTTGGGGTTTTGGTTTTGCAGAGTTTAATTCTAATTTCGCTAATGGTGCGCGAGACACTTATAACCTAGGTGGAAGGAATGATATTTCCATAATTCTATTCCATATCGTGGTGACCATGACATTCAGCTTAGCTCTATCAATACCGTCAATTGTCGGTGAAGAGTTAGGGTGGCGCGGCTTTTTAGTTCCTGAACTTTCGAAGTCGATGTCTTTTGGATTAGTTGCTCTTATAAGCGGTTTGCTTTGGTCCGCTTTTCACTGGCCCCTGATGATCAAAGGTTTCTATGGCAGTAGTTACACTCCGCTTATCTTCCAACTGAGTATCTTCACTCTATTTATTGTCTCTAATTCAGTGACGATGACTTATCTAAGGTATAAAACAGAAAGTGTTTGGAGTGCTGTTATATTCCATGCATGTTCAAATATGGTTATCCAAAAAGTGTTTACGCCACTAACTATTGTTGATGAGAGTTCAGCTTGGTATATAGACGAATTTGGAATAGTAGTCCCTGTGGTCGCTCTTTTTGTGGCTGTCTTTTTTTGGAGGAAAGCAAAGATTGAATTTAGCTAGATTATTGGATTTATTATCTAACTATAATTGTCTGCTTAGGGCAAAAAGCAGCCTTACCCAAAGAAGCGAGTCTTTAGAGTTCCGCATCAAAATGAGTGGCCAAAAATGGCTTGCAATAAGCAGGGGTGTCGCGAGGACTGTTTGAGCGCAGCGAGTTCATCAGCGCTGCTTATTTCGAGCCATTTTTAGGAACCCGCAAACAAAGTTGACCCCTTTAATCGGACCCCTTTAATCGATTGGTCGGCGGCCACCACTAAAATTACAGGAAGTTTGGGCAATTGGAATTAGGCTTCAACTCTGCTGCGTATTAAAGCGCATC
>CAYGKE010000180.1:0-3381 GCA_964350465.1 uncultured Hyphomonas sp.
GGGTAATGAGCCATGCCATTTAGTCGCTCCGTTCCTGAACTTTGAACTCGATCCGCCGGTTTGCGGCGCGCCCTTCTGGCGTAGAATTGTCTGACGCAGGCATCTGCGATCCGTATCCTCTCACAATCAGGCGGGTGCGGTCAAAACCAGCATCACCGAGATAGTTTGCAACGGCTTCAGCGCGCGCTTCGCTCAACACCAGATTGGCCTCCGCATCACCAGACGAATCAGTATGTCCGCCAAGTTCTATATTGAGAGTCTCGGGGCAGGATTGTGACACGGCCAGAATCTTGTCCAGCGTCAGTCCGCTCTGGCGTGTGATCACCGCATTGCCGGTATCAAAATAGACCTTGTTGCTCGCCATCACCAAATCGAACGCAGTCTGGCAGGCAATCACAGGATCAGCGCCAAGATCGACGCCGCTAAGTTCCTCAATATCAACCGCCACGGTTTCGACGACGATATCCGTTGCATAGCTTGTATCGACCGTCGCCATGTCTTCATTGAGATAGGCCAGGGTCGAGGCAGTTGCCTCACCCTCAAACACATATCCCAGCCCTTTCGGATCGAACGCCATTTCGCCTGATTTGAATTTGGAGAAATGCGGCAAGCCGGCTTTGACGCCGTCTGTCCAATCATCATAGCTCGACGCGGCAACTTCTGTTTGATCGACAACTGTACCGCTATAGGCCGACCGGGCAACCGCGGCGATTTCCTGTTTCAGCTCCGCCGACTCAACCTGCCCCGACAAGATCAGCTGATTGTTCAGGTGAACTGCCGTCCAGTGGCTCGGACCTTTCAAACGGGTTGTGCCGGACCATGGATCTGTAAGGTTGGCGACTTCGGCGATGACGCGGATGCGGGCGCTGTCCTCTAATGCGATACCAGCCACGTGCAGATCAGTGTCCGTCAAGCTTGCTTCGCCGGAATCGATAAGGTCAATCTGCTTCAGGGCGAAACCCGCCTGATCACTCCAGTTTTCGGGCAAACGCCCGCGCCCCAGTTCCAGGCGATCGACAATTTCCTGATCTACGAGGCCGCTTGCCTCCTGGATCAAGACCGTCCGCACATCTTCGCTGGGGACATGGCCAATGAGCGTGATCTCTCCAGATGGCGCCTTGATTGCCCGCCAGATATAAGGCGTGATCTCAGGGATCGCGACGACCGGATCAAACTTCGTGTTGACGGCGATCACGCCGCCATAAAGCAGACCACCCTTGCCTGCCGATGTCAGCACAATTTCTGCCGCTTCTGCCTTGGCCGCCTCGCTGACGGGGGCGCCGAACACTGTGGCGTACTGCCCGTTGAACTCGACATAGGCCCAGTCGTGACCTGCCGCCTGAAGCGCCTGATCTGCGGTCGCCTTGAGTTCCAGTTCCATTTGCGCCGGATTGGAATGGAAACCGGACGTGCCAAAAGACACCACCCACCCCAGTATAATGAAGCCCATCAGTGCCAGTCCGGCGGTGACGGTATCATACGCGCTCACGGAATATTCCCTCCGAATAATGCCTTCTGCACTCCAGTCCTGCATCAAGCCTTAGAATCTGGCAAGACTGTGTTACACGGCGTTCATGTCTCTTCAGGTTGATCATATCACGTCTGCGGCCAACCCTCTGGTCAAAACTCTGCGGGCGCTGGACCGCAAGAAAACTCGTGCTGAAACCGGTCTGTTCCTTACCGAAGGTGCCCGGCTGATCGAGCAGGCTCTGGCCCAGCACTGGCAGGTAGATACATTGATTGTGTCGGTTTCGGGACTGCAGCGTGATCATGTCGAAAACTTAGCAGAACGCGCCGGAAAACAAGGCGCGCGTGTGGTTTCGGTTCCAGACCGTTTGATGGGCTCGATCGCGCGTAAAGACAATCCGCAGGCCGTGCTGGCCGCGATCAAGCAAAAAGAGCTGGCGCTGGCGGATCTTGATGCGACCGACCCCGGCCTATGGATTAGCCTCTATGAGTGCCGCGACCCTGGAAACCTTGGCACGATCCTGCGTACCGCTGACTGCGCCGGAGCTGCAGGCGTGATCCTGATCGAACAGTGCTGTGATCCCTACAGTGTCGAGGCCGTTCGCGCTTCGATGGGGTCACTGTTCGATGTCCGCCTGGCGCAGGCAGATTTCGACAGCTTCAATGCCTGGCGCAAGGCAGGAAACCTCAACATGGTCGCCGCGAGCGTAAATGGTGAGACGGGCCACACCGGTGTGGATTTCAAGCAGCCGAGCCTGATCCTGATGGGCAATGAGCAGGCCGGCCTGCCCGCCGCAATCGAAGCTGAGTGCGATACGCTCTGCCTGATCCCGATGCGCGGCGGCGCCGATAGTCTCAACCTCGCCCAGGCCACGGCGATCATGCTGTATGAGGGCTGGCGGCAAAGGGGATTTGCCTGATGCAACTTACATCCACGCTCTTCCTCGCTGACCAGTGGGACGCTGATCAATATGCCTTGCTCGACAGCGGCGATGGCCACAAGCTTGAGCGCTTTGGCAGCCAGACCGTGATCAGGCTTGATCCGCAGGCCTTCTGGTCTCCGGCGCAACCCGTCCAGAGCTGGCAAGCCGATGCACACTTT
The DNA here is from genome assembly GCA_964350465.1 of uncultured Hyphomonas sp. GTDB lineage: Bacteria > Pseudomonadota > Alphaproteobacteria > Caulobacterales > Hyphomonadaceae > Henriciella. Next base: position 2,570 of record CAYGKE010000180.1, read on the forward strand.
GATGCCAAGGCGGGCGATGATGACCGCGGCAACTGGCGTCTCAACAACCCCGCCGCGCCAGACGCGTGGCCGATGCAATGGCGCGGGCTTCATTTCAACGCGAGGCGCACGCCGTTTCGCCACCTTGGCCTGTTCCAGGAACACAGCGTCCACTGGGCCTTTGCGCAGGAAAAAATTCGCGCCACTGTCCGCCCGATCCGGCTGCTCAACCTGTTCGGCTATACCGGCATGATGAGCCTTGCCGCTGCGCAGGCCGGCGCCGAGGTGACCCACCTTGATGCCAGCCCGAAATCGAATGGCTATGGCAAGGATCACCAGGCGATGAGCGGGCTGGAGGATCGCCCGATCCGCTGGATTGCCGATGATGCGATGAAGTTCACCGCGCGCGAAATCCGGCGCGGGAACAAATATGACGCCGTGGTGCTCGACCCGCCAAAGTTTGGCCGCGGCACCAAGAACGAGACCTGGCGGTTCGAGGAGGACCTGCCCGGCCTGCTCGCCAATGTCCGCGCGTTACTCTCAGATCAACCGCTGTTCGTGATCCTGACCGCTTATGCCGTGCGGCTCTCGCATATTGCACTGGCGCAAGCCCTCGCCGGTCATCTGGAGGATCTGGGCGGGGCGATGGAAATGGGTGAGATGGCAATTCCGCACCTGAATGATGACCGGCTGTTGCCGACCGCGATCTGCGCAAGGTGGAACGCCAAGTAGACCAGCACTTGCGACCGCGCTTTTTTGTGTTGCTCTGAGCGCCTTTGGCGCAGCAACACGAAGCAGGTTCCGGTCTGGCTGCGCCAGGCCATGAACCAGGC
>CAYGKE010000181.1:0-3379 GCA_964350465.1 uncultured Hyphomonas sp.
AGCTGTGCAGCCAGGATGCCGATCGCGCCGCCGCTAGCCTCGACTTCACACTGACAGCCCGCGGCAATCACGATGGTGACCCGATCCCGATGGCGGGGGTGCCTTACCATGCGGCTGAAGGTTATCTCGCGCGCCTGATCAAGGCGGGTGAGCGGGTCGCGGTTTGCGAGCAGACCGAAACCCCGGCTGAGGCGAAGAAGCGCGGCTCCAAATCCATCGTCAATCGCGACATTGTCCGTATCGTCACGCCCGGCACGATCACCGAAGACACGCTACTTCCGCCGAGACAGGGTCAGGCGCTGGTTGCAATCGCCTTTGCCAGTGGCGGCGCCGAAGCGGCATTCGCTGCTTGCGATGTCTCAACCGGCGCCTTTGAAGTCAGGGATTTTACACCGGAAGGGCTGGGTGAAATCCTCTCAGCGCTGCCGGTCACAGAGCTTCTCCTGACCGAAGCGGATGCGGAACGTCCGCTCCTGCGTACGGCTCTGGAGAGTTTCAAGTCTCCGGTGACACATCGCCCAAACAGCGCCGCGAGCGCCAAATCCGGCACGCGCCTCGTGAAAGAAGCCTTTCAGGTCGCTGCGCTTGACGCCTTTGGCATATTTTCAAAGGCGGAACTCGCGGCCTGCGGGTTGCTGCTTGATTATGTCACCCTGACCCAGGCCGGGGACGCTCTGAAACTGGACCCTCCCAAGCGGACAGCCAGCCAAGGTGGTCTGGCCATAGACACAGCAACCAGAGCCAGTCTTGAGATTGACATCACACTGGGCGGCGATCGCAGTGGCAGCCTGCTCGCCACGATCGACCGCACGCTGACCGCGCCCGGCGCCCGGCTGCTTGCTTCACGTCTGGCACGGCCCGAAACCGAGGCAGATATTATTGCCGCGCGCTATGACTGCGTTGATTTCTTCCTTATTCATGATCACTTGCGGGCTGGCATCCGCAAGATCCTGAAATCGGCCCCCGATCTCGAACGGGCGCGCACCCGGATCAGGCTCGGACGCGGCGGGCCACGCGATCTCGCCGCCATCGCAGCAGCGCTGAAAGCCGGTGAGCACGCCACTGCAGAGATCGCACGCACGCAGGTCGCACCGCCAACGCTATTGGAGCAAGCGCTGCAAAATCTCACCCTGTCGAATGCACCGGATCTTGCCGGGCTGGCCAGTGACCTCGCAGCGGCGCTTGCCGAAGACCTGCCTGCGCTTGCCCGCGATGGCGGCTTTATCGCGCCCGGTTGGGACACGGCGCTGGACGAGGCCCGCACGCTAAAGTCGGACAGTCGGCAGGTCATCGCTGAGCTGCAGTCGCGCTATGGCGAGGAAACCGGCATTTCGGCGCTGAAGATAAAGTTCAACAATGTGCTCGGCTATTTCATAGACGTGCCAGCCCGGCATGCTGACCCGATGATGAAACCGCCGCTGGCCGAGACTTTCATTCACCGGCAGACACTCGCCTCGAATGTCCGGTTCTCGACACCGGAACTGTCTGACCTCGCCGGGCGCATTTCCCGCGCCGATGACATCGCCAAGGGACGCGAGCTGGATCTGTTCGAGCGGTTTTGCGCCCGCGTCGAAGCTGTCACACCGGCGCTTTCATTGGCCGGGCATGCGCTTGCTGAACTCGACCTGGCGGCCAGCGCGGCGGAATGGGCAAGTGAAGTCGGCGCGGTCCGGCCAACCCTTACCGATGATCCTGTCTTTATCGCCGAGGGGCTGCGCCATGCCGTGGTGGAAGCCGCGCTGCGCAAACAGGGCGAAGGGTTCACACCAAACGACCTTCAGCTTGATGCGACAGGCGAGGCCGGATCACGCCTGGCACTTGTCACAGGCCCGAACATGGCCGGTAAGTCGACCTATCTGCGCCAGGCTTGCCTTGCTGTGATCCTGGCTCAGGCCGGCCTCTTCGTTCCGGCGCGAAGCCTGACCCTCGGTCTCGCAGACCGGGTCTTCTCGCGGGTAGGCGCATCCGACGACCTGTCGAGAGGCCGCTCAACCTTCATGGTTGAAATGGTCGAGACCGCTGCCATCCTGTCGCAATCAACCGAACGAAGCTTTGTTATCCTGGATGAGGTCGGGCGGGGCACCTCGACCTATGACGGTCTCGCCATTGCCTGGGCTGCCGTCGAGCACTTGCACAATACCAATAAGTGCCGGGCGCTGTTTGCCACCCATTATCATGAACTGACCGGTCTTGCCGACGACTTGCCAGCTGCTGCCAATCTCTCACTTCGTGCCAAGGAGTGGAAAAACGATCTCATCTTCCTGCACGATGTTCAGCCAGGTGCCGCTGATCGATCTTACGGTGTACAAGTCGCAAAACTGGCAGGTCTTCCGCCGCGCGCCGTCAAACGCGCCGAACAGGTCCTCAAGAAGCTGGAAGCAAATCCGGACGCGATTGATGCGCTTCCACTTTTCGCCGCTTCGGAAGAAGAGGATGCGGTAGAGGCGCCGATTAACCATCCCGCCCTCGATATTCTAAGCACGATCGAGCCGGATACACTGACCCCGCGAGAAGCCCTGGATCTGATTTACCGGCTCAAGGATCATACCTGATACTGGCCTATCGACGCGCCGACTGGAATAAATTATGCAGGCGGCAAATCAGCGTCAGTCGATAAAGGCTGGCCAACTGTCTGCAAGACGGAGCTTAGCGAAGGACCATACATGGCCTACGAAACACTGTTAACGGAGGTGGACGGCCATATTGCCGTGATCACGCTCAACCGACCAGACGCGATGAATGCGTTCAATACCCAGCTCATGGATGAGCTTACCGCTGCGCTTGAGCGGTTCGACAATGACGCGGATATTGGATGTATCGTCATCACCGGGTCGATAAAAGCCTTTGCTGCTGGCGCCGACATCAAGGAAATGGGCGATAAGTCCTTCATGCAGGCCTATTATGAGGACTTTATCACCAGCAATTGGGAACGCGCCGCACGCACGCGCAAGCCACTCATCGCTGCCGTAAACGGCTACGCTCTTGGCGGCGGCTGCGAGCTTGCGATGATGTGCGACTTCATACTGGCAGGCGACAACGCCAAGTTCGGCCAGCCCGAGATCACCATTGGGGTCTCGCCAGGCGCCGGCGGTACCCAGCGTCTGACCCGTTTTGCTGGCAAGTCAAAAGCCATGGAAATGTGTCTGACCGGGCGCCTGATGACCGCCAAGGAAGCTGAGAGCTGCGGCTTGGTCTCTCGTATTGTTCCTGCCGACGAGCTGCTGGAGGAAGCCAAGACCGTGGCCAAGAAGATCGCGTCCATGCCGCGCGCGGCCGCGATGATGACCAAGGAAATGGTCAACGCCGCCTATGAGACAACACTCAGCCAGGGCATGATGGTTGGACGCCGGCTGTTCCACTCGCTGTTTGCACCCGAAGA
>CAYGKE010000182.1:0-3295 GCA_964350465.1 uncultured Hyphomonas sp.
GTAGCTCAGGGGTAGAGCAGCGGATTGAAAATCCGCGTGTCGGTGGTTCAAATCCGCCCCCGGGCACCATTTTCCAGTCTGATCAAGGCACCTAGTCAGGGCGTTTATAGGCCATTGGCCGGTTGCTCTCGTCGAGATCTATATAGCGATCCCGCAAGCGCGTCTGGCGGCTTTCAAGCGATTGTTGCTCGCCTGCGATCATCACCAGGGTCGGGCTGGAAGTGACCTCGAGCGGGTCGCCATCCCAGATGACGATATCTGCTACCGCGCCAGTGCTGACTGTGCCCAGGCCATCGAGGCCGAGTATGCGGGCTGGCGTGACCGTTAGCGCCTTGAGGGCATCATCATGGGAAACACCATTGGCGACGGCATTTCCAGCCACCTGAAGCGAGAGCCGCGCCTGATGTCCGGAAAAGCCGAGATGTACGAAGGCAACCTCGACACCAGCCTCGAGCAGACGTTGTGCGTTCTCACTGGTTGCAGCCAGTTGCGAGAACGACGCGGGCAGATTCTGGAACGGGTCAATAATCACCGGAATGCCAGAGGCCGCGAGGTCTTCAGCGACCAGCCAGCCTTCGTCAGCGCCGAGGATGGCGAGCTGTAAGGCGGGGTTTTCCAGCTTGAAGTCCATGATCTTTTTCAAGTCGATTGCGCGATTGGCGTTGATCATTATCAGCTGCTGTCCGCGTACAGCAGGACCGAACGCTCTTGCATCGGCGCGCTTCAGCGCTGTGCCTTCATTGTGGGCCAGATAGCGCGCCGGGAAGGTGCGGGCATCATCCATTGCGGCCTGCAATTGCGTCCATGCGGCAGCGCGGGAGCCGCCTGACAGCGCTGCGCCTTGCTCGTCTAGTGAGACGTATAGAAATGCGCGCTCTGCAATGTCGCTATCAAGGTCACCGCTGGTGTCGGTGACAAAGCCCTGGCCACCGAACAGGTTACCTGTGGGCGAAAGTGAGACCGCAACCCTGGTGACGCCCTCAATACGCGTGACGTCCACAGAGGAGGCGGATGGGTTGAAGGCATCGACAGCGTCCAATGAGACTGAATAGGCAGACAGGGCCGCTGTTGTGTCATTGGTTGAGTCTTCAGCGCCGACCTCGACAATGCCGATCTGAGAATAGGGCACGATAATGCCGGGCGTGACCCAATTGCCATCGGCATCGATAATTGTGTCCGCAGCGGCCGTGCTGACAGTATTGGCCGGTCCAACAGCGACGATCCGGCCATCCTGGATCAGGACGTTGGCGTTTTCGATGGTGCCGCGGTCAGAGCCGGTCCAGACTTTGCCGCCCGTGATCGCGGTCGTCTGGGCGGTGGCTGGCAGCATCACGCTGGCAGCGAAGCCAAAAGAGATCAGGAGTTTGCGGATCATTTCATGTCTCCTTCGCCGGGTTGGCCAATCTCGAAATCCATCACAGGATTGGTTTCAGGGCTGGCGCGGTCATACAACAAAGCGCCATCGACAAAGACTTTCTCAGCCTGGGTATAGACGCTGAACGGGTCGCCGGACCAGATCACGATATCCGCCATCTTGCCTGGCTCAAGCGAGCCTGTCTGGTCCTCGATGCCGAGCGATTTTGCGGGATTGATCGAGAGCCATTGCCAGGCCACTTCCTGGGGGATGTCGATGCCCGCCTTGCGGCCATCAGACCACGCCTTGGCGGCTTCCTGATTGAGGCGCTGGATGCCGATATCGCTATCCGAGTGGACAATGGCGCAGGCCCCTGCCTTGTGGACCATCGGGATATTCTCGCGAACACCGTCATAGGCTTCCATCTTGAAGCCCCACCAATCCGCCCACATGGCCGAACAGGCACCATAATTGGCGAGCTTGTCGGCAATTTTGTAGCTTTCAACGGCGTGGTGGAAGGAACTCACTTTGTAGCCGAACTCCCGCGATATATCCATCACCTGGACCATTTCGTCGGCGCGGTAGCAATGCATGTGCACCAGGATGTCACCGCTCAGGACGCCGGCGAGCGTATCCAGTTCGAGGTCTCGCTTGGGCGGCTCGCCGCCTTCTGCTTCATACTTTTCCCAGCTGCGCTTATATTCGGCCGCTGCAGCCCATGCAGCGCGGTATCCGGCGACATTGCCCATGCGGGAATAAGGCGCGCCGCCGGGAAAGGCGCCGCTACCATAGCCATAAACACGCTTCGGATTTTCGCCGCAGGCCATTTTCAACGTATATGGCGCGTCCGGAAACTTCATACCCTGAGCGGTTCGGCTTGGAACATTCTTGACCGTCACGCCGCGTCCGCCAAACAGATTGGCTGAGCCAGGCAAGATCTGCATACTGGTCACGCCAGCCGCGAGCGCGCGGGTGAAGCCGGGGTCTTGTGGCCAGAGGCCATGCTCGGCCCAAACCTCGGCAGTGACAGGGCCGGAAATCTCGTTGCCATCACCATGCGCCGAAACGCTGGGCGAGGGATAGACGCCAAGATGGCTGTGATTGTCGATGATGCCGGGCGTGACCCATTTGCCGGCCCCGTCCAGGGTTACGGCATTATCAGGCGCGGCAATATCTGGGCCGAGCGCAGTGATCTTGCCGTCCTCAATCAGCAGGTTGGCTTGCTCGTATTTTGTCCCCAGCCCATCCAGAATAGTCGCCCCTTGAATGAAGGTGACCTCTGAGGGGTAGGGCGTATAGGTTGATGGGAAGGGGTTCTTATTGATCTCCCCGACCTTCACGCTTGTTTCGCTGTCATCGCTTGCGCCGCCGCAAGCGGAGAGTGCGAGAATTGCTGCGACCATGGCCGCGCCAAAATATTTCTGCATCTGACCCCTCAGCTGTGTTTCGATCTGATCTGCAAGCATGTTGAGCCGAGTTATGGCTCGATTACAAGCCAGCGAGGCAAATTCCCCCATTTGGTCTGGGCAGAGATGCAAGCGAACGGCAATCCTGTTGGAAAATTCATGATTGCAGCTCTGTAAAGCCTGCGCCCTTTGTCCTAGCCTGATCCCGCCGGGGCGCGAGTCGGGACATATCTGACATCCATAGCGACGGATTTGACGCCTGACCCCGTTTCAACAGGCACAATAATATGCTGCGTTCAAGTGCGCTTCACGTGGACAAGGCTAACAGAATTGATGCGATCTGCGCGGTCTGGCTCACGCAATCTTGAGACGTGTATGGTCGGGTAGATGCAGATCGGGGAGGCTGAGATGGTCAAACTGGGACAATTGGCGAAAGTGTCCGCTGCCGCGCTGGTCTTCGGACTGGCCTCCTGTAGTGGCGGCGGCGGCGACGATTCTGGTGGAACCATTCCACCACCGCCACCACCTCCTCCTC
>CAYGKE010000183.1:0-2594 GCA_964350465.1 uncultured Hyphomonas sp.
TCTTCGAACCGGATCTAAACCTCGCTGACTTCTCGCGTGAAACCTTCCTGTCAAACTGGCGCCTGCCAAACCCGCAGCCCACATGGCCAGATCCAGACCTGACACGGGCACTTCGCAGCCAGTTCAATGACTCGAGCGATGCAGACTTTGATGATACAGGCTCCTTCTTCGACTCTGAAATCGCTGATTATACTATCGAGGAGCAGATACTTGCTGGCTATTTCATGGGCACGTTTGACATCAACCAGCTGACCCTGGTTGCAGGTGTCCGCGTTGAGCAGACCGATGTCGATCTCGAAGGCCGTCTGGTTCAGGAAGATGATCTCTCGTCGACCATCACCAACTTCTCAAACGACTACACAAACGTTCTGCCAAGCATCAACGCAAAGTATGAGTTCAGCGACAATCTGATCGGTCGCGCCGCCTACTATGCTGCCGTGGTGCGTCCAGCCTTTGGCGATATGGCCCCGTTTGTCGAGATCAACGATGATCGCGACGAAGCTGTTGTGGGTAATCCAAACCTTGATCCGTACGAAGCGGATAATTTTGATCTCAGCTTGGAATTCTATCCAACTGAACTGTCAGTGTTGTCTGTCGGGTTGTTCTACAAGGATATCAGCGATGCCATCTTCCCGACGGAGTTTGATATTGACGAGGTTCCCGCTGACCTTGACCTCGGTAACATTGACCCGCTTTTGTTAAACGGTATCGACGAAGGCACCGATCTTGGCGGTGGTGTGACGGACCCAGGTGAAATCGGCGATGTCGGCACTTTCATCAATGTCGACCAGAGCGAACTGTTCGGCGTGGAGCTCAATTATGTTCAGAGCCTTGCCGACCTCAACGCATCGCTGGATGGTTTCCTGGTTTCCGCCAACCTGACGCTTACGGACTCAGACAGCACATTGCCAGATGGCCGCGGGGTTCGCTTCCTGAACCAGGCCGACACCGTCTGGAACGTGGCAATTGGTTATGACAAGGGGCCTTGGGACCTTCGTGTGTCTGCCAATTTCCGAGGGAACAATCTCGACGAGTTGATCGACCCAGAACTTGACCGCACGATCGATGACCGAACACTGGTCGAAGCGTCGGCCAAATACAAAATCAACGACCACCTGCAAATCTATCTGGAGGGCAAAAACCTCACAGATGAACCAGAGTATTATTATTTCGGGAATGAAAGCCGACTGATGCAGTATGACGAATTCGGCTCAAGCTGGATTTTTGGCGCGCGCTACACGTTCTAAAACCCGCTTTGACAATCACATCAAAGGCCGGGACGGTCCAGAACCGTCTCGGCCAATTTGCTCGAAACAATCTGGAGTATGTTCCATGATCCGCTTTCTACTCGCCAGCACCACCACGCTCTCACTTTGTGCATGCACGACCATGCCAGAGATTCTGCCTTTTGAAATTCAGAGCATTCCGGCAGCGGTTGAAACCGATCCAATGACCGGCATTGGCGACCGCGCTGATGATCCAGCGATCTGGGTCTCTGACAGCGAGGAGCAACTGTCGCTTATACTTGGCACCAACAAGCAAGAAGGTCTGCATGTCTACGATCTGTCGGGACAGGAGATACAGTTCCTGGATGTCGGCATGGTCAATAATGTCGATATACGCGGCCGGTTTGGGGTTGCCAGTAATGATGAGCTAGAAGCGCTTTCGTGGTTCAACATCACGCAAAGCGCTGGCGCACCGGTGACCCATATGGGGGATACGCCGGTCGGAAAGACAGAGCCGTATGGCGTATGTCTCGGACATGACGCCGATGGCCTCATCGCCGCGACAACCTACAAGGATGGCCTGGTTCAGCTTTGGCGTGCGAACATGGACAAAGACGCACCGATTGCCACTGTGCTTGAGCGCACGGTTCAGCTGCCTTCAAAGCTCGAAGGCTGCGTATTTGATGAGACCCAGGACTTGCTATTCATAGGCGAAGAGGCGTTTGGGATCTGGTCCCTGGCGTATCAAGACGCTGATGCTGAAGCGCAAGTGGTTGACCGGATTGAAGACGGCAATGGCCTGGTGGAAGACACTGAAGGCCTGAGCATCTGGTGGGCGCCAGACGGTGGATACCTGGTTGCGTCAGCACAAGAGGCGGACCGTTTCGTCGTTTATGACCGACTGCCGCCGCATGCCCCGCGCGGGATATTCTCTATCGCAGCGAGCAAAGACGGGGCCGTCGATGCTGTCACACACACCGATGGTCTGGACGTCGTTTCAGCACCGCTCCCTGGGTATTCAAGCGGCTTGCTCGTCGTGCAAGACGATGCCAATCCGGACAGCGAGGTAGATCAGAATTTCAAGCTGGTCGACTGGACAGAGGTCCAATCCGCGCTGGGTCTTGAATAATCACTGTCGGTCCTAGGCGTAGAGCTGGGCATGCCCCCTGTCTGGGCCTCAGCACGGAACCGTCAACCGAGAATTCAGAAAATTGTCGATGAAATCATGGTGCCGCGAGGGAGAATTGAACTCCCGACCTCATCATTACCAAGTAGAAGCTCTACTCCATAACCCCATTCAACATGCTGCCCCAGTGGTGCCCCGACGATGCATACACGTTGCTACTTTAGCTCAAGCTGGAAGAGCTA
>CAYGKE010000183.1:2604-3268 GCA_964350465.1 uncultured Hyphomonas sp.
CATCCAGCTCACCCGCTACCCGATACGCGCGCACACACACGCCCTCGAACCCCCTACCACCTGATTACAAATTTTCAGCTGCAGTCTACTCTGAAACATGCTCAATTACGTTACTCACTGTATTTATTGATAATAATAGTTACTTCACTACTCCACACCCCGTTGACGTTGTGCCTGTTTCGAGTTCAATTGGTTCCCCCATGGTTCCCCGGATCGAGATATGGCTGTTACACACAAACTCACAAAACGGCTGATCGACAGTCAGCAGGCCACGGGTAAAGACTATAAGGTCTTTGATAGCGAGATACCTGGATTCCATCTCCGCGTAAAACCGAGCGGTGTGAAGAGCTATGCCCTAAAGTACCGCTCGGACGGACGCCAGCGAAACTATACGATTGGTCGGCACGGTGTCATCACCGCAGACCAGGCGCGTATCAAGGCGAGAGAACTGTTAGCTTCGATTGGCTCTGGGACTGATCCGTCAGCCGACCGCAAGGCGAAACTCGACGCCCCTACCCTGTCAGAGCTTTGGGGTCAGTATCTTGAGCGTCATGCCATCCCTCACAAGGCCGAGCGCTCTATCACGGAAGACCGGGGATTGTGGCGACTCTGGACCTGTCGCGCTTTCGTTCCGGCCTTGAGTCTCAGTTAAGCGGCCTTTCTT
>CAYGKE010000184.1:0-3255 GCA_964350465.1 uncultured Hyphomonas sp.
GCTCTTGCCATTATGTCGGCTTATATCGAAACGGTAACTGCCAACATTGATGGATTTAGCCTAGAGATAAACAATCCCGAGGTGTTGGTGGGTATGTTTATTGGCGGAATCTTTCCGTTTTTGGTTAGTAGCTTAACGATGACTGCAGTGGGCGAAGCGGCCTTTGAAATGATCAAAGAAGTACGTCGACAATTCAAAGAGATTCCGGGTTTGCTAGAAGGTACGGCGTTACCTGATACGAGCGTTGCGTGCAAATTGCCACTACGGCGGCATTGAAGCGCATGATCTTGCCTGGTGTGTTGGCGGTATCGGCGCCAGTGGTGGTTGGCTTTGGTATTAGTGCGGAAGCGCTGGGCGGCATGCTTGGCGGCGCGCTACTTGGCTGCGTACTCTTGGCGATTACCATGGCTAATGCCGGTGGAGCCTGGGACAATGCCAAAAAATACGTCGAGCGTGGCAACCATGGCGGCAAGGGTTCAGATACCCATGCGGCGGTAGTCGTTGGCGACACCGTTGGCGACCCATTTAAGGATACGTCGGGTCCGTCCATGAACATTTTAATCAATGTAATGGCGATCGTCAGCTTAGTGATTGCTCCCCTGCTTGGTTGATTGTTAGGGCTAGACTTAAGAAGCCGACCCTGGTGGTCGGCTTTTTAATGTCTATTGAATATTGCTAAGTTACGCCCTTTTCTTCGCGATTGGGTGGTGTTTCCACTAACCTACCAAGCCGCTTCGGTTACACTTTACACATGAATAAGACGGCCGCACAGCAACTTTATGAGCTAAGCCACTCAGCACGGTGGCGACCTGCGAATGCGCTGAGCGGTATGCAAGTAGCACCGGAGATATGGCGATGGATAGGTGACGAGCAATCACTCACACAACGCCTCATCGATGTTTCCAGTGGGGATTTTGCAGTTGAAGTGCTGCGCCAAACAATTGATATACCGCTTTATCACGAACAAGACTGTTTAAATCAAGCTCATCATTTAGCCGCAACAGTGCGCGAAGTTTGCCTGACTATTTTTTCTGAACCCATCGTACTCGCGCGCAGCATTATTCCTCTAAGCCTTGTTCGCCAACATCAGAACGGCCTAACCAATTTAGGCAGCAAGCCACTAGGGCAATTGTTGTTTAAGGAGGGCGAAGTACGTATTGCGCGACGTCAGTTTACTGCGGTTAATACCCAGACAGGCATAGTTTATGGTCGACGAACGCCTTACAAATATCAAGGTTCAAGCATTTTGGTGTGCGAGTTCTATCTGCCGAGAATTGCGGATTTCATGTTCTAATAAGGTAGCATCCAAAATAAGAATGGCCGAGTAAAACTCGGCCATTCTTGTACTGCTAGATGAATCGTTGTCCCGGGACCTAGTCACCCACAGTGCTAAGTAGTGATTTAAGCGCAACGATCAAGACAGCCGGTGAAGCAAAAGCGGCTAAATTGCCCGAAATGGCGGCCATTTGGGAACCCGCTCCTAATTCGGCAGCAAGACCGTTTAATGCACTTGCTGTGGCTAGGAACGCAATACCTGCAATTAGGAAGGTGCGTGCTTCAGCGCCGCTAACATTCAGAAAGCCAACAACGAGACCAGCAACGGCTAGCATGGTTCCTAGATGCGGAATGGTGAGACTGAGTAGCCCCGCCGCGATAGAAACAACAACCCCGGCGATAAAAAGATAACGGCCAATTTGTGACATACCCATAATTTAACTCCTTTGGAAAATTTAAATGCTGTTTTAGTTATTGTTAATTAAGTGGTTAGTGAACTAACGAAAAATGGAAAAAGCCTTAGACACTGACCCCAGCAGGTGCTTCTGATACGAGCTCCTGCCAATAATTATGATAAACATGACGCATATTGGCAAATCGATATAGAGCGATTAGTTAACCAACCAATCTAGACACCCACCTTTCAATATCCTGACAGACATAAAATTATTTGGACAGGCATCGTCTTGATTGGACAGTCGAGGTTAGGAAATATGAATAGAGCCATTTCAGCTGAGCTAATGACACGTGTTTTACAGGGTATTGGAGACTAGCAAAACGACTTTAGAAGTCGATGGCTATCAAGGGAGTCAATCTGCTATTAATATGAGTTGTACGGGCGCGCTACCTTTTCGTTACTGAGATGTAACGGCCTACTTTTTGAGTCTAAAAAGTGTGCGTTGTCCTAGCCTAATAGCGCGCGATGCTGCCGTGTGGAGGGGGTGCGTCGATATCCGTGCTCTTTGTAAAGGGTTTGAACCACATGCTCTGGCCCCACCCAACTGTTAAAGCGCTTCTCAAACTCTCCCGTTAGAATCAGCCAAGCGTCGGCGTCTATATTCAAACGGGTTAGGAGCTCGGGCTCGCTTTCGTCAATATAGCCTTTCTTGTCGGGGTGTAGTCTACGCCCCGTCCATTCAACAAGCTCGACATATTCTTTTAGTTTAAAAGGAATGCCGATGACCCCTTTGCCTGCACCCACAAATTGTTCTAAGCACGGCGGCGGAGTCTCGATATTGAGTAATCCTGTGATTCGGCGTTTGATCGATGTAAAGCGTGACGACTCGGGCCGCTTTGCAATGCCGGCTCTGATTGGATTGAGATCGACGTAGGTCATATTGGCGAGCAGGGCGAGGTCTTTGAGTAAGCCCTGGCTAGAGAAGCGCGCCTCCCAAAAGCATCCGGTGCAGTCGTCTTCTTCGTTGGCGCGTCGAGCGATGCTTTCGTTGACAACCCGCATCAACCAAGAGATGTCCATCAACCGCGCGCGCCACAGCGCAATGGTCGGCTTCAGATCTTGGGTTTCGCTCTCGCTTAAGGGGTGGTTATCCAGGAGCTTGACCGACAGCGGCGTGCCGCGGAATAGGCGGTGCCAGCGGGAGACGACTTCGTGATCAGACCATGCTTTAGCTAGGTCTGGACGTACGTGTAGAACAACATGGTAGTGATCACTCATGATGGCGTAGGCGCACACCTTGATCGCGAAGACGTTGGCGGCAAACAATAGTTTTTTCTCAAGCCAGCCGCGGCGGTGCTCATAGGATTGGCCTGAATAGTGGTCGACGCCGCAAAGAAAAGCGCGGCGTACGCAGCGTGAGGAGCAGTGGTAGTACTGCGTATCGCGCAGAGAGATGAGCTGGCTACGAGGTCTGGGCATGGTGCACCTACTTTCGTGGATAAGAGCTGAACGTATGACGAGCGTTTTAGTTTGCTGGAAGCCTGGGGGTGAGGCAACGCTTAAAAAAATAGGTGGGTGTCTGG
>CAYGKE010000185.1:0-3214 GCA_964350465.1 uncultured Hyphomonas sp.
GGTTCTGGCATGGCTGGTTCTACACCACTGATCATGTCGATATTTCGCTCGACCGGGTTTTCCGCCTGCGCATGGACACAAAGAATCCGGACGTGGATTTTGCCCGGCGGCGGCTTGAATATGAGTCCGAACCCGAGCGCATCGGTGTGACCCGCAACCGCGAGCAGATGCTACCGGTCTGGAAGGACGAGAACCCGGATATTCGCGACTTTTATGATCAGAACGACAAGTTCACGGTGACCAATAAGGAACGTAATGAATATCTCGAATATCTTGCCGAACTGGAGGACTATGAGCGCGCCGTACTGGAGCGGGCGATCTCCGAGGACGGCGAGTATTACGTTCTCGAGTTTTCGAATGTGGGCGGGCTTGTGATGCCGATCATCCTGGGCATCGAGTATAGTGATGGCAGCAAGGAGCGGCTCTACATTCCAGCCGAGATCTGGCGCCGTAACCCGCACCGGGTCAGCAAGCTGTTGACTTATGAGAAGGGCACCGAGATCAAGCAGATCGTGATTGATCCAGCCTGGGAAACCGGCGACGCGGACCTTGAGAACAATTATTATCCAAGCCGCATCATTCCATCCCGTATCGAAGCGTTCAAGGCTGAGCGTGACCTGTCCTTCGCGCGCCGCGACATCATGCAGGACATCAAGACCGAGCTGAAAAGTCCTGAGGGCCAGACCGCAGAATGACCAAGGGTTTACGCCTGTTGCTGGTTGGCCTGCTGGCCAGCTTTGCGGCGCTTATGGCGTCGGCGCACCAGCAGAAAGTCGGGCAAACAGATATTCGCCTCAACCCGCGCACCGGCATGGTCGAGATTGCCCATCGTTTCATTATTCACGACGCCGAGCACGCGTTCAGCGAGGCGCTTGGGCGTTCGGTCGATCTGCTCGGAAGCGAGGATGAGCGGGCGCAATTTGCCAGCTATGTTGCGGCCGCGTTTTCACTCCGCCCTGATCAGGCCGATAGCGATGCCAGTCTCACCTTGATCGGCAGCGAGACCGAGGCGGGCTATATCTGGATCTATCAGGAGATGCCGGTGCCGGAACACGTCATTGACTGGCAGGTGCATCATGCCGCGCTGCATGACCTGATCCCCGATCAGGTCAACGCCGTGAATATCCATATGCGTGACAGCGTTCGCACGCTCACATTCTCGGCTAATTCAGGCGCCCAGCGTGTCCGTTTTGACGCGGGTGACAGGGACTGAAAAGCCGCCTAGAACGCGGCCAGATTCACAAGCGGAGATTTTCCTGTGTTGCGAACCCTTTTCCTTGCGCTGCCAGCGCTTTTCCTGGCCGCCTGCACCCCTTCGGAGCCCCAAATGGATGCCAATGACCCGCTCGCCACGCTGATTCCCTGGAATGCAGAGGCTGACAATGTTCAGACCACCGCCAGCGGCCTGCAATATGTCGTGGTCAAGGAAGGCCCGGAGGGCGGCGTGTCCCCAGGTCCGCGCGACCGGGTGAGTGTGCTGTATGATGGCCGCCTCGTCGATGGGACGCGGTTTGACGGCAATTTCGACAGCGGCAACACGGCCACTTTCGGGGTTGGGCAGGTTATCTCCGGTTGGACCGAAGGCTTGCAGCTCATGTCGCAAGGTGACGAGTTCGTCTTCTACATTCCGAGTGAAATTGGCTATGGCCAGAACCCGCGCCCCGGCGGCCTGATCAAGCCCGGTGATGACCTGATCTTCCGGGTCGAGCTAAGGCAGGTTGTCAAAGCACCGGAACCGCGTGCAATCGACACAGAAGCCTGGGCCAAATACACGCCATGGAACCCGGACAATGAGGGCGTCCAGACAACAACAAGCGGTCTGCAATATGTCGTGCTGGAAGAGGGCAAGCCGGAAGGCGTTCCGCCGCAAGGCGATGACATGGTCGTGGTCTATTATGAGGGCCGGTACGCCGATAGCGGCGAAGTGTTCGACAGCGCTTTCCAGCGCGGTGAGGCAGCGATCTTCCCGGCGGGCGGCGTTATTCCCGGCTGGGTCGAGGCCCTCGCGATGATGAAGCCAGGTGATCGCTGGCTCGTCCATATCCCGTCAGAGCTTGCCTATGGCCGCACCGGCTATGGCCCGATCCCGCCCGACACCGACCTCAATTTCGAGGTCGAATTGATGGATATTGTCCCGACGCGGTAGGGCTTCTTTACTTCAGCTTTGGGTCAGGAGGAGGCATTGGGGTCTGTTAGATTCGGCTATCCTGGCAGAGCCGACTGGATATTTTGAGTAAATGGATAGAGACTGGAGTTAATGCCTAGCCGCCCGAGCCTATCAATTAGGACCTCATGTCTATGAACAACATTCGCTTAAACATTGTCCCGCCTCTTGCAGAAATTATTATCTCTCGACCCGGCAAACACAACGCGATGTCGAATGACATGTGGGCGGCCCTCCCAGCGCTCATCGAAGATGCCGAAGCGGATGCGTCAGTCAAAGTGATCCTGCTTCATGGCGGCGAAGTCGATATGTTTTCGGCCGGGGCTGATATTGAAGACTTCGGCACGCTTTATGCGACGCGAGAGGGCGCACTGGCCGCCTTGGACACGTTGGCGTTGGGCAATGCCTCGATTGCAGCTTGCACAAAGCCCGTCATTGCGGCCATCGAGGGGAATTGTATCGGCGCGGGCCTTAGTCTTGCCATGGCAGCTGATTTGCGCGTGGCTGGCGAAGGCGCAAAATTCGCTTTGCCCCCTGCCAAGCTCGGGCTCAGCCTCCCCATCGATGATCTCGGTCGTATTATTGACGCCATTGGAAAGAGCGCCGCGAAAGACCTGCTCTTTACCGCGCGGGTGATAGATGTGTCAGAGGCCAAAGCCATGGGGCTGATCAATCGACAGGCCCCGCGCGGCGAGGCGATCATTATGGCGCGGGCCTTGGCGTCGAATATGAGCCGGCTCTCCCAATGGTCTCACAGGGTTGCCAAGCAGTTGATTGCCGGAAGGGACCGCGGTTGGAAGCACACAACTTCGGAGGCAGCTGCTCTGTTTGTTGATGGCTTTGAAAAAGAAGATTTTCCGGAGGGCATCAATGCCTTTCTAGAACAGCGAGCTGCCGACTTTAAATATTCCTAACCGCCGGGCAAACTTCGCCCATTTGTACTACTACTAATGTCGCCATTGACGCCGGGAGGATACATTATCTGAGAGTCCTAGAATCGCCCGATGGTGTTGAAAAAGACCGAGTCAAAATGGCCGAATTCTGATTCAG
>CAYGKE010000186.1:0-3189 GCA_964350465.1 uncultured Hyphomonas sp.
ATTACGGTCTCATGCGCGGCAATATAGCCGCCCATGACGCCGAACGCCTTGCCCAGCGTGCCCTCGACAATATCGACCCGGTGCATGACCTCATCGCGCTGGGCGACACCGGCGCCTTCATTGCCATACATGCCAACCGCGTGCACTTCATCAAGATAGGTCAGCGCGTCAAACTCGTCAGCGAGATCGCAGATTTCCTTGATCGGACCAATATCGCCATCCATCGAATAGACGCTTTCAAAGGCGATCAGTTTCGGGCGGTCGGCATCATCATTCTCGATCAAGGCGCGCAAATGCTCGACGTCATTGTGCCGGAAGATACGGCGATCACAGCCCGACCGGCGAATGCCTTCAATCATTGAGGCGTGGTTCAGGGCATCCGAATAGATGATCAGGCCGGGCAGGATCTTGCCCAGTGTCGACAGCGTTGCATCATTGGCAACATAGCCGGACGTAAACAGTAGCGCACCAGACTTGCCGTGCAGGTCAGCCAGTTCGCGTTCAAGGTCGACATGATAGCGCGTCGTACCGGAAATATTGCGCGTCCCGCCAGAGCCGGCACCAAAGCCATCAATGGCCTCATGCATGGCATCCAGAACCGTCTCATCCTGGCCCATGCCGAGATAATCATTCGAACACCAGACCAGGATTTCCTGCTCGCCATGCTCGAACCGTGCTGTCGCGCGCGGAAACTGGCCGCGATGCCGCTTCAGGTCGACAAAGACGCGGTAGCGCCCCTCATCATGGATCGCATTCAGGGCGTCTTCAAAGGCCTGCAAGTGCTTCATCGGCTTATTCCAATTCTATTCCCGGCAGCATGTAGGGCATCAACCGGCACTTTGTAACGGTATGAATAGCCGCAGCCTGTGCATCGGAATAGGTAATAATCCCTATACGAGCTATAAATCGTAGCCGGGACTCTCACGATCAAGCCGCCGCAGCAAGCCCGGCCAGGCCAGCATATTGGCCAGTGTCTTGGTGCCTTCCGGGTTAGCCTGACTGGTCACGACGTCCTGTACCGACTGATCCGGTATGATCATATTCTCGCGCCCGGCGGTCAGCGCCCGCACTTGCATCGTACAAGCGCGCTCAAGGAAGAACATGCGCAAGAAACATTCGGCCGCCGTACCCCCCACGGTCAGCGTGCCATGATTGTACAGCAGCATATTGTTCTTGGTGCCCATATCCGCGACCAGACGCTCGCGCTCACCATGGTCAAGCGCGACGCCTTCATAGACATGATAAGCCAGATCTTCGCGGACCAGCATTCCGGTCTGGCTGAGCGGTAGCAGGCCTTCCTTATTGGCAGAGACCGCAACGCCGTCATCTGTATGTAGATGCATCACGACATGGGCATCTTCGCGCGCAGCATGGATCGCCGAGTGAATGGTGAAACCAGCGGGATTGATGAAGTAAGGCGTTTCCTGAACCAGATTGCCATCAAGGTCGACCTTGACCAGCGACGAGGCGGTGATCTCCTCAAAAAAGAAGCCATACGGATTGATCAGGAAATGATGATCCGGGCCCGGCACGCGGTGCGAAATATGGGTGAAGATCATGTCGGTCCAGCCATAAAGGGCGGTCAGCCGATACATCGCGGCAAGGTCAACACGGGTCTTCCACTCTTCGTCGCTGACTTGCCCTTTCAGGCTCGCGACTGTCATTCCATCGGCCATGCGGCATCCTCCTGTCTGATTTTGTCGGTCCGTCGCAGCTTAACATGTCTGCGCCGCAACGCCAGATATGCCGCGTGGTCACCCGGCTGGACTGGCACGCCAATCGCAAGCTCTGCTTGACCGCCGCGCCAAGGCCCCCGACATAGGCAGCCATGACTCTGAAAATTGCCTTCTCCGCTTCGCTTCGCCCGGCCGCCCAGGAGGCGCTGGCCGAGCTGACACAAAAATACGGTCAATCCAGCGAGGACGAAGCGGATGTCGTCGTCGCGCTGGGCGGCGACGGTGCCATGCTGGATGCGATGCGGCGGCGCTTCAAGGACCCAAAACCTGTCTACGGCATGAACCGGGGCACGGTCGGTTTCCTGATGAATGAATATCATGCCGATGGCCTGCACGAGCGCATCGATCAGGCCGAACGCGCAACCGTCAATCCTCTGGAGATGACGGCGCTGGATAATCACGGCCAGTCCCACACACATCTGGCCATCAATGAGGTCTCACTGCTGCGCCAGACCGCACAAACCGCCAAGATCAAAATTCTCGTCGATGGCCGCGAGCGAATGGCGCAGCTGACCTGCGACGGGGTGATGGTGGCGACACCGGCTGGCTCAACCGCGTATAATCTCTCGGCGCATGGACCCATCCTGCCGATTGGTGCCAACTTGCTTGCCCTGACACCGGTCAGCGCCTTCCGTCCAAGGCGCTGGCGCGGCGCGCTGCTGCGCTATGATGCCAAGGTTGATATTGAAGTCATCGAATCAGAACGGCGTTCGGTGGCGGCTGCCGCTGACAATCAGGAGGTCCGCGACGTCAAACGAGTCTCCGTCCGAGCCGACAGATCACGGCGCCTGACCATGCTATTTGATAGCGGTCATGCCCTGGATGAGCGTATTTTGCAGGAACAATTTACCTATTAATTGCCCGTCCGCGTCAGGGCTTTGTTAAATGAACTGTGGTTTAAGTTTACCATGGTTATGTCATTGCTCTCTCGATTGACTGCTTCGTCTCGCCGCAAGGTTGAGGACGAGCCAAAGCCGGACATTTCCCGCGTCGTGGGCGGCTGGCAAAACGACCGCAAAGCGGCAGAGGCGGAAGAAAGCGGATCCGAGAACCTGAGCGACTGGCTGCGATCAGACCTCAGCCAACTGACCGATACGATGACCGCTGCGATCGCACATCCCGAGGACGCCGATGCCCGGACCGCATTCGAAACTGCAATCCATAATCTCTACGGAGCCTCTGGCGCCTATGGCGGCGGGGCGCTGACCCGTTTGACCGGCTCATTGCAGAAACTTGTCGGCAATACGGAAGACCTGAAAAGCGTCGCAGCCCTGATCAACCTGCATGTACAGGCCTGCCTCGCGGTTGTGCGCGGCGGCGATCAGAATGGCGAAAGCGTATCAGATGCTGTCTGCGACGCACTGGAAAATCAGGTCGTTGCCAAGCTCGCAGCCAATGCTGCGGCGAACTGGTAGCGGTTCGAACTGCCGCCCTGCAAGCCGTCTACTTCGCG
>CAYGKE010000187.1:0-3186 GCA_964350465.1 uncultured Hyphomonas sp.
GTTGATGATGGTGGGCTTTCCGAAGAGGCCCTTGATGGCGGGGAAGGGGGGCTTGATGCGGGGCCAGCCGCGCTTGCCCTCGAGGGCTTCGAGCAGCCCGGTCTCTTCGCCGCAGATATAGGCGCCCGCGCCGCGGTGGACGAAGCAATCGACGCGGAACTTGACGCCGGCGGTGTTCTCGGCGGAGTTGATCAGTCCCTTGTCTCCGAAGATGCCGTTCTCGTAGGCCTCCTTGAGCGCGTTCTCGAGGACATGGGCCTGGTGGTGGTATTCGCCGCGGATGAAGATGTAGGCCTTACTGAGCTTGCAGGCGTAGCAGCAGATGGCGATGCCTTCGAGCAGACCGTGCGGATCGAAGTCCATCAGCAGCCGGTCCTTGAAGGTGCCCGGCTCGGATTCATCGGCGTTGATGGCGAGGTATCGCTCGGCGCCCTCGGTGCCGGGGGTCTTGCCATCGGGAACGGGCGGGAGAAAGGTCCACTTGAGCCCGGTGGGGAAGCCAGCGCCGCCCCGGCCGCGGAGGGTCGAGGCCTTGACCTCCTCGACGACATCCTCGGGCTTCATGGTCAGCGCCTTGCGCAGGCCGACATACCCGCCGGTGTTGACATACTCGTCGTACCCGACGACATGCCTGTCCTCGATCCGTCCGAAGGGAGGTGTCGGGATGCGCTTGCAGAGGATGTGCTCGGTGATGCTGGGCTGCCAGGCCATGGATCGTGTGCTCCGGAGGGGCCGCGTTCGGGGGGTCATCGGTCGCGTTCGCCTGATGGTAGCGGCGAGTTTCGTGACATCGGGCGAAAGCGGGACGCGGGGTGTGGGTGCGGGGCTGTGTTTGGAGTATAAGAGGGGTGTTCACTGCCGGGTCCCCGTCATCGCATGCCGCCGAGAAGGAGACACCCATGAGCGGAAGAACGCACCTGATCTATGTCCACGGCCGGGCCCCGAAGCCCGATCCCGAGACCTTCGGCGGGATGATCACCGGGGCTCTCAACCGCGGCCTGGCGCGCGGAGGGTTGCGAGAGATGCCCGAGGCGTTTGTCGCGGGCCCCGAGCAGCAGCGAGAGCCGACCGCGGACGACCCCTGGGCCCTGATCCGCAACGATCGGCATGCAGGCGAGCCCGTGAAGCTGACGATCGCGTACTACGGCGATCTGACCGGTCGGCTCATGGTCAATGCGGACATCCGCGATGACGACGCGATCGCGAGGATCGTGAGCCGGAAGCGGGCGGCGAGGAATCGGGCGCAGCTCCGCTCGGTCGGCGACGCCTGGTACGACCCGCCGGAGCACGCGGCCCAACTCCTCCAAGGGCTGGACAGGCTGCTGGCGCACGCCGAGCCGTACTCACGGAAGCAGCACCTTGAGATGGAACGGCGCTACCGGGACTTCGGCTGGGTGGAGGACACACTGGGCGCCATCGAGCCGCTGCGGGGTCTGTCGCCGCTGCGGTTCGCGGTCGAACGCATCATCAAGAACCGTGTGCCGGATTTGTGGGGCTACCTGCGCACGCGGGTCCACGGCTCGCCGATGCGGGCTCGGCTGCAGCAGGTCCTGATCCGTGCGCTGCTGGACGGCGATCGCATCGTGCTGCTCACGCACAGCCTGGGGTGTATGGTGGCGTACGACACGCTCTGGAAGCTCAGCCATATGAGCGAGTACGAGGTGGTCCGCCAAGCGTCGGGCCGCGTGGTGCACTGGCTCACGATGGGCAGCCCGCTCAGCAGCGAATGGGTGCGCGAGAATCTCTACGACGCAAACGAGCCCGAGGCTGCGAAGCTGCCGAGGATCATCGAGCGGAGCTGGACGAACATCGCGGCCGAGGACGATCCGATCTCCTTCGACGCGACGATCGAGGACGACTTCGCAGCGCTCGAGGACGAGATCACACTCGAAGACATCCATATTTACAACCCGTTCGTCGCGCAGCCGCGGGGCGAGCCCCGGCTGGTGCTCGATCCGCACGCCGAGCTGGGGTACCTGGCGCACCCCGAGACGGCGCGGATTGTCTCGACCTGCCTGACGGACTGCGAACCATAAATTTCCGCGAGGCGTGGAATAGATCGCGATGTTCGGCGTTCGGCCTCTGGCATTATTGCAGACAGTGTGGTCCACTGGTTCCCACTGCCGGTGCCGAAGGGATATAGGTCATTCGGTGCTGCTGAACAAGGAGGCAAGACATGATGCGGAGCGCGATGGTTGTGGCATTGGTCGGCGGTGCCGGCGGCGTGAACAGTCAGACATGGCGAGAGATCGATGCTTCGGGGAACAACCTCGCCAACCCGGCTTGGGGCATCACCGGGGCCTACATGCAGCGGGAAGCCAGTGGTGCGCACTACGCAGACGGCATCGGCGCATCGATCACCACCCGGCCAAGCCCGCGGGCGATCTCCAACGGCGTCGGGCAGCAGGCGACCTCGGGCAACGCGCTCGGGATCAGCGGCATGTTCTGGCAGTGGGGGCAGTTCATCGATCACGATTTCAATTTGATCCGTGAGGACGCATCGAGCAGCCTGCCCATCAGCATCCCGACGGGTGATCCGTGGTTCGACCCGGCCGGTACGGGCACCCAGGTCATGAACATGCACCGCTCGGAGTTTGCCGAGGGCGTGACCACGCCGAGACAGTTCGCCAATGCGATCACGCACTTTCTTGATGGCTCGGTGGTCTACGGCTCAGACACGACGCGTGCGGCGGATCTGCGTGCCGGGACGGGCGGCCGGCTGCGTCTGAGCGCCGGCGGGCTTCTGCCGTACAACACCGGCGGGCTCGGGAACGCCGGCGGCACCGGGTCGGATCTCTTCATCGCCGGCGACATCCGCGCGAACGAGCAGATCGGGCTCGCAAGCATGCACACGCTGTTCATGCGGGAGCACAACCGGCTCGCGGACCAACTCGCCTCTGACAACCCGGCATGGGACGACGAGCAGATCTACCAGACCGCGCGGAAGATCGTCGGCGCCAAGATCCAGAAGATCACCTACAAGGATTGGCTGCCGACCTTCCTGGGTGACGGCGCGATGCCCGACTACGCGGGCTACGACGCGGGCACAAACCCCGAGCTGTCGCTCGCGTTCTCGACCGCTGCGTACCGCTTCGGGCACTCGATGCTCAACGCCGAGCTGCCGCTGGTCGGCCCCAATGGGCGCGACAACGGGTCGATGTCGCTCGCCGATTCGTTCTTCAATCC
>CAYGKE010000188.1:0-3136 GCA_964350465.1 uncultured Hyphomonas sp.
TCAGCTGCGGCATCTACGACCGGGGCGGAGGTGCCGGGTGAGCTTTCGGCTGCAACCACTGGATTTTCAACGATATTTTCGGATTCTGGTGCGGGCGGATCTGCGGGCGCGTCCGAGCCACCGCAAGCCGCCAAAAGCAAAGTTGATGCAAGAATTGAGGCGGCGGTCTTCAAAAAAGTCATTATAAATCGGTCCCTTGAGAGAATTTGCCTTGTCAGTTTGTCAGGGCTCGCGCCGCTTGGGAAGGGGCTAGTTCGTCTCAATCACGCGATACTGTGCCAATACTTGCTGCGTGTGCTGTAATCATTGCGATTTAAGCTTGATATTAACCATCCCAGCTTAGGCTGAGCCCATAACAAAAAATACCGATGGTGGTAAAAATGAAATGGGCGATAAACGGGCTTGCCGCTTCTGCGGCAGGTCAGTTGATGACGGTATTAGCCGCATCAGCACAAACTGGCCATCTGGCCGGACCGATCTTTAACTCGAATTGCTGGCTACGCGCCGACTACCCGACAGGTAGCCGGATGCAGCCGTCTGCGTACCGCGCGGACTAGTGGAATTGGCCTTCGGGCCGATCATGCAGTTGCGGGCGATCTTCTCAGCCGCCATTCTGGCGGCCAGCTTCAGCACCTTTCAGGCTGCTGAGGGCCAGAGCATTGCGCCTGCCACACCTGCAGAAATAGGGGTTCAGACCCCGGACGAGACTACCCCTCAATCATCTGCCGCACCTACAGACGCTGTCGCCCCAGCGCCTGTCGCCGCAATGTCCGTTGAGCATGTGGACATGGTGATTGAGGGGGACCTTGTATCGGTGCGCAGCCGCGTCACCGCTGAAGATGTGCGCGAGTTTGACCTGACAGATGTCGCGGCAGCCTTGCGTAGCGAAGTACAGACCGAAACCACCGTCCTGCAATACCACCGCTTCCAGGACGGCGTGGTGATGTCAATCGACATGGCTGACGGCAAGGTTCGTTCAAATCTAACCGTTTTGGGAAAACTCCCGGGTTTCGAACCGCGCGAGGCAGCTGATGCTTGGCTGGATATCAACGCGGTCTCAGTGATGTCGGGCACGCATGTCTCCCGTGATGAGCAGGATCGCATCGTTTTGACGCTGGACAAGCTACTGAAGCCGCAATTCGGGCTGGAGCTTTGGGTCAATGGCGTACCGGTCGATACGTTCGGCAATGAGCCGCGCACGATTGGCCCGGTACTGCTGATCCCACTGCAGCCGGTGATCGATGAACTGGGTTATCGCTTGAGCCGTGAAGCTGGCCTGATCAAGGTGCGCCGAACCCAGGATCAGGCAGAAATCACGCTTGAGCTGGCGTCAGGTCTCGTCTCCGTCAACAACACGCCGCGCGGTGTCACCGCCGATATGCAGTTTGCCGAAGCTGATACACTGCTATTGCCGTTCTCAGCAGTCGAGACACTGACCGGCACACATATCAGACTGGTTCCAGGCACGAACCGGGTCGAGGTCACGCTCGATGATCGACTGACCAGCACTGCGCTGCCGGGCGCGGATGTGTCGGGCGAGGCGTCTGACACGCCGTTCACGCCTGAAGCGCTGAGCTATGAAGTGAGTGATCGCGGGCCTTTGCGGGCTGAGTTCACCAGTCATTGGGGCAATTACAATTCCCGCGTTCGCGTCGAGAGTGCGGGCGGCTTGCAAGAGCCTGCCGGTCTGCAACCCGCCTGGGTTTCAGCTGATATCCAGTCGCTTGATGGCTGGGCGGCGACAGTTGGGGACTATACCGGCGCGTACCGTGAACTGGCGGGGGTCGATCAAAACCGCATTCGCGGAGCGTCGTGGCGCACCCAGCGCCCGAGCGGCGCGATACTGGCCATCGCTGCGGGTGTGCCGCTTGATGGTGTTAAGCCAGTAAGTGACCGTGTCTCCGTCCCGGAGTTTGGCGGCTTCGCAGGAGGCGCCCGGCTGATTTCGCAGGATCAGTCGCAAGAGATCGGCGTTTCCGCGAGTGTTGAGCCTGACGGCAGGACCGGGCTGGTCGTTGCCGGGGGGCAAAAGCGCTTCGAGTTCCCGGAAAATGAAACCGGCTTGCAGTCGGCTTATGTTTCCGCCGACCTTGGCGCGTTCAGTGGTGACAATGCTGGCGCGGATGTTCGCGTACGAGCAACCGCCCAATATGCCGTATCCGACCAGGTCGGGCTCAGCGGCTCTGCCTCCTATGACGGTGAGAAATTCACTTCCGGTGCAGGCCAGAACAGCTTTGCTGGTGTGTTCGATCAACGTGTCGGCGCACGCACGAGCGTGTTTGGCTCTGGCACATGGCGTTCAATTGAGCCGTGGGGTGCTTTGAATCAGCTTGCGCTCGGCTTGCGTGCTTCACACACGCATCAGGGCGGCGATATCGACACGAACGCAACCAACACAACGCTGCACATCAACACGCGTATCGGTGAAACCGGGCCGTCCCTTTCGGCCTCTGTATCGAAAACATTCGCGAGCGAGGAGAGCGGCGACACTGACACGACGAACCTGCGCGTGCGGGCACTTCAACGCTTTGACTGGGGGTCGCTGACAGCCGTTTACTCGAATGCTCGGCAGGATGATGGCGAAACCTCGCAGCAATTTGTTGGCAACCTGCAAGCGCGGTCAATCAACCGGACGTTTGAAAACGGTGCAACTATTGCGGTTGCGCCGACCGCTTCGCTGAACTGGAACGGTGAGGACACAAATGTTCGCGCCGGGGCGTCGATCTATGGCGATCTTGGCCGTGCCCTGGGTGAGCGCCTCTCGGTTAAGGGCCGTTTGTCGGCGCTGTCTGATTTTGATGCAGAAGCTGAAGCGGGCACGCGGTTCTTTGCAAATCTGGAAGCACGCTACCGGATTTCTCGTAATGTTGAACTGACCGCAATTTACGCTGACAATTTTGAAGGGCGTAGCGATCTGTCGATTGGCTTGCGCGGGATCGTGACTTTCAATGAACCGCGCCGCCATAGCTTGCCGGATGAAGGCAAAGGCATCCTGACCGGCCGGGTTTTCCTTGATCGCAATCGCGATGGCGTAAGACAGGAAGACGAGCCGGGAATAGGCGGCGTCCGGGTTGGTGTTCGCGGTACGCGGCTGTCCCTAAATGCCAATCGCGACGGCCAGTTCACGATCCAGAAC
>CAYGKE010000189.1:0-1950 GCA_964350465.1 uncultured Hyphomonas sp.
CTCCGCGTGCACGGTTCGCCGCTGGTGGCATCTCCATCCGCTCCATCTTCCGCTGCATCACGAACCCCCTCATAGATCGCCTTAACTTTGCACGGGAGGGCACGAAGTTCGCTACTGTCTGGTCCGAACGCGCTCTCGAACGGGCGAATATCGTCACCTCTGCTCAAACAGCCGGACCGCGCATCAATTGAAAGGGATTGGGCCCAATCCAGATCAAAGCAACCCCCGAAGGTTTCAACCAGATAATAGTCAAATCCTTCACGGATGACGACGGCGCGCTTTGTTGTCTCACCAAAACTGTCGATTGAGCTTGCGAAACACACCCGATTGACCTCTTCGCCACGGCGAGGATCATCCGCAAAAGTCGGATCAGATTTGGCGTTCTGTTTGTCTCCAGTGAGCTCTGCGCTGGCGCAAGCGCTCAGAACAAAGGCCAAGGCAGCAAATGCGATACGATGGCTGAGCATGGCGGTTCCTCCTGAGCCTGTTTATATGTCTTCTCCTATAGAGTTCAAATCAAATCATGGTGACCATGAACCCTTGGCAACAGACGCGATGTGCAAACGGCGTTAAATGGGTTGCATAGGGACCTCAAGGCAGCATACCAAGGCGCGAAATTTCTTGATCTGTTTACAGGAGATCGCATGAGCGAGCTCACCACACTTTCTTTGATCAATGCGCTGGACGGGCTGGACGCAGGTTCATTCTCGGCCGTCGAGCTGACCCAGGCGTTCATTGATGCCATTGAAACGTCGAACGACAGTCTGAATGCCTATGTTGTGAAGACGCCCGAGCGGGCACTTGAAATGGCACAGGCTTCAGATGCGCGCCGCGCCAATGGAGGTGCTGGCAAGCTCGACGGGGCCCCGATGGGGGTAAAAGACCTGTATTGCACCAAAGGCGTGCGCACGACGGCATGCTCCAATATCCTTGGAGAGTTTACGCCAACCTATGAGAGTACCGTGACCCAAAATCTGTGGGATGCTGGCGCGGTTATGCTCGGCAAACTCAACATGGATGAGTTTGCCATGGGCTCCTCAAACGAGACGTCCCGGTTCGGTCCGCCGGCCAATCCATGGCGCCGCGAAGGTAGCAATCAAAAACTGACGCCGGGTGGATCATCTGGTGGGTCGGCGACCGCCGTTTCTGCAAATCTCTGTCTGGCCGCAACTGCGTCCGACACGGGCGGCTCAATCCGCCAACCTGCGGCCTTTACTGGAACTGTCGGCATCAAGCCGACCTATGGCAGGGCGTCGCGCTATGGCATGGTGGCTTTTGCAAGTTCCCTTGATCAGGCCGGACCGATCGCCAAATCCGTTGAGGACGCCGCATTGCTGACGGAGGTTATGTGCTCGCACGACCCGAAGGATTCGACCTCTCTGCCGGTCGCGACGCCAAACTGGCGGGAAGATGTTCGCAAGGGTGTCAAAGGCATGAAAATCGGCATCCCCGTCGAGTACCGCGTCGACGGTATGCCGCAGGAGATCGAAGACCTTTGGCAACAAGGGATTGAGTGGCTGAAAGCGCAGGGCGCCGAGATTATCGACGTCACCTTGCCCCACACAAAATATGCTCTGCCCGCCTATTATATCGTGGCACCGGCTGAAGCCTCGTCCAACCTCGCCCGTTATGATGGGATGCGATACGGTGCGCGGGTTGTTGGTGACAACCTGACCGCGACATATGAGAGCACCCGCGCCAACGGCTTCGGCGCAGAGGTTCAGCGCCGCCTGTTGATTGGCACTTATGTACTGTCATCAGGCTATTATGATGCCTATTATTTGCGGGCACAGAAAGTGCGCACACGTATTCTGCAGGATTTTCAGACCGTATTTGAGGACGTCGACGCGCTGCTGACGCCGACCTGCCCAAGTGCGGCGTTTGCCTATGGTGAGAAATCTGGCGACCCAATCCAGATGTATCTCAATGACATTTTCACCGTGACCGCCA
>CAYGKE010000189.1:1960-3107 GCA_964350465.1 uncultured Hyphomonas sp.
GCCCGGGATATCCGTACCGGCTGCTGTCGATAAGCAGGGTTTGCCGCTTGGGCTTCAGGTGATTGGCAAGGCCCTTGACGAGGCGACCTGTTTCCGTGTTGCCGGCGCGATTGAAGAGGCTGCCGGGTTTGCTGCGAAACCGGATAAATGGTGGTAGGCTTCGGTATGACCCGTCGAACCAGAATTCTGCTCTACGCGCTCATCGCATTCGTCATCCTGTGCGGACTTGTCTTGATGACCGCCTATAGCCGCGGCGCTGATCCGTTTCATCCGCGCTCACGCCATATCTGGCTTCTGTCGCTGGTCGCGGCGGCGTATGCGGCGGTGCGCGGCGCGATGATTGTAGACCGCGTCCTCACCTGGAATGCCAAGGGCAAGGATGGACGTCCCGGGTTGCGAGGATTTGGCTTCCTGCGCGGCAAAGACCACGCCATCGACAAGCGCATGGCTGAGCGCAGGGCGCGCGTTGAAGCGGCGAAAGCAAAGCAGTCTGAAAAAGACGGAGAAGCAGAATGAGCGAGCGTGCGAGATACACTCTCAAGGGAGAGACCGGTGAGTGGGAGGTCGTTCTGGGCCTTGAAGTTCACGCGCAGGTGGCTTCCAAGGCGAAACTGTTCTCAGGCGCGTCAACGCAATATGGCGCCGAGCCCAACCAGAATGTCTCGCTGGTCGATGCGGCGATGCCGGGCATGCTGCCAGTCATCAACGAGTATTGTGTCGAACAGGCCGTGCGGACGGGCCTGGGGCTGAACGCCGAAATCAACAAGGTCTCGCGCTTTGACCGCAAGAATTATTTCTATCCGGACTTGCCGCAGGGCTATCAGATCAGCCAGTTCGCACTGCCAATTGTCGGCGAAGGCGAAATCGAAGTCGATGTCGAGCCTGCGCACGGCGATCCGGCCTATAGTTTCACAGCGCGTATTGAGCGGCTTCATCTTGAGCAGGACGCCGGCAAGTCCATTCACGACATGGATCCCGGTTCAACCTATGTCGATCTGAACCGCTCAGGCGTTGCGCTGATGGAGATCGTCTCGAAGCCGGACATCCGCACCCCGCTGGAGGCGGCGGCTTACGTCAAGAAGCTGAAATCTATCGTCGTCGCGCTTGGCACCTGTGACGGCGACATGGAAAAAGGCAATCTGCGGGC
>CAYGKE010000190.1:0-3079 GCA_964350465.1 uncultured Hyphomonas sp.
GGTCCACTGCCTGCTCGACAGCCTTAGCAATGGACTGGCTGGTCAGGCGCTTAGACGGATCGGCCTTCTGCGTAGCCGCGCCGAACCTGGCCGGATGCAAAACCTGTTCTGGACCGTACCGATCAAGTATGAGCGCGCGGCCTATGAACTGGTCTATGATTTCGAAACCACCTGCCAAGCCATCAAGACACCCGGCAGCATCGATCTCAGCACGGTCGGTATCTTTGCGCGTGTGATTGATCATCTCGAAGCCCGTGCACCATCGGCGCATAGTCGCAGTTTCAAGTCTCAGACACTGGATTTGGTCGCGCGGGGACTGAACCAGCAAAGCGACGTCGCCAGCGCCTTGAACATCAGTGTGGCGACCCTGCGGCGACGCTTAAGCGAAGAAGCCAGCAGTTTTCGCGACCTTGTTCAGGAAGTGAAATTCGAACAGGCCGAGCGCCTCCTCGCCAAAGGCCGCTCCACGGCGCAAGTGTCTGAACAGCTCGATTATTCCGACGTTCGCGCCTTCAATCGTGCGTTCAAGAAATGGAAGGGCGAGACCCCTGCTGCCTATGCCAAGGCCCATAGTCGCTAGGCCAGCCTGAGCGAAAGTGTTCACCCCACCTGACGGCTTGTGTCATATTCGCTCACGCCAAATCAGATATCCTTCACCCCATATGGACGATCAAGATCCACTGGAGGATTCAGAATGGCACACAAAACACACTGGCTTTTGAAGACGAGTCTTGTGTCGGCCCTGGCGCTCGGCGCAGGGACCGCAACGGCAATCGCGCAGGATGACAGCGATGCGACGGATGCCGTCGAGGACCGCCGACTTGGCACCATTACCGTGACCGCGCGTCGGCAGGAAGAAACCCTATTCACGGTTCCGGGGCAGGTTTCGGCGTTTAGTAGCGATCAGCTGACCGAAGACCTCGCGGCTGAAAATGTCGGCGCGCTGCAAGGCGTCGTGCCGAACCTCAACCTTGTTCAGGGGCGCGGATCCTCGTCCTCGGCCAACATCTTCATTCGCGGCATCGGGCAGCCTGATGCGCTCGCAACGTTCGATCCAGCCGTCGGTGTCTATGTCGACGATGTCTATATTTCGCGTATTCGCGGCGCCCTGTTCGATGTCTATGATGTCGAGCGGATAGAAGTCCTGCGCGGCCCACAAGGCACGCTCTACGGCAAGAACACCAATGGCGGGGCACTGAAAATCGTCACCAAGAAGCCCGGTGATGAATTTGAAGCCTCAGGTCGCGTGTCTTATGGCTCCTACAATGCGATCGAGGCCGCAGCCACCCTGTCCGGCCCGCTCGTCGAAGACAAGCTCGGCGGCGGCCTGTCTGTCTATCTCGGCAAGCGCGACGGCTATGTCGATGATCCGATTGGCGGCCAGGAATACAATGACAAGGACACCAAAGCGATCCGCGGCACCCTGATGTGGACACCGAACGAGGCCCTCGAACTAGTGTTCAATGCCGACTATACGGAAGAATCCCCCAGCCTGACGGTTGGACAACCACAAAGCCTGCTCTTTGCTGTTGATCTCGCGCCGGCCACACCGGCCGATACAATCGTGCCGCTTTTCCTCCCAAGTGGTGATGAATTCAACTATGAGACAGCGACGAGCTTGAACAGGGTTGGGGGTACTGACCTCGAAAACACCAATGACCTGCAGCACACAGGCTTTGGCGTTACCGCGACCTATGAGCTGAACGACAATGTCACGCTGAAATCGATCACCGCGCGCCGTGAGCTCGATTATGACGATTTCATCGACATTGATGCGACACCGCTCGAACTGGGCGACGTCTTTGTTGGGGTTCGCCAGGACCAGACCAGCCAGGAGTTCCAGCTGCTTTATGATGATGGCGGTCCCGTAAGCGGTGTTGGCGGCCTGTTCTGGCTGAATGAGAACGTTTCCTCGTTCCAGCAGGCCTATGCCGACGACTTCCTTTTGTTTGGTGGCTTCCCGCTCGCCTTCACACGCGACATCGAGGACAATCTGAATCTGCACTCATGGGCCGCATTCGGGAACCTGGTTTATGATATCAATGACCGCCTCTCGCTGACCGGCGGCCTACGCTACACTTATGAGCTGAAGACCTATCAGCGCTCGACCAGCACAACACTGGTCCCGGCGCCATTTGCCTTCGGTGTGTCTGAAAGCTGGACCGATGTCTCACCTATGGTCAGCCTGGATTACCAGTTTGATGACGACACGTTCGGCTATGCGAAAATTGCCAAGGGCTTCAAATCCGGTGGCTTCAATGGACGCGCCAATTCTCCGGGTGATCAAACCCCTTATGACCCAGAAATCGTCTGGACCTATGAGGCCGGTGCCCGCAAGTCGCTGCATGACGGACGCGTAAACCTGTCCGGCGCGGTCTTCTACAGTGACTATCAGGATTTCCAGGCGCGTGTTTCGGTTGAGCGCGGCCCGGGCGAGTTTGACCTGCCTGTCTTCAATGCCGGCCAGCTCGACATTTGGGGCGCTGAACTCGAAGCTCAGGCACTGGTTGGAGATAACCTCACACTGGACGCTCAGATCGGTTACCTGAACGCCGAGTATGGCGAATTTCTCGACGCCAATGCGCCAACAGGCGACCGGGCCGACACCGACGAGCCTGCCTTTGCACCTGACTGGACGGCACGCTTCGGTGCCGCTTATGAATTCGATCTTGGCAGTAATGGTGCAATCACCCTTGCCGGTGATGCCAGCTTCCGCGGCGAGCATGCTCTGGCGGTTGATCAGCAGGTCCCCGAAGTCTTCCAGGACAGTTTCTGGCTCTACAATGCCCGCATCGTATGGAGCGATGAAAGCCAAAACTGGACAGCCGGGATTTATGGCAAGAATCTCGGAGACGAAGTCTACAAGACCGATTTCCAAGAGTTTTCTTCGGTAGGCGGCATCCGAACAGCCTATTTCGGGGCGCCGCAGACTGTGACATTCCAGGTCACCAAACGCTACTAGGCTGGCTCAGGCGCTGAGGCTCACGGTCTTGGCGCCTGCTTAGCGGAGATTCCGATGGGTTTTATCCGATCTTCACTTGCTGCCTGCATTCTCTTTGGGCTGTCTGCTTGCGGGGCG
>CAYGKE010000191.1:0-1272 GCA_964350465.1 uncultured Hyphomonas sp.
CTCCAGGAATTCTCGACGCTTCGGACGATTCTCCAGCAGATCGCGGATGTGAAGGGGGCCGATCTCGCGGCGCACGAGGTATCGCTCAGCACGATGGCAACCTGGCTGAACGCGATGCAGCCGAGCCTCGATGGTCTCAATATTCTCGACACCGCGACACGGCGTGCGACGCCCACGATCTCATGGCCTGACCCCTCCGAGCCCGGCCAGCTTCGTCGCTACCGCGGCCAGTACGGCGCCAGGCTCTTTGCCATGGGGGCCGACCTGTCTCCCGAACGAGTGGACGAGATCATCGCCGATCTCGATGCCGCGATCGAAGCGAACCCCGCCGATTTTCAGTCGCTGCTCGATCTGTACACGATCAGGAATCGTCAGGCTCAGATCGCGGTTCAAAACCGGCGGACCGCGGACGCCGAGCGGATTCTCTCCGAGGCTCGGGCGAAGGTCGATGCGTTTGCGGTGGCGCATCCTGAGAACCTTCGGGCCCGATCGCTCGCCCTGATGTTGAGTCTCGATTCCGAGATCGAGCAAGTCGAACGGCTCGGCCTCTTCGGGTCGGATCTGATCGCGGCCAGGCGTCGCGCAACGGAGAAGTACACCGATCGCGTGATCGCACTCACCGCGGAGTACGCCGCCGCCCCCGCCGAACAGACCGACGCAGAAACCGCACTCCTGCTGACGCAGCTTGTTCTCCGGACCGATCGCGAATCGCCGATCGACCGGGTTGTGTCCCTCTGGAACACCGCGGCTGAGAACCGGCCTGAGGATGTGACGGTGCTCCGGCAGCGAGCCGGGTTCTTCAAGAGGCTCGGCCGGTACGGTGAGGCGATTGAGGGGTTCAAGCAGATCGCATCGCTCGAGCGGCCGCCGGTTTCGGCTCGCGGCTTGCTGCTGGTGCAGGAGCAGCAGATGGTCAACTGGCAGATCGCGGACGCGGCGATCGATCAGTGGCGCGTGCTCCCGCCGCAGGCCCCCACGCGTGCGCAGTGGCTTGCCGATGCCAGGGAGTACCGCGAACTCGCCGGGCAGGACCTGCCGGAAGAATCCGTACAACTGACGCTGCTCGATGCGAAGCTCGCGTTCGCCGAGGGCGATTTTAACGCCGCGGACAGGCTGATCCGCAAGTTCAACACCGTCCGCGGCGAGGTCGATGCCGATGCCGTCCGGCTCGCGGCCGAGGTGGCGTCGCGGCTCGGCAACACCGGCGAGCAGCGCCGGCTGCTCTACAGAGCGCTGTCGATTGAGCCAACTGATATGCAATCGATCATGCCG
>CAYGKE010000191.1:1282-3053 GCA_964350465.1 uncultured Hyphomonas sp.
CACTTCTCAGTCGGATGATCCGATCCAGCAGACGCTCGCTCGGGCGCAGTTGCTCGACGATGCCGGCAATCTCGACGGCGCTCTCGCGGTGATCGAAGAAGCCTACAGCACCGCCGACGAGGATGCGATGGCTCGGTTGCACTTCCCACTTGCGTCGATGCTGCTGCGCGCGGGCAACTATGACCGAGCCGCGGAGGTCGCGGACGCGGGCCTCGCCGCTGATCCAAACAGCACGGCGCTGACCATGATCAAGCGTCAGGCGAGTGTCGGCGAGGATGCGACTCTCGCCGAGGCGTTCATTGACCAATCTGACATGTCCGAAAAGGACAAGTGGCTGCGGAAGCACCGCATCCGCACGACCAGCGGCGAGATCGAGACCGCGACCGAGGCCATTACTCGCGCTCGTGAGTTAGCGCCCAACGACACGGTGGTGCTCCTGACCGCGTTCGAGCATGCGCTGCGGACCGGCGACATTGATGATGCTCGCGCGATCGCTCGTGACCACGCGGACAAGGACCTCGATGGTGCCGGGGGCCTCGTGCTCCGCGGACGGATCCACATCGCCGAGGGCCAGTTCGACGAGGCCGAACGCTCGCTGCTGGCGGCTGTCGAACGCGGGAGCCTGAACCCCAGAACGCTCCGGCTGCTGGCGCAGGTCCAGCTTCAACGCGGCAACCAGATCGGCGCGCTCGATAACCTGGCAAGAGCGCTCGAGATCAAACCGGATGACATCGAACTGGTCACCGGGTATCTCGAAGTTCTTGCAGGGCTCGGCCGATTCCCAGAGGCGCTCGAGATCGCCCGGGACTCGCTCGATGTTGCCCGGAGCGACGCTCAGTTCCGGCAGATCTGGCTGACGCTTGAGGGGCTCGCGGGCAGCAAGCAGCTCGCGTACGACGAGCGCGTGAAAATCGCTGCCTCGGAACCGGACAACGCACAGAACACGGCCGCGTTGATTCAGATCGCTACCGATCTGCGACGCTTCGATGAGGCTCGCGAACTTCTTGATGCTGCCCGTCAGAAGAGCGACAGCCTGTCTCTGGCGCAGCTCGACGCCCGCTGGCACGCGGATCGCAACGACCTCGCCGGAGCGGTCAAGCAGTTCACCGACTTCTTGATCTCTGATGCGCCGGGCGCGAGTTCGGCGAGTGCGTACATCGCCTTCGGTTCGTTCCTGCTCGAACGCGGGCAGGTCGAACGGGGCCTGACCACACTCCGGCAGGGCCGGGGCAAGCAGGACCCGGAGAACCCCGTGATCGATCGCGTGATCGGCTCGAAGCTGTTCAGCCTCGGCCGATTCGATGAAGCCATCTCGGTACTGGAAGCGATCGTGGATGGACCGGCCGCGGAGTCGCCGATCGGCAAGGAGGCGATGAGTCGGCTGGTGGAGTCGTATACGCGGACCGGCAATTGGGACGCCGCTCAGGCGCGCATCGATCAGCTTGACGCCGAGACACGGGACGAGCTCATCTACCGGATGCTGCGTTCCACGATCGCCGAGGGCAAGGGTCAGACGGCCGAGGCCCGCCGGATGATGAACGAGGCCATCGCCGCGTATCCCGACGCGCCGCTGCCATACATCCGCCGGGCAACCTCGTTGCTGCAAGAGCCGACGCTCGTCGGTGATGCGATCGAGGATCTCTCTCGCGCGATCGAACTCGATCCGACGAACATCACCGCGTACCGCATCCGTTCCGGTGCGTACGCACAGATCGGCCGGATCAACGAAGCGATTGACTCTGGCCTAACCGCCGAAGCCGCGATTGAACGC
>CAYGKE010000192.1:0-3005 GCA_964350465.1 uncultured Hyphomonas sp.
CGGCATCATCGACGCACCGTCGCTGCGCCGTGCAGGAGACGGCACCCAGCACAAGGAGGGACGACACGATCACTGAGCCGACAGCCATGGTGAGCCTCCGCAGCCGCGAGGAACCCGTGTCCATGGAACCCGTGTCCATACAGTGTGCCATCGGCCGGTACGCCGTGTCAAGACGAAGCAATATGATTTATCGAAACCAACATGCTGATCGAGACCAGAAAGCTTCGTCATAACCCATTCGGGTGGGATAGAGGCCGGGCTTATGAGATCGTCAGCGTCGGCTTCTTCTTGCCCGATCGCAGGCCCGCGAGCGCGATCTGGCTCTCCAGGTTCTGAGCGAGCTTCGTCAGCGCGTTGGGCACGGCATCGCCGCCGGCGGTCTCGGGATCGAAGTTGGCGCTCGGATCGCCGCCGTCGCTGTTGCGCCGGATCGCGGTGTTGATCGGGACATCGCCCAGGAAGGGCAGGCCCAGTCGCTGGGCCATCATCTCGGCGCCGCCCTTGCCGAAGATGTCGTAGTGCGTGCCGTCGTCGCCGACGAACTCGCTCATGTTCTCGACCACGCCGAGGATGTCGATGCCGAGCTGCTGGAACATGCGCACCGCGCGCACCGCGTCGTCCTGCGCGACCTTCTGCGGCGTGCAGACAATCACCGCGCCCGTCAACTGCAGGCTCTGCGCCATCGTCAGCGGCACATCACCCGTGCCCGGCGGCAGGTCGATGATGAGGTAATCGAGCTCGCCCCAGTTCGTCTGCTCCGTGAGCTGCTTGAACGCGCCGTGCGCCATCGGCCCGCGCCAGATCAGCGGCTTCTCCGGGTCGACCATCTTGCCGATGGTGACGCTCTTGATCCCGTGCTCGTAGAACGGTTCGATCATGCGATCGCGGACATTCAGGTCCAACGCGCCCAGCCCCAGCATGGTCGGCAGCGACGGGCCGTAGATGTCGCCGTCCATGAGACCCACGGCCTTGCCCGATCGCGCGAGCGCCACTGCCAGGTTCACTGCGACCATCGACTTGCCAACGCCGCCCTTACCCGCGCCGACAGCGATGACATGCTGCACGCCGGGCATGGCGCTGGCTTCCTGCTGCGGCGTGGGTCGGCCGCCGCCTGCGGGAGACTGCGCCGAGGTCGATGACGATGCGGAAACGGCTTCGCCCTGCGCCGCGAGTTTGGCGTTGGCGTCGTCGCTCGGGCGTGGTCCAGTGGTCGAGCCGTGCACGACCTTGCCGGCGTGGTCGACCATCTCGACGATGAGCGTCGCCATGGCTACTCCCTGCTCCGCGGCCGCGGAGCGGATCGCGCCGTGCGCACGCTTGGCATAGGCCTCGATCGCATTCGCGTCGGACAGATCCCGCGTCTGAAACTTGACCGCCGCGTAGCCCTCGCAGGTGGCGACCCATTCCAGCCGGTTCGCGAGCGGCCGACCACCGGGCCCCTCAGCCGAGGCGAGGGCGGCGCGAACAAAGTCCTTCGAGAGTGAGGCCATGGCGGGCTCCGGCGGCAAGAATGTCGGGACACATCGGCGTTCTGATGCAATCCTAGGGTTGCCCATCACTGAGACCGTGCAATCGGTCGGCTCCGGCCGCGTTCTGCCGATACGCTGAGCAATGGGCGGATTCCGGAGGCCGAGGCCATGAAGCACGCAAGATGGTTTGCAATCGGCGCCGTGTGCTGGGCGTGCCCGTCCGTTGCTGCCCAGGATGACACGCAGCCCGCGGTGCTCGCCGGTCCCGAGGTCGAACAGGATCGACCCGCTCGGCTGGAGCAGGGGCTGACGATGCAGATGGCCTCGATGACGGGCCAGCTTCGGCAACTGCCGCAGCAAGAGGTGCGCGCCCTGCTCGAACGGCTCAACTCCGCCGAGGTCGAACTCTCGCTGCGGCTCACACCAACGCAGCAGTCGGCGCTCCAGCGCATCAGCCGGACCCACAATCTCGCGGTGCGGGCGCATCAGGAGGCAAACGCCGACGAATACGCACGCCTCCGTGTGGAAGGCGGGTATCAGGCGATGCAGCCGCTGACCCGGGACCAGATCACGCCGGAGATCCAGGCCGCCCGCGCCGCGTTCCGTGAGTTGGTGGCGCAGGGCCCGACCAACGCGGATCTCCAGACCCAACTGTTCGCTGAGCTGACCGACGCGCAGCGGGCGTGGCTGGACGAAGAGATGGCCCGCGTGCTGGCCGAGCGGGAGCGCGCGGCGCTCGAGGCGCGGTACGCCGAGGCACTCTCGGAGGATGTGGTCACAATCGAGGACTTCCTGACTGAAGGCGGGGCCGTCGATCTCGAAGCCCTGCCAAAACGGCTGCGCGACCGGCTCGAACGGCTCCGCCCCGACCAACGGCTCGTCGCGCTCCGGCGACTCATGTCACGACGAACCGAGCAGGCCCCCGCACAAGCCCCCGCGCAGCAGCCGGGACGCGGCCGCGCCGAGGAGCCCGAAAAGCCGGCTCCCGACCTGTCCGAGATCGAGGTACCCGCAATGCCAGCTCGTCCGGTCGCGCCAGACGACGCCGGCGGCTGACTCGGCCGCGACGCCTCGGCCAGAGGCCAGCGACAAGACCTCGTCAGCACAACCGACAAGTGGGGGCCACTCGTCACGAGGCAGGCTTCCGCTCCAGATTTATTTTGTCTGTACCAAGGTTGGTTATCTGTCAGGGATTGCGCGTCTAAACGCATTTTGTAAGGGCTATGATTGAGTTATTGGCGTATGTCGGGGTAAAACTAGGCAAAGTCGGGGGTGCAGGCTGAAGAAACATCGAACAATATGGCCGATAACGCGTACGATGGTTT
This sequence comes from uncultured Hyphomonas sp., assembly GCA_964350465.1. Classification (GTDB taxonomy): domain Bacteria; phylum Pseudomonadota; class Alphaproteobacteria; order Caulobacterales; family Hyphomonadaceae; genus Henriciella. The sequence goes on from CAYGKE010000192.1 coordinate 2,795, forward strand.
GATCTCTCTCTCCTCCAGCGGGGCGCCGTTTTGCGATGGCGCCCTGCTTTTTTTGTATCCGGACCATCCGGGCCGGTGCTGAATGCTCCACCGACGCCAGCGTGTCGGCTACGGTATACGCCCGCACCGATGCGGCTTGTGGAGACCGGCAGTGACCCGACAGACGGTGCTCGTGACCGGCGCCGCCGGGTTCATCGGCTCGCACCTGTGC
>CAYGKE010000193.1:0-3003 GCA_964350465.1 uncultured Hyphomonas sp.
TTCCATGCCGAATGAGGCATCCGGGTAAGAGGTCGGCGAGTTCTTGAGCGAGCAGGCCGGCGTTCGAGCCGCGCGATGCTGCCCATCGTTCGCCGGCGACCGCGTGCGCCCAGACCCCGATGCACGCGAGGTCGAAGTCCGTCAGTGTCCATGCCCCGGCGCGAGACTGCGCGAGCAATCCGCCGAGAAGCCCCGCGAGGACATCGCCGGTGCCGGCTGTGCCAAGACACGGGGCTCCGCGATCGCAGACCCAATGGGTCAAACCCTGCGCAACCACCGTGCCGCGACCCTTGAGCACAACGATCGCGTTGGTTCGCTCGGCGAGATCGATCGCGGCGGTCGCACGCCCGAGGGGTGTCGAAAGATCGAGTCCGATGCCGAGCGCATGGGCGAGGCGAGATGCTTCGCCGGGATGCGGAGTGATCATGCAGCCATCGAGTGTATTCTCGAGGGCGTCAGCGGTTGCCACGGCGTTGAGGCCGTCCGCGTCGATGACGGCCGGTCTCGATGCTTTGGCGATGTACCGTGCGATCGCGTGCTGATCATCCGGGCCGAGGCCGGGTCCAATGACCATAGCGTCGGCCTGTGTGTATGGATGACGCGGCGCTGGGCCGTCGAAGGCTTCTCCGGTGGCGCTCGGCAATGCCGTGAGCGCAGGAATCAGCAGCGGCCTGGGCACGATGAGCCTGCATAACCCCACGCCTGATCGGAGCGCTGCGCCACCAGCCAGAATCGGTGCGCCCAGCATCACCGTATCGCCCCGATGGCACCCACCGACAACGGCCACGGTGCCGAATGTGCCCTTGTGCCCGTCAGCCGGTCGGGGTGGAAGCAGTGGGAGTGGGGCTGTGTCGTGGGCGTTCACTCGTCGATGGACTCGATCTTGACCTGGAGTCTCCCGATAAGCGGAGCGAGCGCAAGCATCGAGTTGATGCTCTCGCCGTCGCGCATAGTCGAAACATTGAGAGCAATATGTGTCGCATCGAACGGGTGTTCGGCGGGCAGCGTGGGATCGAGGTCCACCCAGCCGGGTTCGAGACCGTCGGCTGCGATCCAGGCCTGCGTCCACATGTGGTAGCCGAAGATGTCTTCCGCTCCCGCGAAGTCCTGAGCGTAGACGAGCCCGCTGACGACCCGGGATGGGATGTCATCTGCCCGCAGCATGGCGGCGAGTAGGACCGCGTGTTCCGTGCAGTCACCGATGCGTGACCGGGCGACTTCCGACGCGGTCGCGAACCCGACATCCAGTGACTTTTGAGTCACGAACCCGCGAACGAACCGGCGCATGGCCTCGGCTCGTATCGACGCTTCGGTGTCGGCGTTCGGGCGAGCCCTCTTGACAAGGCCTGCGATCACCGTGTCGCTCGCGTTGAGCATCATGCTGGCGGCGAGGTGGTCATCGCCGGGCTTCTCTGCGCGGTCTGGTGCCGCGTCGAGATCCACAACGAGTCTTGCGGTTCTGTCGTCGATCACGGTCACCAGATGGCGTGCGGACGACGGAAGCGGGCCAAGCGTGTCATCCGGCACACTGAGCACATAGCTCGCGCGTCGTGTATTCCTGGGATTCATGATCGGCCGATTCGGCTTGATGAAGGTCGATCGCATGATCTCCGGCGGATCGATCTCGGCGAGAGCGAGCTCTCGTTCAGCGGCGAGCATCGTGATCGAGAGGCCCCCGAGAGTGGTTGTCGAACGCACCAGTCGGCCGTCAAGCCCGATGTACTCTTCGCTCGGTGGGCCGGGCACGGCAGAGACGGTCACTTCCGTTCGGTAGGCGGGCACGGTTCGTCCGAAGACTTCGATCGTGGTCTCCTCGGGGATGGAACGGGATGTTGTGATCGGAGTCAGGCCGAAGGTCGGATCGAGCGTCGTCATGTCCGGGATCGGGCCGCCGGCTTCGAGGCTCTCCTGAAGGAGAGCCCCGGCCTCGGCCGGCGTGAGCCACGGCTCGGTGGGCATCGGCACCTCGCGTGTGCTGACGCGCCCTTGCTGGGTCGTCGTGATGAGAACAGAGTCGCCCTGGAACTCATGGACCGTCTCGATCGGCACCGAGGCGATGGACTGCTTCGAGCGCATCAGGATTGGCGTGTGGTCCTCGGACTCTACGAATTGGGTCTCGACCTCGATCCGGACGGTCGAACGCCCCCGCCCGATCTCGAACCGCATCATCGCGTTTGTCGTGATCTTGCCGTCATGCGTGACCTGGCTCTCGACCATCCAACCCGCTCGCTCATCGCCGAGAAGAACAACATAGTGCTGCTCGTCGGCCGGGGCTGCAATCGCCCGAGCAGTCAGAGCGGTACAGACAAGAATCAGGGCAAGGATGGTTCTGAGCATGCGGTAGTGTATCGCGCCCGCGGGCCGTGCCGGGACATATCCTAACCGGGCATGATCGACACGCACTGCCATCTGACTTTCCCCGACTTTGCCGACCGGGTTGACGCGGAGCTGGCCGAGGCCCGCCGATCGGGCGTCACCGGGTGCATCACGATCAGCACGACGAGCGTCGATTGCCGGCAGGCCTTGGCGATAGCGAACGCCAGCGACGATGTCTGGTGTTCATCGGGGGTCCATCCGCTGTATTCGGATCGCGGGCCGCACGACTGGGATATGGTCGTGGCGTGCGCCCGGGATGCCGCATGCGTCGCGTGGGGCGAGCTCGGGCTGGATCAGCACTACCCCGAGCCTTCGATTCAGATCCAGCACCGGGTGCTTGCCGAGCAGCTCGCGGTGATCGAGGGCACGGCTTCGGCCACGGGTGAACCCGGGCTCGGCAAACCAGTCATCATTCACTGCCGAGAGGCCTTCGCGGCGTTGCTCCCGATGCTTCGCAACTCGAGGATCGCCGGGGATCGGTTCGTGTTCCACTGCTTCACGGGCACGCCCGCTGAGGCTCGGGCTGTGCTGGATCTTGGCGCGATGATCTCGTTCACCGGCGTGGTGACCTATCGCAACGCAAAGGGTGTGCAGGAGGCTGCAAAGCTGGTGCCCATCGACCGGATC
>CAYGKE010000194.1:0-2951 GCA_964350465.1 uncultured Hyphomonas sp.
CGTTTGGGGCCCTGGGTGATGGCCAGTCGGACACCGATTTTCGCGGCGCCCGGCACTTCCACCTGCGTCTCTGAAAACAGCTCACACAGGCAGGTGCGCAGCACCATCATGGCGAAGTTGAAGCCAAGACAGCGGCGCGGCCCGGCGCTGAAGGCCAGGGGCTGCATCGGGGTCGCGCTGCGCGTCAGCCATCGTTCTGGCCGGAACCGGTTTGGGGCGTCATAATCACCCGGATCGCGATTGATCACGGCGGCGCTGATCACGATGTGATCGCCGCGATGAAGGGCGAGGCCCTCAACTTCGTCGGTCGCACTCATCCGCCGCATCTGATAGGCGACCGGCGGTGACATGCGCAGGCATTCCAGAACCACCGCATCGAGATAGGGGCTCTCCAACCCCTGGGCGCGCACCTCCTCGATTAGTCGATCTTGCACAGGCCTGTTCCAGGCCAGATGTAGCAGCAACCAGCGCAGGGTTGTGGCAGTGGTGTCGAAGCTTGCCCCATACAGCGTCCATAATTGGGCGGCCCGGCCTTGGGCATCGACCGCCTCGCCCTTGATATCAGCCATATGCGCAATACAGCTGACCAGGCTGTGAGCTGCCTCAGGTTGACCCGCCATCCAGTCGATCAGGGCGGCCTCGGTGATCTCAGCATGCTTCAACAGGGTATGATAGGGGGTGCCGGGAAGATTGACCGGAAACAGATAGCTTTTGAGGCTGTATTGCATGCGCGAGTGCTGCCCTATGATGTCGGCGATCTTCAGCGCGCGCGGATCATCCTCTGACCCGAACAGCAGATGGGCGGCCGCCTTGTTGGCAAGACGCATGGCGGGGGCGCCGGCGTCAAAACACACATGGCGCGGCCAATGGCGCAGCTCCGCCGAGCAGATCTCGCGCAACGCATCCAGATGCTGGCAGAGGCTGCTCTTGGACAGCGGCGGGGCATAGGCCCGGCGCAGGGCTTGTTGCTGGGGGCCGTTCATCCGGACGATCCCATTGCGAAGCCGGCGCTGCGCAGACCCTTTCGGGCCACGGGTCAAGGCGACGCCGACGGTGCGAAACCGGGCTGGGTCATTGAGGATCTTTTCAGCGATCTGCTTGTCGGCGGTAACGAAATAGCGGCGCCCCTCGGCCCGCCGCGACAGGGGTGACCGAACCAACACGGCCTTTCCCAGATCAGCATGATAGCGACGCCCAGTGCCTACCGCATCCCCGGCAAATGCGGTCAATAATTTCAGCGCCTCCATGCCTGATATCACGGATAACCCGTCAGCCCGTTCCATACCTTCTCCGCCCCTACTGAGACAACGCTACCAGAAACCGGTCTGATCTCAAAGCGTTAGGCGGCCAGCGTCACGTGGAGTGGGCGGCATTTGAGTCTAGGGGCACGCGCTGGCCTAAGGCGTTTCGTCCGCCGGGAGCAGTCATAACCTCAGCGGCTTAAATTCGCTCCATCCAAGCCGCTCGGCTAATCTCTGCTTTTGACCAATACAGAAATTCGAGCCGTCAGGCTCCGCCTTCCAGCACCAGATCGTTGCGGTGGACGATGGCGGGGCGGCCGCGATAGCCGAGGCGGGCCGCGACATCTTCTGACTGCAGCCCGGCAATCGTCGCGATATCTTCAGAGCTGTAGGCGGTAAGCCCTTTGGCGATGGGCTCGGCATCCGGCGTCATGATGGTGATCGCTGCGCCGCGCATGAACTGGCCCCGCACAGCGACAACGCCAACCGGCAGCAGGCTGGAGCCTGACTTCAGGGCTTTGGCAGCGCCCGGGTCGACAATGATCTCTCCCTCTGGAGCGAGGTGGCCGCGCAGCCATATCTCGCGCGCCTTGTCTGGCGTCAGGTCTGGCAGGATCCAGGTTGCCCTGGCGCCGTCTTGCAGCGCGCCGAGCGGGTGGTCGCGGTCGCCCAGCGTGATCACGGTCGCGCAGCCGGCAGACCAGGCGATACGCGCGGCCGCAAGCTTGGTCGCCATGCCGCCTGAGCCGATATCCTGATCGCTATTCGCGCCGCCGGCCATGGCATCGATCTCGTCGGAAAGCGCGCGGATTTCCGGGATGTGCGCGGCGTCAGGATTTTGCCGGGGATCGGCTGTGTAGAGGCCGTCTATGTCTGACAGCAGGACCAGCAGGTCGGCGCCGATCATCTGCGCCACCCGGGCCGCGAGGCGGTCATTGTCGCCGTAGCGGATCTCGTCTGTGGCGACGGTATCATTCTCGTTGATGACGGGCAGGGCACCGGCCTTGAGCACAGTTTCGATGGTGGCGCGGGCATTCAGCCAGCGGCGGCGGTTCTCTGTGTCCTCAAGGGTCAGGAGGGCCTGGGCCACGTGAATATCGTGCGCGGCGAAGGCGCGCTGCAGGGCGGCGATGACCAGTGGCTGGCCGAGCGCTGCGGCGGCCTGTTTGTCTTCCAGCTTCCTCGGGCGATCCGGCCCAAGCAGGCGGCGGCCAAGGGCGATCGCGCCGGAGGATACCAGCACGACCTGTTTGCCCTGGGCGCGGTAGGTGGCGATGTCGGTCGCAAGCTTGTCGAGCCAGGCCTGGCGTGCCTCGGCGCCGTCGGCGACCAGGGCCGAGCCGATCTTGACAACGATCAGGTTGGCAGACTGCAAGGCGTTCAAAGCGGGCTCCATTCGGGGTCTGCTTCGTCCTCATCCTCTTCAACCAGCTGGCCGAGCGCCTTGGCCATCGCGCCCAGTGCCTGCTTGATGCCTTCGCCAGTGACGGCGGACAGGCGCATCGGTTCATGACCGCAAATGGCTTTTAGCTGCTCGGCCTGCTCATCGACGAGCTCCTTGTCGAGCACGTCAACCTTGCTGAGGGCGACGATTTCCGGCTTTTTGGCCATCTCTGGGTCATAGGCTGTCAGTTCGTCGCGGATGGTCTGCCACGCGCCGCCGGGATCGTCCTGGGTGCAGTCGACCAGATGCAGCAGCACTTTGCAGCG
>CAYGKE010000195.1:0-2940 GCA_964350465.1 uncultured Hyphomonas sp.
TGGCATCCGCGGCAGAACGTTGTGTTCCAATCTCATCAAACGAAAATGGAAATTGGGATATGAGCATTTTTTTGTTGATCGGTTTGACCACGCGCGTGCTCCCGTTGCCAGACTATCGGGTCCAACCAAACCGCGGGGAAACGAATGGGCTTTTGCGAAGCCGATATGCTGAAACCCGAATGCTAACTAAATTATGCGATGTGGCCACTTGGTCGAAATTAACGAGCGCTTCGTCCAAAAGCACGGGTAACGGCCTGATCAGTATGTAGGTCGTAAAGTTGTAAACACAATGGCAAGAAGCAATGATCACCGATTGCGGGGGTGAGGCGCACGATTGTTTCGCAGCACCCTCCATTGCCGCCGGGAGCGGACGAAGCAACACGCTATCCCCGGCTTTGGCCCCAAAGCCATGGGCAAATCGCCAAACTTATCCTCCCCCTGCCGGACTGGCCCTATACTGAGCCTCGATTGACCCCTGATTGAGCCTGTTTCGAACCGATGATCTTTGACCGCTACCGTGACCTGTTTGAGGACTGCCCGCCTGTCTTCTGGCCGTGGCTATGGTTGCAGCTAGCCTTCCTGCTGGCGCTCAAGGACCAGGACGGCCGCGAGCGGCTGATCATGGTCTCGGCCTGGGGACAGGTGATCGTGCTGGCGCTGGGCGACGATCCTTATGCGCCGAAGGGCTGGTGCGCCGAGGATATGCGCGCATATGTCCGGCCTCTGCATGCCCGGCTCTTCGATCTCTCCGCAGATGCCCGCGCAGGCGGGTATCCAGGGACAGGTCTCTACTCCAGGGAGTGGGCCGGCGTGCCGGTCCATGGGCACCCGTCTGCACTTGTGCCTGCGGCGGAGGTAGCCTCATGTATTCAACGCACCTCTGATCCGCCTGAGCCTCTCCCAGGCACAATTTGATCAATCCACCGACCAGTCTTCGACCGGGCGGGCAAAGGCGCTGGGCGGTCGCAAGTGCTGGAGGAAACAGCCCTGAGCCTGGTTCATGGGCTTCGAAGCGCCCGGAAAATAATCCGGTGGATTATTTTCAGCGAAGAAGGCCACGGCAGTGGCGCAGCCAGACCGGAACCTGCTGGATCAAAAAGCCCTGAGCCTGGTCTATATGAGGGCCGCAGGCCCGATACGAGACCTGCTTGGCAAAGCGTGGCCAAGGGCGCTGGCCAGACGAGATCGCTTCACACTGCCAAAAATCGCGCATCGCCCCGCAATTCGTCTTGCAAGCCCGGAATCTCGCGGCTATATCCGCCGTTCGAACTGTGCGCTCCCTTCGTCTATCGGTTAGGACGCCAGGTTTTCAACCTGGAAAGAGGGGTTCGATTCCCCTAGGGAGTGCCACCTTTACAACACATTATTGCTTATCACCATGAGACGCAGGTCGGCGCGTGACACTCGCCTGTTAAGCGTCTAGGAATTAACCAAAGGGCTGAGAACGTGGGTATAGTGGCTGATGCGCATGAAAACGACGCCCCGCACGAAGGTGTGCGGGTGATTGGTCGTGTCAAATGGTTTGATCCGGCAAAAGGCTATGGCTTTGTGGTTCCGGAAACCGCTGAAGGCGTGATCCTGCAGCGCGATGTGATGCTGCATATTTCCTGTCTGCGCGCCTATGGCGAGAGCCTCGCCGATGAAGGCGCGCGCATTGTCTGCGATGTTGTGCAGCGCGACAGCGGCTGGCAGGTTTCACACGTTCTTGAGATGGACCGCGCCCGCGCTGCGCTTGCCAGAGAGGCCGATGAAGCGGTGACTTATGAGAAAGTCGCGGTCAAATGGTTCAACGCCGCCAAGGGCTTCGGCTTCGTCAACCGGGCGGCATCTCCTGAAGACATTTTCATCCATATCTCGGTCATGCGCAAAGCTGGCTATGATATGCTCGAGACCGGCGATACGCTGGATGTCGTGATCGGTGATGGCCAAAAGGGCCTGAATGTAATGATGATTGCCGAGCGTTAGGCTTGCACACAGAGCCGCTTGCCGCTGCCCGCTTGCCAAGCTAAACCGAGAGCCATGATGATGAAATCCTGTCTTGCCGCACTGGCGGTTTTTGGTCTCGCTGGGCCTCTTGCTTTTGCCGATCCGATGGCGATTGATCCCTTGGTGATTGTCGGCGATGAGGCCTCGCACAGCTTTACGGTCGAGGTCGCCAATGATCCGGACGAGATCAGCTACGGTCTGATGAACCGCGAAGCGATGGATGCCGACAAGGGCATGCTGTTCGACTTTGGCCAGCCGCGCGAAGCGGCGATGTATATGAAGAACACGCTGATCCCGCTCGATATGCTGTTTCTCAATACAGACGGCACGATTGAAATGATCGCGCGCAATACTGTGCCTGGCTCGCTCCGGACGATCTCGCCCGGCATTCCGGTCAAGGGCGTGCTGGAGATTAATGGCGGCCAGGCTGAGGCGCTGGGCATTGAAGCTGGCGATACCGTGCAGCACGCGATTTTCGGCAATGTCGAAAGCGGTGAATAATCACTGTCATCGCCGCCAAAAATAGGTTGCAGTGCAAAAAACCGACAGTATACCGGGAGGCCGGAGCGTGGCGCAGCCTGGTAGCGCATCTGGTTTGGGACCAGAGGGTCGGAGGTTCGAATCCTCTCGCTCCGACCATTTTCTTCCAATCCGGCAATCGTGACGTCGCCCGCTTGCCTGCGCTGGCCACTCAGTCTATCTAGCCGACGAGCTGAAACGTGAGAGCCGCCTATGGACGCCCGCATCTACAAGCCTGCCAAAACCGCCATGCAGTCGGGGCGCGGCAAGACCAAGGACTGGGTTCTGGAATTTATCTCCGGGGCAAAGCGCGAAACAGATCCGGTCATGGGCTGGACGAGTATCAACGATATGACAGGCCAGTTGCGGCTGCACATCGAGCCGCGTGAAATGGCGATTGCCTATTCCAAGCGCGAGAGATTCACATTTTCTGAC
>CAYGKE010000196.1:0-2868 GCA_964350465.1 uncultured Hyphomonas sp.
GCGCCGGGGACATGCCCGCCGCGCTGCGCGGGGTCAGTCATACCGGGTGGCGCGATGACCTTGCCGGAGTATTCGTCGGCGGAGCGGACATCAACAAGGTTCGCCGACTTCTCGCTGACCGCGCGGAGCACATCCTGCACACGCGCCCGGATCTCGGGGTGTGTCTCGCGGACGGTGTAGGTCGTCGGCTTGAACGAGGGCACATCGGTTGTCAGCGGCTTGTCGTCATCATCGAGCCACTTCGATCGGCCGCCGTTCATGAGCCGGACCCTGTCGTGGCCGTAGTACTTGAAAACCCAGAACGCGTAGGCGGCGAACCAGTTGTTGTTGTCGCCGTAGATCACGACCTCGGTTTCATTCGATATCCCCGCGTTTCCGAGCAGCTTCTCGAAATTGGCTTCGCTGATGATGTCCCGGCTGAGCTGGTCCTGCAGCTCCGTCGTCCAGTCGAACGCGACCGCGCCGGGCAGATGGCCCGCGGCGTACTGCTGCGTGTCGACATCGACCTCGACGAGGCGGATGCCGGAGTTCAGATGCTCATTGACCCAGTCGGTGCTGACCAGGACGCTCGGGTCGGCGTACTCGCTCATGTCTCGTTCCTTTCGCGTGTTTTTCGCGGAGAATCTGTGTGTATCTGTGTGTATCTGTGTGTATCTGTGTGTGCGCTACTTGTGCATCGGGCGTGTGCCCTCGGACAGCTCTGGCAGATGTGCAGTAAAATTGCTGGCGTACTTGAAGGCGTCATCACAGAAGATCATGACGCCCGTACCGACCTTGTCGCGCGACGCGATCCGCCGGGCGCCCTCAAAGATCAGCCCTGCGCTCGGGCCGGCGCGCAGTCCCTCGGTGCGGAACAGCTCGTGCGCCGCCGAGTACGCCAGCTCGTAGTCTACCTCGAGCAGATCGTCGATCAGGTTCTCGTCGTACAGGTTCGTCGTTGCGAGCTGGCTCTTGTTTCGCAGTCCCGGCACATCGTGCCCCTCGCTCGGCTGCACCGCGACGATCTTGATTGACGGGTTTTTCTCTTTCAGAAAAGTCGCCAGACCTGTCACCGTGCCGCAGGTGCCGAGGCTCGTAAAGACATGCGTCACCTCGCCCGCGGTCTGCTTCCAGATTTCTGGACCGGTCGTTTCGATGTGCGCCCGGACATTGGCGCGGTTCTCGTACTGATTGGGCATCGCGTAGCGCTGCGACTGCGCCCGGGCGAAGGTCTTGGCGAGGTTGATCGCGCCGTCGCCCATGCCGGGGCTCGGGCAGAGCGAATCGTTCACGACTTCCAGTTCCGCGCCGGCCAGGCGCAGCATCAGCTTCTTCTCCAGCGGCACCTTGTCGGGCACGACCGCCTTCATCGGGTAGCCGCGCACAGCCGCCAGACCCGCAAGGCTCAGCCCCGTGTTCCCGCTGGTTGGCTCGACGATGCCCTTGCCGGGGTCATCGGGCCCGTTGGTGCCCCGTGCTCTCAGACCCGCTTTTTCCTCGAGTTCGCAGATCAGCGCGCCCGCGGCACGGTCCTTCACCGAGCCGAGCGGGTTCATCCATTCCAGCTTGGCCAGCATCGTGAACCCGGGCTCGGGCGCGAGCCGGTTGATCCGGACCAGCGGCGTTGGGTTCTCCTCATTCGGCAGCATCTCAAAGATGTCGTTGTAGACGCGTCTTGTGTGATCCATGGCTGGGCCTCGTCAAAGGGTGCTCGGAACGGGGACAACACCCCTCGGGCGTGTTTCATTCGATATGGAAGTCGGGTGGGAGCGGCCGTCCCATGGACGGAGCGATCCGGATAAGTCCGGGTCGGTCAGCGTCGGCAACACGGACAACAGTCCGAGCCGCAACAACACCATTCGCAACAGCACTCGCCCGCCCGCAGCGCGGAGGAGGCCATTCTCGTCAGGCCCAGGATGCGAGCGATGCTCTGCATAACTGAGTCTAGGCGCTTCTCGGGCGGATCGGCAGCCGCATAAAGTGAGGGCTATGTCAAGAAACGATGTCACCATCATCGGCGGCGGACTCAGCGGGCTGACCGCGGCCCGCGTGCTCGCCGAGGCCGGGGCCCGCGTCACGATCCTCTGCGGAGGCACCCGCGTCGGCGGTCGCGTCAGAACCGATCGGCTCGAAACCGACGCCGGCACCTTCCTGCTCGACCGCGGATTCCAGGTCTACCTCACCGCGTATCACGAGGCCTCGTGCGCGCTCGATCACGACGCCCTCGATCTCCGCGCGTTCTATCCGGGTTCGCTCGTCCGGCTCGGCAGCGGGTTCCACCGCGTCGCCGACCCGTTCAGGCGTCCGCTCGACGCGGCCAAGCTCTTTACGAGCCCGATCGCTTCGATGGCCGACAAGGTCCGCCTGGGCCTGCTCGACCAACGCATCAAACGCAGCTCGATCGACGAGATCTGGGAGCGAACCGAACGCTCCACCCTCGAAGCACTGACCGAGGCGGGGTTCGGCGAGAAGGCGATCGAGCGGTTCTTCCGCCCGTTCTTCGGCGGGGTCTTCTTCGACCGCACGCTCGCGACCTCCAGCCGGATGTTCGAGTTCACCTACAAGCACTTCGCCACCGGCGACACCGTGCTCCCCGCGGCGGGCATGGGCGCCATCCCGCAGCAACTCGCCGACCGGCTCGCTGCTATTCCAGGTGTTGAGATCCGGCTCGATACGGCCGTCGCGCGAGTCGATCCCGAAACGGGCGGGCTGATCATGGGCAACGCTGAGAAAGTGCAACCGGAGCGCGTGCTGGTCGCGACCGACGCCTACGCCGCGGCCGGGCTCTTCGGCGAGACTCCGAGCGTTCCGTTCAATGAGACCGCCACGGTGTACTACGACGCAGACCCCGAGACCGTCGGCGCGCTCGGCGGCGAATCGATCCTGGTG
>CAYGKE010000197.1:0-2742 GCA_964350465.1 uncultured Hyphomonas sp.
GTCGAATATGCGTGCAACGCGTTCATGGCCTGCGTCCAGTCCGGCTTCGGGCGCCTGCGCGGTGCTGAGCTCCAGATTTCGCTCGATCACGGTCATCGCAGCGGGATGGACCTCGCCGAGATTTAGCAGGCGTTTAAGCGCTTCGGTTGCCAGGGCTTTAGGCAAGGCACGTACCGTGGCGGCAGCAGATTGGGCAGAAAGTTGTGACAGGATCACAGCGATAATTTGCGGGTTTTCCTTGCTCACAAGACTGGCAAGTTTGGCGCCGTCGAGAGCCGAGACGCGCGACCAGATCGACGCCTTACCAGATGGCTGCGGCGATACAACGGTTTCCATGTCGCGAACAAACGCTCGAACGGCCTGATCCTCAAAGGCTGTGTCTTCGGGCAAAGCGTCCATAGCGGCTGTCAGCGCGGCAGCTTCTTTTGAAGAGAGTGCTGACCAGACTGCATTCGCCTGCGCCCCAAGTGCCCGCATCAGCGCGGCGCTGCGGGCGCGTCCATCCATCATGATTGGCCGCTCGGCGATCGCGGGAACGCTCATCCGGTTCGCTCCTGATCAGTGTTCATCCATTTGCGGATCAATGTGACGGTCTGATCCGGTGCGCCTGCTGCAAGATCTGCAGCAACTTTGTGAGCCGTCGATGGCTCGGCGACCGGCGTTGCCGAGCGCGTTGCCGCTTGCAGATCACGCGGGGCAGTTGGCTTGACCTGCAACCGGCTTTCTGCAGCTGCTGCAACAGGGCGAACCTGAAACACCAGAAATGCCAGTAAAAGACCAAGCCCGGTTAGTTCCAGCATTTGCATCTGCGATGGATTGCCAGCCACGTTCGCATACGATGTCGGAACAAATGTCAGTGTGTCGGATCCAGCCTGATATCCAGCCGCAGCCGCGAGCACAGTTTCCACCAGACCCTGATCCGGTGATGCACTCTCATCATGCAAAATCAGATAGGCCGTACCAGATTCGGCACTTCGGCGAACGGAGACTTGAATCTGCTCGCTGCCGATAATCGGAATCAGGAGCTGGGTCAGTTTCGCTTCCACCGGATTAGACCCGGTTTCAATCGGTGCAGGCGCAGTAAAAACACTATAGGCGCGCAAAGAAAAAAGCCCCGCTGCCAAAGCAATGACAGCGAGGGCCAGGATTCGCGTGGTGGGCGATGAAATCGCAGCCATAGAACAAACCTCTGACCCGGAACGGGCGCTTCGATCTGTCTTCTAGCCGCAGCCGTGTAAACGGCGGTTTAACGCTGGCGCGACGCGCTAGCGATATTGTTGCAGCCGGGTGGCGCGCAGGCCTTTGCGGCCATGTTTGGAATAAAGGCGCTGCCAGCCAGCAAATTCTTCTTCGCTAAGATCGTAACGGCGACAGGCTTCGTTCTCGCTCAGTAGTCCGCCATGAACCGCAGCAACCACTTCGGCTTTGCGCCGGGTCACCCAACGGGTGATACCAGGAGGGGGGAGGTCATCCAGCGTCAAAACATTGCCGTCCGGACCTTTGACACTCATCATATGTGCGTTCTGCGCCATTTGAGTTCACCATTCTTCGTGTTCGCGGCCACTTCTGCGACCATGGAAGAGGTTCTACACGACGCGGTTTAAGGCCAGTTTCAGCCGCGCCTATGAATTTTCATCAAAATTGAGCGGGTTCTCGGCGCCGGAATTAGGAGCCTGTTTGCAAACCTGTCCCGGAATGGGACTGTTCTGATCAAGCAGGTTTTCGGCCGGGCTGGGTATGGCGTCAGGGCTGCGTCGCCAATCTAGGCTTTCGTGCCGCCGATTTCGCGCTATGCCTAAGGTAAAAGGAGAGAGAAATGAGACGTGTTCTGATTGCAGTGGCTGGGCTAGGACTGGTGGCGGCCTGTTCGGCTGAACTGGTGGTTGAGCCAGAGGAGAGCGCAGCGCCTGAGACTGCCTCCGAGGAGAGCGACGCGCCAGAATACACAGCAGCAGAGGAACTCGCCGAGCTGACGCCTGAGCAGATCGAATACCTCGACACGACGCCGATCACGCCGGATCGTTATCCCGCGCCGCCCGAGCCGCATTACGGCCCTGAATATGGCTCGATCAGTTTCACCGATACCGACCCTGGCCCGACGATTGGCGGCACGCTGCGCATGAAGCCTGCTGTGGATGATTATGGTATTCGGCTGGATGAGGCCGAGGCAGGGATCACTATGTACATGATCCATTGGGGCCTGGAGGTCGGCGAACCGGGTATGCAGGACGACAAGGGCGCAGGTGACCTCGGCGGTGACTGTATGGGCTTTCGCGATACCGGCCATGTCGTAATGATGCCGGCGAGCGAAGCAGGCGATGTGATGGAATGGGACATTCCGCAGGGCACCGAAGTGCCGGAGGGTGCGGTCTATTTTGTCGGCCACACGCTGTATGGCGAGATCCATAATCTCGGCAAATGTACGCAGACACCAATTGGGAATTTGGTGGAGTAGAGCGGGCTTTGCCGTGAGCAAGGGGCGACAATATCATAAATTCCCGGAGCTCTGTCCGTCGAGGCAATCGCCAAGTCGCGATTTGAGTATTGCAAGATTGAGTTCGTTCCGTATGCCTGCCACTGAGGGACTGGCTGAACGAGTGGGACGATGACCTTAGAACGAAGCCGTAAGTATTTTCGCGGAATTGCCACTTTTTTTATAGCCGTAGCCGTTGTCGGTTTTGCAGCGATTGGACTTTCGCTGCTAGCTGGTAGTGAGAGTTATACACAAGAGGACTTGTTGGC
>CAYGKE010000198.1:0-2654 GCA_964350465.1 uncultured Hyphomonas sp.
CACGATGCGCTCGGAGATCAGGATCGAGTCCTCGAAATTGTAGCCATTCCACGGCATGAACGCGACCAGCACGTTACGCCCGAGCGCCAGTTCACCAAGATCGGTCGACGGGCCATCCGCAATAATATCGCCTTGCGACACCGTATCACCGACTTTGACGATCGGGCGCTGGTTGATGCAGCTATTCTGGTTCGACCGGCGGAACTTGGACAGGCGATAGATATCGACACCTGACTTGCCCTCGAGGTCTTCTGTCGCGCGCACAACAATACGCGTTCCATCAACCTGCTCGACCACACCAGCGCGAGACGCGACCACTGCCGCGCGGCTATCACGCGCCACGACCGCTTCCATACCGGTTCCGACCAGCGGTGCATCGGTTTGCACCAGCGGCACGGCCTGACGTTGCATGTTCGAGCCCATCAGGGCACGGTTGGCGTCATCGTGTTCAAGGAATGGGATCAGTGCCGCAGCGACCGACACAACCTGTTTCGGCGAGACATCCATATACTGGATATCGTCTTTCGCAACGAGCAAGGCCTCGCCATTAACCCGCGCATTGACCAGATCATTCTCGATCACGCCCTTGTCGCTGACCTGCGTGTTGGCCTGAGCAATCGAGTAGAGTTGCTCTTCCATAGCTGACAGATAATGCACTTCCTTGGTCAGTTTGGCGCCCTCAACCTTGCGGTAGGGGCTTTCAATGAAGCCATACTTGTTGACGCGCGCATGTGTCGCCAGCGAATTGATCAGGCCGATATTCGGACCCTCTGGCGTCTCAATTGGACAGATCCGGCCATAGTGGGTCGGGTGCACGTCGCGCACCTCAAAGCCTGCACGCTCACGTGTCAGACCACCCGGGCCAAGCGCCGAGAGACGCCGCTTATGCGTGATCTCTGACAGCGGGTTGGTCTGGTCCATGAACTGCGACAGCTGCGAGGAACCGAAGAATTCACGCACCGAAGCCACAACCGGCTTGGCATTGATAAGGTCGTTCGGCATGACCGTGTCGATATCGACAGATGACATCCGCTCCTTGATCGCGCGCTCCATGCGCACAAGACCAATGCGGTAATTGTTCTCCATCAACTCACCGACAGAGCGCACCCGGCGGTTGCCAAGGTTATCAATATCGTCGACCTCGCCTTTGCCGTCCTTGAGGTCGAGAATGACCTTCATGACGCCAAGGATGTCGTCATTACGCAGCGTGCGAACGGTGTCCTCAGCCGGCTCAAAACCATCAACCGCAACCTTCAGGCGCGTGTTCATCTTGACCCGGCCAACAGCCGAAAGGTCATAACGCTCACCGTCAAAGAACAGCTGGTTGAACAGCGCATCAGCGGCTTCCTGGGTTGGTGGCTCACCCGGACGCATGACGCGGTAAATGTCAGACAGCGCCTCAAAGCGTGTATCGTTCTTGTCCGCCTTCAGCGTGTGACGCAGCCATGGGCCGCGCCCGCCTTTGTCGACATTCAGGATTTCAACGGCCTTGACGCCCTGTTCGCGCAGCACGGCAACCATTTCCTCATCGACCTGATCCGCCGCTTCGCCATAGATTTCACCGGTCTTGCGATTAACGATGTCGCGCGCCAGGTACTTGTTTTCAAGCGCTGTAGACGGCACCAGAAGCTCATCCGTTCCAGCCTCGGCGATCCGCTTGACAGCAAGCGCCGTAATCTTGCGTCCCGCAGGCGCAACAACCTTCTTGGTCTTGGCATCGACCAGATCAAATTCCGGCTTCTGACCCTTCCAGGCTTCTGGGTTGAACCCCGTGATCCAGCCCTTCTTGTCCATGCGATAGACAGAATTGGTGTAGAACATGTCGAGGATCTGATCGCTATCATAGCCGAGCGCCATCAGCATGGTTGTTGCTGGCAGCTTACGCTTGCGGTCGATCCGGATGTTCAGCACATCCTTGGCATCAAACTCCAAATCGAGCCATGAGCCGCGATAAGGAATGATCCGCGCCGCAAACAGGAGCTTGCCGGACGAATGCGTCTTACCCTTGTCGTGATCAAAGAAAACGCCGGGTGAGCGGTGCATCTGGGACACGATGACACGCTCAGTACCGTTGACAATGAACGTGCCCTTATTGGTCATCAGCGGAATATCGCCGAGATAGACCTCTTGTTCCTTGACCTCTTTAACCGACTTGGCGCCAGTATCTTCGTCAATATCAAACACAACAAGTTGCAGGCGCACTTTCAGCGGCGCCGCATAAGTCAGGTCGCGCTGCATACACTCTTCAGTATCGAACTTTGGCGGCTCAAACTCATACGAAACATATTCCAGAGACGCCCGCTCGTTAAAATCAACGATTGGGAAAACACCCTTGAAGACACCGCCCAGACCATCATCGGTCCGGTCAGCCTGCTTCGCGTGCATTTGCAGGAAATGTTCATAGGAGGAGCGCTGAACCTCAATGAGGTTTGGCATGTCGATGGCTTCGGGGATTTTGCCGAAGGATTTACGGATGCGTTTCTTTTCTGTGAAAGAGAGAGCCATCATGTGTCCCGTTATTTGCCGCGGGCCGATTAAACCGACGCGGCGTGTCACCTGTAACGCGAGGACGCGGCAAAGCCGAAAACGACTTTGCCGCGCTTATTCAACCAAGGAGCCATGCCTCGCGCGAACCAGGCCCCGTACTATACTCG
>CAYGKE010000199.1:0-2615 GCA_964350465.1 uncultured Hyphomonas sp.
GATTTCATCCACCCGCCCGAGCTGATCCTGAAGAGACGCCAATTCGCGCTCTTGCGATTCGACAACCTTCTCTTGCTGCCGTGAGTAAAGCTCTGCCGCAGTCTTGCGTTGCAAGATGGTTCGGAACTCCCCAACAAGATCAGAGCGCTCATCATCGAGCTGATTGATCCGTGTTTGGACCTGCTCAGCGCGGCGTGTCGCTTCTTCGCCCGTGTTTAAAGCCTGGCGCAATTGGCTTTGAGCCAATGCTGGTAGCGCCATGCCGACGACTATAGCCGCAGCAATCGCGCCGCGGGCCGGTGTCAGAACTTTCTTCATGAAGTCTGCCTCTCACTCTCCGAATGGTGCGCGCGCCGACAAAGACGCACACTGAAACTTATGTATGACGAATAGAACTCTACTCGCCGCATTACAGCTGAAGGCGCAAACACACTGCCCAAGTAGCAAGATAAACGCGGGACAGTCCCACATTGATCCCCAGTTGATAGAGGCGTTATCCGCCTTCTGTTTTTTTGCGGCTCGATCCAACTCCCGACCTTGCCGACCACACTGAGGCTAGCAGCGTGTGCTGACCCAATCAATGGTGATAAAACTCTTGTTCAATATTCTGACAGCATCAAGACTATTTTGCAATATTATTACAACAATTATGTCAAAAATGTCAGCGAAGAACAAAGCGCTCAAACCATCACGTGATTAGAAGTGGCTGGGGTGCCAGGATTCGAACCTGGGAATGCCGATACCAAAAACCGGTGCCTTACCACTTGGCGACACCCCAACTGAAGCGCGGACATAGCCAATACCTAAACCGCTTGCAACACCATAATCACGAACGAACCAAACAATAACAGCTGACCTGATTAATCGTGGTCCCTGCATAATCGCTACGTCAAATCCGCCGCTGGAAAATTCTGCAGCTGCGCTGAATGAGTTATCAACCTTTGACAAATAGGAGACAAAGGTCCATATCGATATCCGATAAATTTTTTCTGGAGTCCAAACGCAATGAAACCCTTTTTCTTGGCCGCAATAGGCGGTGTCGTGGGAACCATAGTCGGACTTCTACTGGTCGGAGGGATCGCATTTTTCGCGATTAGCGGGCTTATCGGCAATCTGAGCAAACCTGCTGACATGCCAGATGCAATTGTTCTCACGGTAGACTTGCGTTCAGAACTTGCTGACCAGGCACCGCGATCTGGACCTGAGGTCTTATTCGGAAATCCAACCGGGTTTATTGATCTCTTGCTGAAATTGGATGCCGCCAAATCTGATGACCGAGTCAAGGGCGTCCTCGTAAGAGGTAGCGAATTTAGTGTCGGCTCGTCTCGGGCCGAAGAGCTGAGGTCTGCTTTCAAAGCGCTACAAGACGAAGGTAAGTTTGTCATGGCGCATAGCCAGGGAACATATGGCGGCGGCCCATCAGCTTATCGAGCGATCGCAACTGCGGATGAGATTTGGGTTCAGCCTAGCAGTGACATGATTTCTGGCGGTATTGTCTTAGAGACCCTGTTTCTCAAAGGCCTCTTCGACAAACTATCCATAACGCCTGAAATTGAAGCGCTATACGAATTCAAGAATGCACCAAACACTTATAACGAAGAGACTTATACGGAGCCTCACCGGCTCGCTATGACCAGGCTTGCCCAGTCGCTTTGGGACATGTCGCTGAGTGATATCGCTGAGGACCGCGGCCTTACAGCTGATGTTGTGGCGACAGTTCTGGAATCGAGTCCGGTAAGTGCGGAACGGATGATCGAAACAGACATGGCTGACAAAACGGGCTGGCCAGAAGACGCCAGTGACGCAGCGCTCGAGCGCGCCGGAGAAGAGTCGTCACTCATTAGTATCGCAGAATACGTGACCCCAACGTCCAAGTTCGGGTCGCCGGCAATTGCCGTTGTTGGCGGGCAAGGCGCAATCATTACGGGCGGATCGAATGGATCTCTTTTCAACGAAGGTCCCGCATTTGCTTCAGATGCTATTGCAGGCGCTTTGCTCGAGGCGGCAGAAAACGAAAAAGTTGAGGCGATCATATTCCGCGTCGACAGTCCTGGTGGTTCACCAATTGGCTCTGACCAGATCTGGCGCGCCATTGAGCGAATCCAGACCGAACACGAAAAGCCGGTAATTGTGTCAATGGCATCCATGGCAGCGTCCGGTGGATATTATGTCTCGACCGGCAGCGACTGGATCATGGCCAATAACGCAACACTCACTGGCTCAATCGGGATATTCGGTGGCAAGCTGGCGATCTCAGAAGGCTTGGCGCGCATCGGCGTCAATGCAGAGACAATTACTGTCGGGGGATCGTTCGCTGGAGCATTCACGACAACCGACCGCTTCAGCGACGAGCAAAGAGCAACGCTGCGGGAGTGGCTGAAACGCGGCTATGATCGCTTTGTTGGTCTCGTCGCAGAGGGTCGGGGCATGACCGTGGAGGAAGTTCACACTCGGGCGAAAGGCCGTGTCTGGACCGGTGAGGACGCCCTTGAACAAGGTCTTGTTGATGAAATTGGCGGCCTGATTGCAGCGTTGGGGAAGGCTCGGGAGTTGGCTGAGATCGACGCCGATTCTGATATTCGGATTATCCAATATCCACTGCAGGGTACGGGTTT
>CAYGKE010000200.1:0-2610 GCA_964350465.1 uncultured Hyphomonas sp.
ATCCAGTACGCAGGCTCGGGCCCGACGCCGGGGTAGTCGAGCCCAGCCGAGCAGGAGTGCACCGTCTCGGTCTGTCCCTGTTCGTCCTGGAGCACATACGAGAGCGAGCCGTGGAGCACGCCGGGCGAGCCGTGGCTGAGCGGCGCCGCATGATCGCCTCGCTTGCGCGATCTGCCTCCGGCTTCGACGCCGATTAAAGCCACCTCGGTGTCCTCGACGAACGGGTAGAAGATGCCCGCGGCGTTCGACCCGCCGCCGACACACGCCACAACGGCGTCGGGCAGGCGCCCGAACGCCTCTCGGCACTGGTCCTTGGTTTCGCGGCCGATGACCGATTGGAAGTCCCGCACGATCATCGGGAAGGGGTGGGGGCCCACAACCGAGCCGATGATGTAGTGCGTGTGCTCGACGGATCCCATCCAGTCACGCATCGCCTCGTTGGTCGCGTCCTTGAGCGTGCGCGAGCCGGACTCGACGCTGGTGACCGAGGCGCCGAGCATCTGCATGCGGATGACATTGAGGTTCTGCCGGCGGACATCCTCGGAGCCCATGTAGACATCGCACGACAGCCCTAGGTGCGCCGCCGCCGTGGCCGAGGCCACGCCGTGCTGCCCGGCACCCGTTTCGGCGATGATTCGTTTCTTGCCCATGCGCCGCGTGAGCAGCCCTTGGCCGAGCGTGTTGTTGATCTTGTGCGCCCCGGTGTGGGCGAGGTCTTCGCGCTTGAGCCAGATGGTGGCCCCGCCGCCGGATTCGGACAGGCTCCGCGCGTGCTCGGTCAGGCGTGTTGCTTCGTAGAGGGGCGTGGCGCGGCCGACGAATGTCCGGTTGAGATGGTCCAGTTCCGCCCAGAAGCCGGGATCGGCCTGCGCCTGCCGATAGGTCTCGGCGAGTTCTTCAAGGGCGGCGACGAGTGTCTCGGGGACATACACACCCCCGAAATCACCGAAGTGTCCGCGGGCATCGGGCACGGCATGCATCGGGGCGTGTTCGGTCTGCGGCTGCGGCATGGGGGCTCCTTCAACGGACGGTAGGGGGTTCGCATCCGCGTCGTTTCGGGTTCAGCGCAGCCCGTTCGACCCGCCGAGCCGCGCGGATGCCCGCTGTTTCTTGGACGAAGAGCGTGCCCACGAATCCCACCGCGAAGAAGCCCATCAGCAAGCCCAGCGACGCGGGCATGCCGTAGGGCTCGGGGATCCAGGCCTTCACCTGTCCGAAGCTGAGCACACCGACGACGCCGGCGAGCTTGAAGACCATGCCCCAGAGTCCGAAGAACTCGGCGGTCTTGTGCGCCGGGGTGAACCGGCCGACCATGGATCGGCTGGCCGTTCCGATGCCGCCGAGCCCGATGCCGATGCCGTTGCCCACGATCCAGAAGGCCCACTCGCCGAGCTTGGGCATCAGGCTGATCGTGAGCAGCCCCGCCGTGCTGATCATCCAGACGACGAGGTAGATCAGGATCGTGGCGCGGGCCCCGATGCGGTCCTGAAAGAACGCGGTTCCGATCGCGGCCGCGCCGGCGGTCACCGTGATCTGCAGCACAAACAGCACCAGCTTGGTCGTATCAAACCCGAAATCCTTGGCGATGATCGCAGCGAAGGCGACGATCACCTGCACGCCCATGCCGAAGACGAAGAACGCGCCGAGGAACCGCACAAGCTGGCGATACTGCCCGGCGCTGCGCAGTGTGTCGCGCAGGCGGAGCACCGCCTCGCCGACGATCGTTCCCGTGCCGTGGGTCGGCCGGTCGATCGGTGGCTCGCGCAGGAGCAGCATCGAGGGTGTCATGTTCAGGATGAACCAGAGACCGGCCATGACGAAGAACAGGGACCAGTCCTTCGGATCTGTCAGCCCGAAGACCTTCATACCGATCGCAACGAGCACGAGCAGCAGCAGGGCCCCGATGTAGCCCATCGCCCAGCCGGTCGCGCTGACGCGCCCGATGTTCCGTTGCGTCGAGACGCTGGGCAGGAAGCTGGCGAGGAAGTTCTCACCGATCTGGTAGCAGAAGTTCGCGGGGATGTAGAGCAGCAAGGCGAGCCAGATCAGTCCCGGCCCGGTCTGCGAGAGCGCGATCGTGAGGAGCGCGCAGCCGAAGCCAGTGAGCATGAGCACGCGCTTGCGCAGGCCTCGTGCGTCGGCGAGCGCGCCGAGCACCGGTGAGCACAAGACCACCAGGAGCATGCTGCTCGAGAACGCGATCGACCAGAGCGAGTCCCCACGCCGCGGATCCGCGACGATGACTTCCTTGAAGTAGACCGCGAACAGCAGCGTGTTGACCAGCAGCGTGAACGACTGGTTCGCCAGGTCGAACATGCCCCACGCCCAGACGCGTTTTGGATCGTGGAGGCCTTGGAATGGGTTGAGCTTCACGGGTCCTCGCTCGCTCAGGCCCCGGTGGCGGGCCGCCCGAGCAGGTGCCGGGACAGGAACTCGGTCTGAATGGTCTTTGCCTCGGCCGCGACCCTGCCGAACCCGGCGTGCTCGCTCGGCGCACCGGTCTCGGGCCAGGTCTTCAGGTCGATCATCTCGGGATCGGCGCCGGCTTCCGTATAGACAGATCGCAGCTCGTCGAGAAACGCCCGCATCCCGGTGATGGGCACGGTGCGA
>CAYGKE010000201.1:0-2233 GCA_964350465.1 uncultured Hyphomonas sp.
ATGCAGTGGTGGCAGGAGCTGGGGCTCGCCGGCGACAACCTGATCCTCCGTGAGCACGACGCCGACGAGCTGGCCCACTACGCCAAGGAGGGTGCCGGCACGGGCGATGTGGAGTACAAGTTCCCGTTCACGGCCCCCGGCTACGGCGAGCTGGAGGGCATCGCCCACCGCAGCAACTTTGATCTCAAGGCCCACCAGGAGCACTCCAAAAAGAAGATGGAGTACCACGACACGACCCGCGGCGAGCCGTTGCCGAATGGCCAGCCCAAGGGCGAGTGGTACCTGCCGCATGTGATCGAGCCGAGCGCAGGGCTGGACCGGGGCGTCTTGGCGATCCTGTGCGAGGCGTACACGCCCGATCCGGAGCGCGCGAGCGGGGTGTACATGAAGTTCCACCCGCGGATCGCGCCGATCAAGGCGGCCGTGTTCGCGTTGGTGAACAAGGACGGCATGCCGGAGAAGGCGGCGGAACTGCACCGGGACCTCGTCCGCCGGTTCGGGCACCTGGGGGCGATCGATTACGACGAGAAGCAGTCCATCGGCAAGCGATACGCCCGGATGGACGAGGCCGGCTGCCCGTTCTGCTTCACGATCGACGGCGACACGCTGACCGACGGGACGGTGACCGTGCGTGACCGTGACACGGCGAGCCAGGAGCGGATCCCGATGTCTGAGGTCGCGGCGTTTCTCTCAGAGAAATTGGGCCTCGGCTGAGAGCGTTTCAGCGGCGGTCTGTCAAAAAAACGACCCAAAAAATCGGGTGGTCCGGGAACTCAACGAGATTGGCGGTGTCTTAGAAGCGGGACCCTCTCTTCTCCGCTGTCCCGGGCGCTGCACCGCCCGGGGCAGCACTTTTTTTGCGATGATGGTGCCTGACAACCGGTGTACCCCGGTCTGGGTGATGGTCAGGAAGGAACCGACGACGCGGGTCAGATTCCTGGTTGCTCCAGTCGGGGGGGCTCTGCACGGCACTCAAAGCGACCGATGGCTCTTGTTCAGCGTCTGGGCGATCGTCCGCCCAGACAAACAGGAGGAAGCCTCGCGTGCCACCAGCGCCATTGCCTGTCAACGAGGCGGCCCGTCTGTGTGCGCTGGAGGCTCTGGGTGTGCTCGACACGCCAGTGGACGCGGTGCTGGACGAACTGACGGCGCTGGCCGCGGAGCTGACGGGAGCGCCGATCGCGCTGGTGAGCCTTCTGGACGAGAATCGGCAGTGGTTCAAGTCATGCGTCGGGCTCGGCGTCAAAGAGACACCGCGGGAGCAGGCGTTCTGTGGGTACGCGATTCTGAGCGATGATCCGCTGGTCATCGAAGATGCGCGGAACGATCCCAGGACCGCGGACAACCCACTGGTGACGGGTGAGCTCGGGATCCGGTTCTACGCGGGCGTGCCGCTGCGGCTGCGAACCGGTGAGGTGATCGGCACGCTGTGCGTGATCGACACGCACCCCCGCACGATCGATATGGCACATCTCTCCCGGCTCAAGCGGCTTGCGGCTGTGTGCACGGATGTGATCGAGTCCCGCGCTGCGGCGGCGCTGCTGGACCGCGCGGAACGCCGGCTGAGATTGGTGCATGACGCGGTGCCGATAGGCGTGTTCCATCTCGTCCCTGCCCACGATGTCCACGGGGATGTCGAAGACTTCATGATCGAGGATGTGAACGAATCTGCCGCGATCCTGATCCGGCATCCTCTGGATCTCTGCCGGGGTTCGGCGCTGGGCGAGGTGCTCCGAGAGAGTCTCAGCGATGCGGTGGACATCCTGCCGATGCTGGCGGGCGTGCACTCGTCCGGCGCCTCTTCGACGGCGGAGATCGAGTGCCGGACGGTCTTCGGTGTCGTGACGCTCCGCTGCATAGCGGTGTCGCTCGGCGCGGGCATTGTCCTGACGATGCAGGATGTCAGCGAGGTCGCGGACGCGCATCGGCAGATGATCGAGAACGAACAGGTCATGCGTCTGTTCGTCGAGCACACGCCGGCGGCGGTCGCGATGTTCGATTCGGACATGCGGTACATCATCGCGGCAAAGCGGTGGTATACGGACTATGGGCTCGATGGAACGACCATCATCGGCAAGAGCCACTACGAGGTCTTCCCGGAGATCCCCGAGCATTGGAAGGCGATCCACCGGCGCGTGCTGGCCGGCGAGACCATCGCGCGAGAAAGGGACCGGTTCGAGCGTGCCGACGGCACCGTGCAATGGCTGCGCTACGAGCTTAACACATGGAAGGA
>CAYGKE010000201.1:2243-2605 GCA_964350465.1 uncultured Hyphomonas sp.
CTTCAGTGAACATGATCAGCCCACGGAACGATCCGCGGGCTGATCATGTTCACTGAAGACATCACCGAGCAACAGGCGCAGTACGAAGCGATCGAGAGGGCCGACGAGCTGATGCGGCGCGTCGAGCGGTTGAGCCAGACGGGCGGGTGGAGCTACGACTGCGAGAGCGGGGAACTGACCTGGACGGACCAGACCTACCGGATCTTCGGACTGCCGACAGGCACGCTGGTTGATGTGCAAGCGGCAATCGGGATATATTCCCAGTCGTCCCGTTCGACGATCGAGAATGTGTTCGAGCGCGCGATAGAATTCGGTGAGTCGTACGATGTGGACCTCGACATCGTGCTGCCGACGGGCGAGGT
>CAYGKE010000202.1:0-2603 GCA_964350465.1 uncultured Hyphomonas sp.
CTCCTTGCTTCCAGTTTTACCTTGCAAGGCGTCTACCGTTCTAGGGGCACATCAATCGAAGATACGTAGTTTACCGAGGTAAACTGGTGTGTCCGCGTCACCACCTACTCCTTAACAAGCCAGTGCGATCAAGCGCTATGGGTATGGAGGAGCAGGAAAATGAACGTTCAACCGGCAGTATTGACCAACGACGAGTTCTGTACCCAAAGCAAACCAGTACTGGGTATCAATCATGCTCAAGATTCTTCTTTTCGGAATATCCTTCGCTATACGCCGCACGAGCATATATTTCTGGAAGGCGATAAGCCAAAGGGGATTTTTCGAGTAATCTCCGGAACAGTCATCCTTTATCGCGTCATGGCGGATGGGCGCCGCCAGATTCAGGCCTTTGTGTCAGAAGGTGAGTATTTGACAATCACATTCGGTCGCAGTCACGATGTCAGCGCTGAAGCGCTGACAGATGTTGAGGTTCTGTGCGAACCGCGTGCGGCTTTTGATCGCCGCCTGCAGGATGACTCAACCTTTCGACGCGATGTTTTTGGCCTTATTGCCGACAAGCTGCAGGAGGCCCGCGAGCAAGTCCTGTTGCTCGGACGTAAGAATGCCATGGAGCGCACGGCAAGTTTCCTGCTCTTTCTGGCGGAGCGTTTTCAAGACCCACAAATCGGCTTTGTGCATATTCGGATGAGCCGGTGTGACATGGCCGATTATCTGGGTCTGACACTGGAGACGGTCAGCCGCATGATGAACAAGCTTAAACATATGGGTGTGATCGAGCTACCTGAGGCGACACGGTTTAAAATCCGTCTGAGTCAGAAACTGATCTTGCTTGCTGGCGAGTTGCCAGAGGATAGCGTTGCCGCCTAATCGATTAGTCTAAGCGCCTTGGCCTGACGGGTTAACTCGCCACGATGATCAGGATGCGCAAGCGTGATGAGCGCTCTTGCGCGGTCCTCACCGCTCAAGCCAATCAAGCGAACGGCGCCATACTCGGTCACGATTGTATCGACATCGTTGCGCGGTGTCGTGACCGCCCCAGTAAGCTCTGGAACGATCCGTGAAACCTTGCCGTCTTTAGCTGTCGAACACGCGGCGATGATTGATCGCCCATTCTCTGAGCGGCGCGCACCCCGAACAAAATCGAGCTGGCCGCCCGAACCGCTATGCTGGCGTTTTCCAAGCGACTCCGAATTGCAAGCTCCAGTGAGATCAATCTGAAGCGTTGCATTCACCGACACGACATTGGGGTTCTTTGCAATATGGCGCGGATCATTCACGATATGTACGGGATGGCTGTTCACGGCTGGGTTATCGTGCAGCAGGTCGTACATCTTCTGGTTCCCGAGGGCGAAGGTGAACACTGTACGACCCGGAAATGTGTTTTTCTGACGATTGGTCACTGCGCCGCACTCGATTAAGTCGACCAAACCCGGGGATAGCAGTTCTGTGTGAATTCCAAGCTCCCGCCTCGATTTGAGATGTTTGCAGACAACATTTGGCAGCGCGCCAATACCCATTTGCAAGCATGCCCCGTCCGGTATCATCTCGGCGACAATCTCTCCGATACGCTCTTCTTCGGATGATGGTGGGATGTCCGGAATTTCGAAAAGCGGCGTGCTATTTTCAATGATCGCGTCCACCTCGCTGACATGGATCATCGAGTCGCCGAACACGCGGGGCATGTGTTCGTTCACTTCTATGATTGTGCGATGTGCAGCCCGCGCCGCTGTCGTGGCATAATCGTTATTGGCGCCGAACGAAAAATATCCATGTCGATCCATTGGTGAAACAACAGTTACGAACGTGTCGAGCTGAACATGTTCGCTCAGTAGTTTGGGGGCGTCAGAAAAGGCAACCGGCACAAAGTTGATGACCTTCAGCCCATCCTTCTCGCCGCGTTTCATAAGCTCACGTTCAATCGGCCCCATGAACATGCAATGCGGTGTGACCCGGTCCATGAACTCATATTTGAGTATGGTCTGCGCAGCCTCCGGCATGGAATGAAAGTACCAGAGCTTCAGGTCCGAAAGGTCACTCGACTCCAGGCGTTTGGATAACGCGCGAAGAAGTGCTGGAGGTTCACCAAGCGCCATCCCCATAGAGATGTTTTCCCGACTGGAAATACCGTCCACGGCATCGGTAGCAGAACACAATTTATCGGCATAGATGGCCTTGTTGGTGTCTTCCATATCTGTCCTTCTTGGTAAGCGCTGCCGTCTGGCAATCTTTATTGCCGAAACCCTTCGCCGAACATGGCGAGAACCGCCCGCACTCAATTGATTCCGATCAAACGAAAGTGATTCTCAGCCGATATGATAACCCGGTTGCCGCTTGTGAGCACACCCCCGGACTGAAAGGAGATTGAGATGACTACGCCTCGTGAGAATACCAATCAGGACATCTGGCTTCCAACAAGCCCATTTTCTGCCCTTCGCCATGACATGGACTCGATTTTTGAGCGCTATTTGCCGTCTCTGTTTCAGCGCGAGCCGGAAAACGGTGCTTGGATGAAGATGAGTACCAAGATCGATCTCTGCGACACAGAAGACAGTCTGGAGCTCGAAATGGACGCGCCCGGGATCGCTCAGAAGGACCTCGGTAAC
>CAYGKE010000203.1:0-2575 GCA_964350465.1 uncultured Hyphomonas sp.
GTGATGACCATTACTGTTCTGCATGATTTGGCCTTGGGCGTGATCATTGGTGGGCGTTCTTGCGACCAACGATCGCAATGACCATTGGACCGGTCGCATGGCTGTACTTTTCGAGTTCGGCCAATCCGGAATTCAAATTCAGGTTTTGGCACGGCCTGCATTTTCTTCCGGCAATCGCAATCGGAATTGAACTGATCTCCAACACGGTTGTCGTCGATATCGATACCGCCATCATTGCCAGCTACGCGGCGTATTCACTTGCACTCTTTTGGCAGGCGCGACTCGGAGTTACGCAATTTTCGCACCTTCGGAGAGGCGCAAGCCTTGTTCATCTCTGGCTTGTTGTTGGCGCAGCAATTCTCGCTTTGTCGGCGATCAGCGAGTTAGCAATTGCAGCAGACATTCAACGGGGGCGCGCGATTTCTCAGTCGCCTGCGCTTCTCGGCGTGTTAATTATTGATTTTGTGCTTGTCGCTTATGTGTTGCTCGCCGCTCTGCGGCAACCAGCAGCTTTCGAGTGGATGTTTACGCTAACCGAAAAGACGTTTGCGCGAAGCCCTGGCACGTACCGCGAAGACGAATATCAGCAGTGCATCGAACGCCTGAATGCGTTGATCGAGCGCGAGAGAATCCACATCCAAGAGGGGATAACCGTGCGTGTCGTCGCAAGGAGAATCGGTGTTCCAGCGCGCCTCTTATCAGAAGCGATAAATCGAACGTACGGTGAGAGCTACTCCCGGTTCATGAACCGCCGGCGCGTCGAAGTTGCGCAGCAATTGCTGCGAGATCACGCGAACCTGCCAATGATAGATGTGATGTTCGACTCGGGCTTTCGAACAAAATCCAGTTTTAATAAGGAGTTCCGCGCCGTCACCGGTGAGACGCCTTCGGGCTTCCGCAAACAAGTTTACGCCGGTAAAATCTAGCTCGCTATAAAGTAGATATTGATCGGGGCGCTCTTTCTAACAAGGTTGAGCGTTCAGAATTTCCGGTGCGCGAGCAGAAGCAGTCGTTAGGATTCGTACTTCCAATACTTATAATCAGGCCGAATATTGAATATTTCCCCTGCAGTTGCTCATGCACATGATTTCGCTGATAGTTAGAAATGACGAAATTTGCGGATCATGACGAATACATCGCCGCCGCTCCGGAGCAATTCCAGCCGCTGCTGAAACAGCTTCGCAAGCAACTCGCCAAAACGCTTCCGGATGCCGAAGAGACCATCATGTACGACATGCCCGGTTTCGGGTTCGGGAAATCCATCATCGCGGGCTATGCCGCCTTCAGCAAACAATGCGGGCTGTATGTCAGCAAAGGGGCCATCGCCGAATGCTCTGAGGATATCTCTGCGGCGGGTCTGAAAGCGACAAAGACCGGGGTGACATTTTCCGTGCAAAAGCCCATTCCGAATGAACTGATCACGAGACTCGCACTGGCGTCGCGAGAGGAACTCGGCGTTCAAGTAGAACTGGAAGGATGAATCCCATGCCTTTGTTCGAAGCCGCTTTTCCATACCAGGAAGACGTTCTGGCATTGCCTGTCGCTGACATCGAACAAGCCGCCGCGTGGTACGGTTCCGCGTTTGGCCTGCGCGAATGCTCGCGGCACGACAGCCCTCATCCAGCGGTGGTGATGCAGCGCGATCAAGTAAAAATCGGATTTTCTGAAAATGGAGGCGATCCCACTCAGGATGGCGCAGCGATTCTGGTGACGGACATCCACAAAGCCCGACAAGAGTTGGAGGCTGCAGGCGTCGAGATTGGCAATTGGCGCATCGACGAACGGGATGGCAAGAACTTCCAAGTGTTTTTCGTAATCGCCCCGGATGGTCTCTGCTATTACTTCCATCAGGAGATCAATGATCCTCTGGCTTGAGAAACGCGGCAGTGACAGGCGTTTGCTGGACTTCGGTCACGACAACTCAGCGAGCAAAAGCAGTCGTAAGGTTTCTCGATGCGGACAACGCTTATTTGCCGAAAGCGGACCTTTTCGAGACTTGACGACATCGCGCAATCCGATAGCGGGAACGGCAATGGCTTCTCCAACGATGACCCGCTTCTTTCCTTGCTGCTATGATTTTGAGGTCCAACGGAATTCATCACCGATAGTGTTGCAAGGATAAAGGGGTTCGTTGAAGCGGAAGGTCTCAAGCTCGAAGCGGCTAGCTATCTATTTTCCAATATCGTATGGGGTGCTCGCTCCTTCTGCAAACATCCGTCTTTTGCTTACGAGCGCGAGACGCGACTCATTACGTTCGAACACAGAGATGAAGGAGGGCGTCATGGATCGGGGTGCCTTCAAACTTGAAATCATCAAAATCTTTTTCCAGGGGCAGCCTGGAGACAGTCAGCTGATAGCGGATGGTCCAACACACCGGATGGAGCGTCAAAACTGCAAGCCCCTACCCCCATTCAGGGCTCAGTTTTGCCCGCCGAAGCACACATTCGTCGCCTTGATCTGCTACAAAACTCAGCATTCCTTTCAGGCAGCTGAACAGGCTCTCACCTTCAAGACGTCTTCACAGCGTAGACTTCGTAAGCAACACCTGATTGGGTTTCGCGGCCTTGTCCGACAC
>CAYGKE010000204.1:0-2556 GCA_964350465.1 uncultured Hyphomonas sp.
TACCCCTGTAAAAGCGCGAGCGGGCGGTAAAGCGGATCGAGTTGCTCGAACGCGAGTTGCTGCGCCTTGAGCTGTTGATAGCGACTAACGTGGCTGCGCATGCTTAAACCTCGGCGTTGGAACAGTTCATGATCGGCGGTTTCCAGCTCAGTTAAGGCCGACTCTACGGTCAAGCCCACGGCGCTCGCGTCTTGTTCAAAGCGCACAACCACATGTTCCAGCTCTTGCAGTGCGCCTCCTAAACGTTGTCGGTACTGCTGCGAAAACTCTGGTAATTGGGAGCCTGCGACCGCTCCACTGAGAGCGGCCGCAAACCCGAGCATTCTAGATATCATATCGTTAAACCTCCGTTTAATTGCATTCTACAACGCGCCTCCTAAACGAGCTAATAATCAATTGCACAGCAGCCCGCTGCTGCGAGCAATCGCGTCTGTAGGCTCAAGGTAATACACTGCGAACTTTCATTTATGATGCGGAGGTTAGAGTTACAAAGCAACCAAAATCACGTTGGGAAATAATCACAATACACGCACCTTAAAGCGTAAATTTATTTTCGTATCTTCACGCATTTAGTGGTATTTTAAGAGTGTTGCGAACATCGCACAGTTGTTGTTATTAACACAACAAATAAGAACGGTGAAGGTAATCGGCGTAAAGTTGTTTTAGCTTACACCGCGTTAAAACTGCTTATGAGGAGGATTTATGAATAAGCGATTTGGTAATATCGCCAAGCCCTTGTTGACCGCGGCCATCGCTGTGAGCACGGGTCTAGGCGCGAGTAGCACGACCTTTGCCCAAAGTGAAGGCCGCAGTGCATCCTCAATTTTGTTAGAAGAGATCGTAGTAACCGCTCGCAAGCGCGAAGAGTCTTCGTTTGATGTGCCCGTGGCTATTACCGCGTTAAGCTCAGATCAACTCGATGTATTGAAAGTGCGCGACCTTGAAAGCTTAGCGGTAGGGTTACCCAATGTGTCTTTCGACGACATTGGTACAACGCCGGGTATCGCTAACTTTTCGGTACGTGGCCTCGGCATCAACAGTTCCATTCCGAGCATTGACCCCACCGTTGGTACTTTTATTGACGGTGTATACATCGGTACGAATACGGGCGTGGTATTTGATGTATTCGATTTAGAGAGCATCGAAGTACTACGTGGTCCGCAAGGTACCTTGTTTGGTCGTAATGTAACCGGTGGTGCTGTAATGCTAAATTCGGCGTTACCGGGTGAAGAGTTCGGCGGTAAAGTTCGTGCAGCTGTGGAAACCGGCGGCGAAGAACCAACCACCTATCTTATGGGCTCAGTTGGAGGTCCGATTAATGATCAGTGGGCCGCCAAGATCTCCTATTACACCAGCCAAGATGATGGCTACTTTAAAAATCTTCTAGACGGACAAGCGATTGGCAAAGCGGACACCACGGCTGTGCGCCCAATGGTAGTCTGGACGCCAACCGATTCGGTTAGCTTAACCATGATCTATGACTATTTTGACTTAGAGGGCGATGGCCCTGCGAGTCAAAACCATGTGAATGGATTAGGTATTAGCAATGCGGCCACCAATTTCGATCGCAATAGTTTTGATGTATCGATTGATGAGGTGGGATCGAACGATGTGCAATCCGATTTCTTCCGCGCCAAACTGGAAATTGATACGACCAACGGCACATTAACCAATATTTTCGGTTATCGCGAATACGAGGCAGCTTCTGTCTCCGACATCGATGCCACGCCAATCAGCTTGTTCCATGCGCCCTCTGGCTTATTGTTCGAGCAAACGAGCAACGAGCTTAGATGGTCTGGTCAAGCAACTGAAAAAGCGCAATTGACTACTGGCGTATTCGTTTACAAAAGCGAAATGGTGTACTCTGAACAACGTCGCTTGCTCGGCGTAGCGGCACCTCCAGGGTTCTTCGCTTTGACGCAAGATGGTGGTGGTTTGTACAACGTAGACACGTTTGGCTTGTTCGCATCGGTGGATTACTCACTGACCGATCAGCTAACATTGAACGTTGGCGCCAACTACACTGACGAGCGCAAGAGTGCACAAATCGCCTCGTTGGTACGTAATGTGAACCGCCCTTGTAACACCCTGTTAAACCAGTGCCCATTCGATTTCGAAGATGATGAGAAATGGGATAACCTCTCGCCGAAAATCGGTCTTACTTACGATTACAGCGATGCGACAATGATCTATGGTCATTGGACACAAGGTGTACGCTCAGGTGGTTACAACTTGCGCAACACTGCAATCGACACGGTAAACTTTGGACCTGGTCCATTTGATGAAGAAACTGTTGAGAATCTAGAAGTTGGCTTCAAAACGCAGTTAGCGAATGGCTCACGAATTTCGGGTGCCGTGTTCCAAAATCAAATCGACGATATGCAACGCGAGATTAATCTCGCCGACCCGATCGCTGGTGTGGTTCAAGTAATTCGTAATACGGCTGATGCCACGATCTCTGGTATCGAGTTTGAAGGCTTGTTCCCGTTGACCGACCGCATTTTACTCAATGCTTCGTTAGGTTATCTTGATCCAGAATACGATTCAGTTACATTC
>CAYGKE010000205.1:0-2516 GCA_964350465.1 uncultured Hyphomonas sp.
GCTCATTACCCATATCTGGATCGCTTTGGCGGCTGCCAGTTTGCTGGGACTTCTCTTCGGATTTGCTTTTCGTGGATTGACTGGTAGCGGCAAGGTTCGCCGCGCCGAAGTTGACCGCGACGTTGCCAAGACTGAATTGCTGCAAACCAAGTCCGAACTTGATGCCTTGTACGCCGCGCAGCGCAAGCAGCGTGAGAGCGGTGCACAAGTGCCTGCCGCCGATTATGAGCAATTGCAGACCGCCTTTAATCAGCGGGACGCAGAATTTGGAAAACTGCGCGAACTCCATGCGCGCAGCGAGGTTGAAGTCGCCGAACTGCGTGAAGCTCTGGAAGCGCGGTCAGGCAATCAGACCAATGAGGCTGATCAAGCCTTGCAGGATCGCAATACCTGGCTTGAAGAGCGCGTCGCTGCGCTTGAGGCCGATGTGAGCGCAGCGGCGTCTGCGCCGACCCCATTACCGGTCGATACGTCGCAAACCGATGAAGAGCTTGCACGCTTGCGTTGGCGCAATCGTTATCTTGAAGGGCGTCTCGCTTATTTCGAGGAAGGCAGTGACGACGCGGAAGCCGTGGTCGAGGACACTGAGCCATCTTCCGTTGCAGCAGACACAGCTGAGGAGGTGGTGGCAGATAGCGATCTTTCCGAAGAAGACGAAGGCGAGCAGCACGAGCCAGCTGAGTTTGCGGCTGAACCGGAGGTGGAGGTCGAAGAAGAGGTCAGCGAAATCCAGGCGGAAGCGGCTGAAACTGAACCCGAAGATGGTGTCGTTCCTGAAGACAGTGCCCAAGCGGAGACCTCCGAGCCAGACGAAACTGTTCACCCGTCAGACGCAGTGCTGCAGGAGCTTGGACCGGTTGGCGAAGATGTTCCGGGCGAACAGCCGCAACCGGTTGATCGGCCATCAAATGGCGGCGATGACCTGACCGCGATCAATGGTATCGGGCCGAAAATTGCCGATGTCCTGAATGGGTTGGGGATTTGGACTTATGCACAGATCGCCGAATGGTCTCCTGCCCATGCCAGCTGGGTCGAGGAACATCTCTCCTTCAAGGGCAGGGTCGGACGTGAAGACTGGGTCAATCAGGCCAAACGCCTGACGCAAGCCGAAACTGAGGAAGCCTAGAACCGGCTTCATTTTACATTCAGGTCAATATTGCCATTAATCATGCAAGCAGTTGCGCGAGTTCGGGTTTACCCCTTATCGTGAAGCAGCCAGGGTACGCGTCGAAGGGAGATGTGGCATGATTGATAATGAGATGATTGAAGGCGCTGAGCGCGTTGAATTTGATGGTGAAGTCCTCAAGGATGCACCGCGGATACGAATGTCGCGCCGGGGCATCATCAAGGGCCTTGCTTGTGGCTCGGTGATCCCGATTGTCACAAATTGCACGACCAATCCCGAGACCGGCCAGTCGCAGCTGCTGCTGTTCGGTGAAGAGCAGATTGCAGGCATGGCGGTGTCGGCGTGGAGCGATATGAAGGCCCAGACGCCGGTGACCTCTGACAGCGCCTTGCGCAACCGCGTAATGAATATCTGGGGCAATGTCGCCGATGGCGCGACAGCCGCCAGCGCTTCAGGCCGCGCCTGGAACCAGGAAGACTGGGATGTTGCAGTGTTTGACACCGATGATGTCAACGCCTTCGTCATGCCGGGCAACAAGGTCGGCGTGTTCCGCGGTATCACCGAACTGACCGAGAATGACGACCAGATATCGTCGGTGCTTGGCCATGAGCTTGGCCACGTCGCCGGGCGCCATGCCTCCGAACGTATGTCGGTCTCAATGGTCAGTCAGGCCGCGCTTGTCGCTGGCTCGATTGCGATTGCGCAGACTGAGACCGGCCGCAAATATGGTAACGAGATCGCCGCATTGGGCGGCGCGGCGCTGCAATTCGGTGTCCTACTGCCATATAGCCGCGGACATGAATTGCAAGCCGACAAGCTCGGTGTCGATTACATGCACAAGGCTGGCTATGACGTCAAAGAGGCCCCGCGCCTGTGGGACCTGATGGATGCCAAAAGCGCTGGTCAGCGCCCACCTGAATTCATGTCGACGCACCCTGATCCGGGTCGCCGCCGAGACGAGTTGATTAATTATATCAATGCCAAAGGCTATGCCTTTATCTAAGGCGCTGCTCGATTTGAGATCACTGAAACAGCCAGTCTGGACCTATCCGGGCTGGCTGTTTTTTGTTGGATAGATTGGGGACAGGCCGTCTGATTGAGCGGCGGACCGGCGTGTGGATAGAAGCGGGATAAGCGGGTCAATAACGGTTCAGTACAGGTTCAGCGCCGGTTCAGCGGGACGCAACATGATGTATTTGTGAGTTCGAATTGATCGCAAATCAGTTATATCTGCTTTAACGTTCTACATAAAACCTGCTGGGGCCTTCTGGGGAGACATTATGAAGACATCCATTCGCACATCTGGTTTTAGCGGCGCTGCAACGGCGTTGGGACTGGTCTTTGCGACCATCGGTCTGGCCGCATGTGGCGGCGGCGGCGGTAGCACGAC
>CAYGKE010000206.1:0-2509 GCA_964350465.1 uncultured Hyphomonas sp.
GTGGTAGCCGTCCTGGTCTCCTGATCACCTGAGCCGGCCGGCAACCTTGAGTTCACGATGCAGAATCGGATTCATCGCCAATGTTGCGGGTAGAGCAGCAACGCTCAGGATTCGATGCAGTGTGCGACGCCGCCGACTCACTGGACTCGGCCCTCGGTGAGGTGAAGGAACGCGTCTTCGAGACGGGGCGCCTCGGCGGAGAACGACGCGATCCGCACGCCCATTCCGATCAACTGTTCGATCAGAAAATGATGGCTCTCCTGGCCCGGGGCTAGGGTCACCAACAGCGTTCCATCACGGACAGACGCAGACGATACGCGGCCGCCACGGGAGAGCATCTCGGCGATCGACTCCAGCGGCTGGGCAGTGTCTGATTCCTCGGGGACGACGGTGACACGATGTCCGCGACCGGCACGGGCGTATGCATCGGTGATCGCGCCGGCGTACAGCAGTTTCCCCCGTTCGATGATCCCGATCGAGGTACACATCTCAGCGAGCTCGCTCAGGATGTGACTCGACACGATCAGTGTCTTGCCCATCCGGCCCAACTCGGTCAGCAGCTCGCGCATCTCGATCCTCGCTCTGGGATCAAGCCCGCTCGCCGGTTCGTCCAGCAGCAGCACCTTTGGGTCGTGCACGAGCACTCGCGCGACGCCGAGACGCTGCTGCATGCCACGAGACAGGCTGTCCACCATCGCGGTGCGTTTCTCTGTCAGATCGGTCAGCTCGAGCACGCCGTCGATGGTTGAACGACGCACCGACCGTGGCAGCTTGAACGCGGCCGCGAAGAAGTGCAGGTATTCATCTACTGTCAGATCGCTGTACACACCGAGAAAGTCTGGCATGTAGCCGATCCGTCGGCGGATCTCGTTCCCATCGCGGTTCACATCCAGCCCATCCACGGTCGCGACGCCCGAATCAGCCCGGAGCAGGCACGCGAGGATCTTCATCATCGTGCTCTTGCCGGCCCCGTTCGGGCCGATGAAGCCGAAGACTTCCCCCGCGCCGAGCGAGAGCGAAAGATCGTCCACCGCGGTCAGTTTTCCGAATCGCTTGGTGATGTTCGTCAGTTCGATCATCCGCCGACCCCTTCCGCCGCAGCAGCGTCCGATGCTGATCCGATCGGCAGCACGATCCGCCAGATCGCTTCCGTGCGTTGATCCGATGACCCTTCGACATCGAAGGCCGGATCGGTCGGGCCATCATGGATCCGCAGTTCGATCAACGCCCAACCCGACTGGAGCAGTCGATCGATCGATGGATCCCGGCGAGCCGGCTCGGTTTGAAGAAGCATGCGTGAGAGACGACGCGTCGTACCCGAGTACGCCTCGAGTTTCTGACCCGCTTCCAGCGGAAACACCAACGGCTCGGTGCTGTTGACCGCCTCAGCAAGGTGGAAGACCGCGTCGCCGATGGTCAGTGTGGCGCCCTCGATGCCCGCCGATAGTGCGAGACCAGTCAAATCAACCACCCATCCGGCTGCATCACGGCGGAGCGCGACACCCGGCCGCACCGACGACGATCCGGCATCGCGCAAGACGGTCGCGGACCAGGTGCCCGCAGGAATCGAGACAGGCCGCACGCCACGCGGCGCCCACGGATCGGCCGATGCAGCAGGCTGCGCAAGAGTCATACCGACACGCGTGATCCCGCTCCAATAGTCAGCCGAGACGAGTGGGCGCCATGCGCCGCCGCCGGTATCAGCCGAGAACGCGAACGGGTCCTTCGAGCCGGCGTACAGAACGGTCACGCCGGACCGCCAGGCCGGGGGCTGTCCGCCCATCATCGTGGCCGAGTTTCGTAGATCACCCCGAGGAATCGCGAGATTTGACGCTATGAGATCAACGATCTCGAACCGCGACACAGACGAATCCGACACGCGGATGAGTCTGGGCGCAACGAACGCGATGACCGAGACGCCGGCCAACCAGATAAGTACGCTCGCCCATGCGAGATGGCGGCGTTTCAAGCGCCCCAGCACCATATAATCGAGCGGCCCAACAAGCACAGCAAGTCCAAGCGAGAGGCCGGCGACGAACAGCAAGGCCGAGAGCCCGACGGCCTGGGTTTCGACAATGGCATCGACCTCGCGCAGGATCGCATCGTCGTCTGTGTCCGTACCGAAACCGAATGCGTTGCGCGCTGCCGGTGGCTGAGCCGTTGCCGAATCGATCGCGTTGTTGCTCATCTCCAGATGATCCCGGAACGCAGCCGAGACGAAGCTCCGCTCAAGCTCCGTTGGGTCGTCACCCGATGCTGCTGGCCACGCCCCAGCGAGCGTGATCCAGCCCAGGCCCGCGGGGCCGGACGCGAGAAGCGGATACTCTGCCGCAACCGTTCCGTCTGTGCGCCACCCGATCGCATGCGCACGGGGATCGAGTTCGATGGGACGCGCCGACAGAACCTCACCTTCCGCGAGCGTCACGAACCGCGAAGAGCCAAACGAGACCATGTCTACAACGGGAAAGCCGTCAAGCCATTGCCGCCAGCGATCGCCCGCGGCATCGGG